>CALAUY010000204.1 GCA_937892015.1 uncultured Bacteroidales bacterium | reverse complement strand
AAAGGTACGGTGGGAATAGAAGTGCCCAACGTCAATCCGCAGATAGTCTCGATGCACTCCGTCATCGCATCCAAGAGGTTCCAAGAAAACACGAAGATGCGGTTGCCGATTGCTTATGGCCGAACCATCACGAACGAGGTCTTCATGTTCGACCTTGCCAAGACCCCTCACCTGTTAGTGGCCGGTGCCACGGGTACGGGTAAGTCGGTTGCCATCAACGCCATCATCACGTCACTGCTGTATAAGAAACATCCGGCAGAGATGAAACTGGTGTTGGTTGACCCGAAGATGGTGGAGTTTGCACCGTATAAACCGCTACTGAAGCATTACCTTGCGGCCATGCCCGACATCGACCCCGACCAAGTGGTTATCACCGACTGCGATAAGGTGATTAACACCCTCAACTCGCTTGTCATCGAGATGGAAAACCGCTACAAGCTGTTGATGGATGCCGGCGTGCGCAACTTAGAGGACTACAACGACAAGTTCATCAACCGCCGACTCAACCCCGTCAAATTGGTCGGCGACAGTCTGCACCACCATTACTTGCCCTATATCGTCATCATCATCGATGAGTACGGCGATTTCATCATGCAGGCAGGCAAGCAGGTAGAGACGCCCATCGCCCGCATCACGCAGAAAGCGCGCGCCGTGGGTATGCACATGATTCTCGCCACACAGCGGCCGTCGGTGAACATCGTCACGGGCGTTATCAAGGCGAACATCCCCACACGTATCGCGCTGCGTACGCAGTCGGTGGTAGATAGCCGCACGGTACTTGATGCGAAAGGAGCGGAACAACTGATTGGTCGCGGCGACAGTCTGTATTCGGGCAACGCCTCTATCACCCGTGTGCAATGCGCTTTCGTCGATACGCCCGAAGTGGACGCCATCGTGGAGCATGTGGAGAAACAGCAAGCCTATTTCGGACCATACGAACTGCCCGAGTACGTGGGTGAGGGTGGTGACGGCGATGCCCTCTCGCCCGGGTCGGTGGACATGAAGAAACTTGACCCGCTCTTCCGCGACATCGCCACGTACGTCGTCAGCAGCCAACTGGGCTCGACCTCTATCATACAGCGCAAGTTCCAGATAGGTTACAACCGCGCCGGCAAGATATCCGACCAACTGGAGGCTGCCGGCATCGTGGGCCCGAACAAGGGACCGAAAGGGCGCGACGTGCTCATCAGCGACGAGATGACGCTACAAATGAAATTTCAAGAACTGGGGATATGAAACGACTGACTTACCTATTCATGATATGTGCCCTGCCCGTGCTGTGCGCGGCGCAGAACGTCACCCCTACGGCCAACGTGGTGCTACAGAATTTCCTCTCAATGATTGACAACCGGACGCTCTCAGCCGATTTCACGTTGACTGTCACCGACAACGGGCTGCAACCCATCTCCTACACGGGCAACGTACAGATGCGCGGCGAGAAATTTCGTCTCTCGATGCTCGGCAACGAGGGCGCGTATGATGGCAAGACCTATTACCTCTATTCGCAAGAGACGGACGAGTTGACGCTCACCACTCCCTCACGCGCCGAACTGGTAGAGGCCAACCCCATCCTCTTCGCACAACAGTTGCAACGCCTCTCCATCGTGCGGTTCAGCCCTGCTAAACAAGACAACCGACGCTATTTCATCGAACTGGTACCCACCAACGAAGAGGCCGGAGTGGAGAAATTCATCCTCACGCTGCGTAAGGGGTCGCTCGAACCCGAAGAGATTGTCGTCAAAGAGCCCCAAAACACCACGCGCATCGTCTTCTCTAACGTCGTTTACAGCCCCAAAACGCCGTCGTTCGTCATCAACATGCCCGGCGCTTTCGTGAACGATTTACGCTAACAATAGGAAACAATAGGAAACAATAGGAAACAACAGGAAACAACAAATAACAACTTTCGTTATGCCGACACAACATACCAAATGCCTCATTATCGGTTCCGGTCCGGCCGGATACACCGCTGCCATCTATGCCTCGCGCGCCAATCTCGCTCCCGTGCTCTACGAGGGCTGGCAACCCGGGGGACAACTGACCGTCACGACCGAAGTAGAGAATTTCCCGGGTTATCCCGACGGCGTAGAGCCGTATCAGATGATGGACGACCTGCGTCGTCAGGCCGAGCGTTTCGGGACAGAAGTGCGTTCGGGCGTGGTGACAAGGGTCGATTTCTCCGTATCGCCCAAACAACTCTGGATCGACGACGCGGCCGAACCCGTCACGGCAGATGCGGTGATTATCGCCACGGGCGCATCGGCCAAATGGCTGGGCATCCCTTCAGAGAACGAGTATCGTGGAATGGGTGTGAGTGCGTGTGCCACGTGCGACGGGTTCTTTTACCGCAAGAAAGTGACGGCCGTAGTAGGTGGTGGCGACACGGCTTGCGAGGAGGCTACTTACTTGGCCGGATTGTGTTCTAAAGTATATATGATTGTCCGCAAGCCCTATCTCCGCGCATCGGAGATTATGCAGCAACGTGTACTCAACAACCCCAAGATAGAGGTGCTCTTCGAGCACAACACGCTCCGCCTGACCGGCGAGGGACGCGTACAGGGGGCTGACCTTATTTATAAAAAAGATACGCCCGAAGAGCAAGTGCGCCACATCGATATTGACGGCTTTTTCCTCGCTATCGGGCATCGTCCCAATTCGCGCGTCTTTGCTGACTACGTGGCACTGGATGCCGAGGGGTACATCCGCACGGTAGCGGGTACGCCCCGAGTGCTGGCGGCCGACTCACAAGAGGTGCTGGCGGGCGTTTTTGC
>CALAUY010000203.1 GCA_937892015.1 uncultured Bacteroidales bacterium | reverse complement strand
AACGGCCCGCATCCCCGCGCTGGTGGATAGTGGTCTGCCCAACGACCGTTTCTTTTTCGAGGGTTTTCTGCCGCAGAAGAAAGGTCGTCTGTCGCGCCTACAAGCGTTGGCATTGCTGCCCCACACGTTCGTGCTGTACGAGTCGCCTTTCCGTTTGGTGAAGACGCTCGAACAGTTGTCGGTACATTGCGGCATCGACCGTCAGGCAACCGTCAGTCGCGAGATTAGTAAGTTGCACGAACAGACTGTGCGCGGTACGCTGGGCGAGTTGGTCGAACATTTCCGCCAGACGCCCCCGAAAGGCGAGATAGTGCTGTGCGTGGCGGGGCTGAACGAATAGAAAGGGACGCAGATGAGTGAGATGAAGACATTGGCACGGGACACCGCCATTTATGGTATCAGCAGCATTGTGGGTAAGTTCCTCAATTGGCTGCTTGTGCCGCTGTACACCTATGTGCTGAAAGAGACATCGGACTATGGCATCGTAACGAACCTGTACGCATGGACGGCGTTGTTGCTGGTTATCCTGACGTATGGAATGGAGACGGGGTTTTTCCGTTTCGCCAATCGCGAGGGTTATCGTCCGCAGCAGGTCTATCGCACAGCATGGTTGTCGCTGCTGGTTACATCGACTCTGTTCGCCGTGTGTTGCGTTGTTTTGCGAGTGCCTATCGCGGGCGCGCTGGGTTACGCCGGACATGAGGAGTTCATCTCGCTACTGGGCATCGTGGTGGCGATGGACGCTTTCTCCTGCATCCCCTTTGCGTACTTGCGCTACAAGCGTCGGCCCATCGCTTTCGCCTCGCTCAAACTGCTGTTTGTGGGGCTGAATATCCTCTTCAACCTCTTCTTCCTCGTTCTGTGCCCGAAGATTCAGGACTCGGCACTTATCGCGCCATGGTTTCGTCCCGACTATGGCGTGGGTTACGTTTTCGTGGCGAACATCCTTGCGACAGGCATCCAGACGCTCTGTCTGCTGGTGATGACTATGCCCGAACGCGGACGAGAGAACGGCGCGTCGTGGCATCTACTGAGCGAGCTGCTACACTATTCACTGCCGCTGCTCGTGCTGGGCGTGGCTGGGATTATGAACCAGACGCTCGACCGCATCCTCTTCCCTTATCTTTACGCGGGCGCGGACGCGCAAGCCCAGTTGGGCATCTACGGTGCTTGCTTCAAGGTGGCAATGGTGATGATGATGTTCACGCAAGCGTTTCGCTATGCTTACGAGCCGTTCGTTTTCAGCAAACATAAGGATCGAAACTCGGTGGAAGCATACGCCGATGCGATGAAGTACTACATCATCTTCTCGCTGCTGATTCTGCTGATTATGACCGTGTATTTAGACCTCTTCAAGTACCTCATCAGTCCCGCATATTGGGCAGGTTTGCGGATAGTGCCGATAGTGCTGTGGACGTACGTTTTTCAGGGCATCTATTTCAACCTCAGTTTCTGGTACAAACTGACGGATCAGACGCGTTGGGGCGCTTATTTCTCGCTGATAGGGCTGGTTATCACGTTCACGTTGCAGGTCGTTTTCGTGCCAAGAGTCGGGTATTATGCGTCTGCTTTCAGTAGCACCGTCTGCTATTTTGTCATCATGCTGCTGTCGTATTTTGTCGGTCGTAAGCACCTCGTTATCCCGTACGATTACCGCACTATAGGCGGCTACACGTGCCTGACGCTCGCGTTGCTGGCGGTCTATTACGGTTGCCGCATGCTGATGCTCGGCACGTGGTGGATGCTGCTCATCGGAACGGCGTTGCTCGGCATCTATTTGGCAGTGCTTATCCGCCGCGATTTTCCCCTTTCCGAACTGCCCGTTGTGGGGAAATACTTCAAGAAAAATCAATGAAAATCAATAGATAAGATGTTTTCAGGGATAGTAGAAGCAATGGCTCCTATTGTTAAGATTGAGCAGGAGCAAGGAAATAAACATTTTACGTTGCGCAACCCGTTTGCCGAGTCGCTGTCGATAGACCAGTCGGTGTCGCATAACGGCGTATGTCTGACGGTGGTATCGTACGATGCCGCGACGCGCGAGTACGTGGTAACCGCCATGCAGGAGACGCTCCACCGCTCTAATCTCGGCGAACTGAAGGTGGGCGATTTCGTCAACCTTGAGCGGTCGATGTTGCCGGGCGAGCGTTTAGACGGACATATCGTGCAGGGACACGTCGATCAAACGGCCGTGTGCGTTGACGTGCGCGAAACCGATGGTTCGTGGTTCTATAGGTTTGAATATGAATCGTCTCGGCAGATGATTGAGCGTGGTTATTACTGCGTGGATAAGGGTTCGGTGAGCATCAATGGTGTGAGCCTGACGGCGTGTGAGCCAGACGTGCAGGGCGACAAGGGTTATGTGGCCGTCTGCATCATCCCATATACGTACGACAACACCAATTTTCGCTTCATCCGAGTGGGGACGGTCGTCAACCTCGAGTTCGACATCATCGGCAAGTACGTCAGTCGCATGCTGCAACTGACAGGTCAAGGCAAGTAAGTTCGCATGGAAGAGGTCTATCACATCCCCGCGCTACTTAGCGAGACGCTGGAAGGGCTGAATATCAGTCCGTCCGGCATCTATGTGGATGTAACGCTCGGTGGGGCCGGTCATAGTCGCGCTATCTTGGAGCGACTCGGGCAGGACGGGCGACTCTTCTCTTTTGATCAGGATGCCGATGCCCTCCAACGTATCGCCGACACTGACAGTCGCTGGACGCTCGTGCACGGCAATTTTCGTTACGTGCGCCATTTCTTGGATTTCTATGGCGTGCCGGCGTATAGTGCGGATGAAATCGGAAGCGGCATCGACGGGCTGTTGGCCGACTTGGGTGTCTCGTTCCACCATTTCGATGAAGCTGAACGCGGGTTCTCTTTCCGTTTCGATGGTCCGTTAGACATGCGGATGAACCGCAGTGGCGGCAAGACGGCAGCGGATATCGTCAACAGTTACGATGAGGAGAGTCTCGCGCGAGTGCTTTTCTTGTACGGCGAGATGAAGAACAGTCGCTCGCTGGCCCGACGTATCATCTCCCGCCGTCCGCTCACCACCACTCGGCAGTTGGCCGACGTAATCGGTGACGACAAGAAAGACCTCGCGAAAACCTTTCAAGCACTGCGCATGGAGGTGAACGATGAGATGAGTGCACTGCGTGAGATGCTCGACAGTGCCGGAGCAATGCTTCGCCCGGGCGGACGTATCGCCATCCTTACTTACCATTCGCTGGAAGACCGGCTCGTCAAGAATTTCTTCAAGAGCGGCAACACGGACGGACGGATAGAGAAGGATTTCTATGGCAATCGACTCTCGCCCTTCCGGTTGGTCAATCGGCAAGTCATCACGCCATCGAACGACGAGGTGGAACGCAATCCGCGGGCACGCAGCGCCAAACTGCGCATCGCAGAAAAGATATAAATCAAAGCAAGCAACAATGGCAGAGAAAAAAAATAAGTGGTTGCAGGATGTTCTCAATGGGAACATCTTCACCAAAGATGCGGTCAAGAAGCAGTATAAATTGTTCATTCTCATATTCTTCCTAATGATTGTGTACATCTTTGAGGGCTATCAGTCGCAGCGTCAGCAGGCTCGGGTTGTGGAGTTGACGCGCCTCATCCAAGACGCGCATTACGAATACCTGACCATCAATGCCGAACTGACCCAGATGTCGCGTCAATCGGTTATCAGTCAGCGACTAAAAGAAGCCGGCAGTAATGTGAAAGAAAGTACTACACCCGCTATCAGTATCAAATAAATGGAAAGCAAACAACAACATACTGTCATTCGTTTCATCCTCATCTTCAGCATGATGGTGCTGGGCTTTGTGGCCGTCATCGTGCAGATTATCTATCTTCAGACGAGCGACAGCGAACGATGGCTGAAAATAGCCAACGAACAGGAACGGGTACGCAGGGAGATTCCGCCCATACGCGGCAATATCTACGATGCGAGCGGTCGTCTGCTTGCGGGCAGTCTGCCCCGCTACAAACTGGAGATGGACATGCGCGTAGAGGCGTTGCATCTGAACAACGACTCGCTCTTCTACACGTATCTCGATTCAGTGTCGGAAGGTCTTGCCTCTATCTTCGGTGACACGAGTGCTGACGAGTACAAACGCATCCTGACCCGAGAGTTTCAGCGCAACAACCGGTGTTTCCGATTGCGTCCCGAGAACGTCAGCTACATCGAGATGAAACAGGTTAAACAACTCCCGCTCTTCAACAAGGGTCGGTACACCAGCGGTCTCATCATCACGCCTCGCCACATGCGCGTCAAACCGTTCGGTTCGCTCGCAAGCCGCACCATCGGCAGCATCTACGGCGACAATGGTGAGGGCATCAGTGGTCTTGAGAAACAGTACGAACGAATGCTGCACGGCAAGCCCGGCATCAGCGAGAAATCGCATATCAACGGTAGCACCGAATACATCACTATCCAAGAGCCGGAAGATGGTTACGACATCGTCACTACTATCGATGCCAATCTGCAGGACATCGTAGAGAGTCAGCTGCGTGAGACGCTGATTGAGAAAGATGCCGAATGGGGCTGTGTAGTGCTCATGGAGGTGCACACGGGCGAAGTGAAAGCTATTTGTAATCTCGGCAAGAACACTGACGGCACCTATTCGGAACAGAAGAACTACGCTGTATGGCGCGTTGAGCCGGGTTCGACGTTCAAGACCGTGAGTTTGATGGCGGCATTAGATGACGGCAAGGTGACGCTGCAAGACACGTTCCTCACTGCGTCAAAAGGTTGGACGTACAATGGTGCCGTACATCACGACGCGCACCAGTATGACGGTTACCTCACCGTGCGGCAGGCACTGGCCTCATCGAGCAACATCGTGCTAGCGAAAATCGTGACGGAGAGTTACGAGAAGAAAGCCGAGAAATTCGTCAAACGTCTCGACAAAATGGGCATCCGCGAGCCTATCCCGTGCGAGATTCCCGGTGCGCAAGACCCACGGATCGATATTCCTAACGATGCTGTAACACTATCTAAGATGGCGTACGGTTACTCGGTGGAACTGACACCGATGCAGACGCTGATGTTCTACAACGCCATCGCCAACGATGGCAAGATGATTGCACCTTTCTGCGTCAAACGTATCGTCAAGGACGGGCGAACGGTGAAGACCTTCAGCGCGAAAACAATCAACTCGAGCATCTGCAAAGAGTCAACGTTGCACGACATCCGCTTGGCGTTGCACGACGTAGTGTGGGACAATCAGCATGGAACGGCATCAGTCACCCCGTGGGGGAGGCGCAAAGCGCAGAGCGACATCGTACATATAGCGGGCAAGACGGGCACGGCGCAGATTTTTGAGAACGGACGTTTCAACAGTCACCGCCACCGTATATCGTTCGTCGGTTATTTCCCCGAAGAAGCGCCCGAATACACGTGCATCTGCGTCATCCAGCGGCCACACGGCAGTTATGATGCAGGGTCCGACTGCGGCTCCACCGTACGCGATATTGCCATCAAGACGATGGCAGCCGCGGGTACTCGTAAGGCAGCCGACATGGCGATGCCGTACGACAGCATCAGCAAACCGCGCATTAAGGGCGGACTGCACAAGTCCATCCGCAAAGCCGCAACAGGTTCCGGCGTCAAAGTGACGAAAGTGGACTCGCAATGGGCCAAAGTGAACGAGCAGATGCAGTCGATTGCCATCGAGATGCCTAATACCAAAGTGCCGAACGTCATCGGGATGGGCGCAAGAGATGCCGTCTATGCCATCGAACGGACGGGCATGCTCGTTCAGATTCACGGCAAGGGCAAGGTGGCATCGCAGAGCTTACCACCCGGGTCAGAGCTCATCAAAAATGGAACGATTTATTTGGAACTAAGATGATACTTAAGCAACTTCTGCAAGACCTCGCAGTAAAAGAGGTCATCGGCGCAACGGATATCGACATCCGTGCTGTCGCGTTCGACTCGCGCCAAGTGGTGCAGGGCACGCTCTTCGTGGCACAGCAGGGAACGGTTGTGGACGGACACGACTTCATCGACCAAGCCATCGGGCAAGGCGCGACTGCTGTCGTTTGCGAACGCACGGACACTATCACCGCTTCAGGCGCAACCATCGTGGTGGTGGAGAACGCATCGCACGCTCTCGGACTGCTCGCTTCGGCTTGGAACGGTCACCCCAGTCGGCATCTGACACTCGTCGGCGTGACCGGCACTAACGGCAAGACCACCATCGCAACACTCCTTTATAAATTAACGCGCGCGATGGGGCACAAAGCGGGACTGCTTTCTACAGTGGTCAACTACATCAACGATGAGTCCGTTGCCGCCACGCACACCACTCCCGACGCGCTCGAACTGAACGGGCTGCTACGCCAGATGGTCGAGGCCGGATGTGAGTATGCTTTCATGGAGGTCTCGAGCCACGCCATTGCACAGCAACGCATCGCCGGACTCGATTTCGACGGCGCTCTGTTCACTAACCTCACTCGCGACCACATCGATTTTCACAAGACGTTCGACAACTACCGCGACACGAAGAAGCAACTCTTCGACCACCTCAAGAAAACGGCGTTTGCCATCACGAACAAAGACGACAAGAACGGGCTCGTGATGACGCAGAACAGTCGCGCCACCGTTCGCACCTATTCGACTCGCTCACTCGCCGACTACAAGGCACGCATCCTCGAAGAGGGTTTCGATGGCATGCTCCTCGACATCAACGGTCGAGAGGTCTTCGTACGTCTCGTCGGGCGGTTCAACGTCAGCAACCTGCTCTGCATCTACGGCGCGGCCGTCTCGCTCGGTTTTGAGCCGCAAGAGGTGCTGCGCGTCCTCTCTACACTCACGCCCGTTAACGGCCGTTTCGAGGCAATCCATAGTCCTAAAGGATGGACAGCCATCGTCGATTATGCGCACACGCCCGATGCGGTAGAGAACGTGCTGAACACCATCAACGAGATTCGCAAAGATGGCAGTCATGTCATCACTGTCGTTGGGTGTGGCGGCAATCGCGACAAGGGCAAACGGCCGATGATGGCGGCCATTGCGAAGAAGAACAGCACGCAACTAATCCTCACCAGCGACAATCCTCGCGATGAAGAGCCGGCCGATATTCTTCGTGACATGGCGGCCGGGTTGACCGACGATGAGCTGCGGCAAACGCTCATCATTGAAGACCGCGAGTCGGCCATCAAAACGGCCTGCATGCTCGCCAAGAAAGACGATGTAATCCTCGTCGCGGGCAAGGGGCACGAGGACTACCAGATTATCAAGGGTGTCAAGCACCATTTCGATGACCACGAGGTAGTTCGCGCCAACTTGTAATGTCAAACAACGCTCAAAAAACGATGAAAAATGTTCTACTATTTATTCAACTATTATAATCACATCCCGGGCGCACGACTGGTCACGTACATCTCTTTCCGCGCCATCGTTGCCGCTGGTTTAGCATTGATTATCAGCATCTACGTGGGCAAATGGTTCATCGGTTTGATGCGCCGCAAACGTATTTACGAAGAGCAGCGCGATGCCAAGACAGACCCGTTTGGCGAGAAAAAAGTCGGCGTACCTACGATGGGCGGGCTTGTCATCATCGCCGGTATTCTTGTGCCGTGCCTGCTGTTGGGCAAACTGACGAACGTCTATATGATCCTGATGCTGGTGACCACCGTTCTACTGGGCGCGCTCGGTTTTGCCGACGACTACATCAAGACCTTCAAGCACCGCAAGGACGGCCTCAATGGATGGGTGAAGATTGCGGGGCAAGTGGTACTCGGACTCATCGTCGGACTGACGCTGCGCTATAGTCCGCAAGCAATTATGAATGAGACGGTTAGCACCACGTACGTCAACAACGAACGGGTGATGGTCAAGTCTCCTGACGTCAAATCGACCCGAACGACCATCCCGTTCGTGAAGAACCACAACGCCAACTATGCCGACATGTTCAGTTTTCTCGGCGAGGAGAACAAGTACCGTGCCGGCTGGATTTTCTTCGTGCTCCTCACCGTGTTCGTCGTGGCCGCCGTGAGCAACGGCGCTAACCTCAACGATGGAATGGACGGCATGTGTGCCGGCAATTCGGCCATCATGACGTTTGCCCTGGCCATCTTGGCCTATATGAGCAGCCATATCGGCATGGCCTCGTACCTGAACATCATGTATGTGCCGGGCAGCGAGGAACTGGTCATCTTCCTCATGGCCTTCATGGGCGGACTGATTGGTTTCCTCTGGTACAATGCCTACCCGGCCCAAGTGTTCATGGGCGACACGGGCAGCCTGGCTATTGGCGGCATCATTGCCGTGACGGCCATCATCATCCACAAGGAACTGCTCATCCCCCTGTTGTGCTTCGTGTTCCTGTGCGAGAGCGTCAGCGTGCTGTTGCAAACCAACTACGCAAAGTTGGGCAACAAACGCGGCCTGAAATGGAGAGTGTTCAAGCGTGCTCCCATTCACGACACC
>CALAUY010000202.1 GCA_937892015.1 uncultured Bacteroidales bacterium | reverse complement strand
TGCTTTTCGGCAGGTCCACTTGGGTGAGATCGCCGGTGATAATCATCTTTCCGCCGAGTCCGAGTCGCGTGAGGAACATCTTGATTTGCGGAACGGTGGTGTTCTGTGCTTCATCGAGGATGACGACAGCATCAGAGAGTGTGCGTCCGCGCATGAAAGCAAGCGGCGCAATCTGGATGGTTCCTTTCTCGATGTACTCTTCCAGTTTGACTGCGGGAATCATGTCTTGCAATGCGTCGTAGAGCGGCTGGAGATACGGGTCGATTTTCTCGCGCATGTCGCCGGGCAGAAAACCCAGTTTCTCGCCTGCTTCAACAGCCGGTCGCGAGAGGATGATGCGCTTGACTTCCTTGTTTTTGAGGGCTCTGACGGCCAGAGCAATAGCGACATACGTCTTTCCGGAACCGGCAGGTCCGACGGCAAAGAGGAGGTCGTTTTTGTCGAAATCGCTGAAGAGTCGTTGTTGGTTGGGCGTGCGTGCGAGGATAGAACGTCCGTTGACACCGTGCAAGATGAGGTTGTCGTGACGAAACGCAACCGGTTGCTCGCCCTTGATGAGGTCGAGGATGATTTCTTCGGTGAGGGTGTTGTTGTCGATGCAGAACTGCTCGGCTTTGTGCAAATCACGCTCAAAATCCTCGATTTCATCGGCACTTCCGCTCACTTTGATTTGGTATCCGCGCGCGATAACACGCACTTTGGGATGCATGTTTTTGAGGCAAGTGATGTTGCGGTTGTTGACGCCATAGAACGTGGCCGTATCAAGCGCGTCGTTGAGTTCAATTACGTATTCTGACATATTTGTGCGTATAAAGGGATGCTTGGTAATCGTTCGTACGTGTGGTCCAAAACGCGGCAAGCGCAGTGGAATTTGCCGTTGGAAAGGAAGAAAAAGCGCACTCCGAGTCGTCGGTTATAAACGGCCATTTGGTCGAAAACGCGTTGCGAGAGACTGACTGTCGGAGCTTTGAATTCGATGAGGCAAAGCGGCTGCAGAGCGGCGTTATAGACGATGGCATCACAACGTTTGGAGACTTCGCCGACCGTGATGGCGGCTTCAACGGCAATGAGCGACTGCGGATAACCGAAATCTTCAACGAGTGCGTGCAGAAAATGTTGCCTAACCCACTCTTCGGGCGTGAGACGGACGTATTTCCGCCTCCATGAACAGAGGATATAATCCTTGTTGCCAAGTTGCTCTATTTGGGGCTCGTATTGCAAATTTCTCTATTTTGGTTCGCTCCGCAAGTTACTCTATTTTGGTTCGCTCTGCAAGTTGCAAGTTACTGAATCAAAAAACACTACTTTTTCCAGTTGTCTTTGAGGCTTGCCGTTCGGTTGAAGACGAGGTGCTCGGCTGTGGTGTCGGGATCGACTACGAAATAGCCTTGTTTGAGGAACTGGTAGTGGTTTTGCTCGGCAATGCCTTCATGTAGTACAGGTTCGTGCATCTCTTTTCGGAGTGCACCTTCCACCTTGCAATTGACTATCTTGAGACTGTCGGGATTGAGCAGGTCACGGAAATCGCCCTCTTCGGCAGACGGGTCTTCGCAAGCAAAGAGTCGATCGTAGAGTCGCACTTCAGCATCGACAGCCGAACCGCACTCCACCCAGTTGATGGTCGATTTGGTTTTGCGGTTGCCACCTTCTGTACCTGACTTGGTGTTGAGGTCAACATTGGCATACACGGTCGTGATTCGTCCGTCCGCATCTTTGTCGCAGCCGGTGGCTTGGATGATATACGCGTTCTTGAGCCGAACTTCACGACCGCCCGGGCTGAGTCGGAAGAAATCTTTGGGTGCATCCTCCATAAAGTCGGCACGTTCAATCCACAGTTCTTTGCCGAAAAGCATCTCACGCGTACCCAAATCCCCGATTCCATCGATGTTTTGCGCGGTGATAGTCTCTTTTCCGTCGAAGTTGTTGAGGACCAGTTTTACGGGGTCGAAGATAGCGCAGACGCGCGGTGCAGTCTCTTTGAGGTCTTCGCGAATAGTATGTTCGAGCAAACCGAGATCAATCATTCCTTCCACTTTGGTATATCCGATTTTATCGATGAAAGCGCGGATAGCGGATGCCGTGTATCCGCGTCGGCGAAGACCGCAAACGGTTGGCATGCGCGGGTCGTCCCATCCGCGAACGAGTCCCTCGTTGACGAGTTGCAGCATCTTCCGTTTGGACATGACTGTGTAGGTGATGTTCAGTCGGTTGAACTCGAACTGACGAGGTCGGCTGTTGGCGGGAACGCCCCAATCGTCGGATGTGGAGAGACGTAGCATCTCGTCGATGAAATAGTCGTAGAGCGGCCGATGGACAACGAACTCAAGAGTACAGATAGAGTGTGTAACTCCCTCGAAATAATCGCTCTGTCCGTGTGCGAAATCGTACATCGGATAGACGTTCCACTTGCGACCTGTGCGATGATGCGGATGAGTGGTGATGATGCGATAGATGATTGGGTCACGGAAGTGCATGTTGGGATTGGCCATATCAATCTTGGCGCGAAGAACCATCTTGCCATCTTCTATCTCCCCTCGTTGCATTGCCTCGAAGAGCCGGAGGTTCTCCTCGATAGGTCGGTCGCGGAAAGGTGATGGTCTGCCGGGTTCGGTTGGCGTACCTTTCTGTTCGGCAATCTGTTCGGCCGTCTGCTCATCGACGTACGCTTTGCCGGCTTTGATGAAGAGAATGGCCAGCTTGTACAGTTTGTCGAAATAGTCGCTTGCGTAGTAGATGTTTCCCCATCGGAAGCCGAGCCATCGGATGTCTTGTGTGATGGAGTCAACGTACTCGGTATCTTCTTTGACGGGATTGGTGTCATCGAAGCGGAGATTGCACACGCCGTTGTATTTCTCGGAGATACCGAAATCCATACAGATAGCTTTGACGTGTCCGATGTGGAGATATCCGTTGGGTTCGGGCGGAAAACGTGTCTGGATGCGTCCGTCATTGACTCCGTCTTGGAGGTTTTTCTCTACGATTTGCTCGATGAAGTTGAGCGACTTTTCTTGTACTTCTTCCATATACTTGTCTGTTTATGTTTGCTAAATTGCACCTTTTATTATGCCGCGAGGCGACTCTTTGACGAACTCGACGATGAGGTTACGCTCGGCTGTTTCGGGCAGTTCGGAGATAGCATGCTCGACGGCTTGAGTGATGTTGTACAACGGGCTGTAAATCATGCGGTACGTGTCTTGTATGGTGTTGATTTGTTCGCGTGTGAAACCTCGTCGGTTGAGTCCGATGGAGTTGATGCCGCAGTACTGGATAGGTTCGCGTGCGGCGATGACGTAAGGCGGCACATCTTTGTTGACCTTGCTGCCACCCTGAATCATGACATGTGCGCCAATATGGCTGAACTGATGAACGAGTGTTCCGCCGCCGATGATGGCAAAATCCTCAACCACCACCTCGCCTGCCAGTTGTACAGCGTTGGACATGATGATGTTATTGTGTAGGAAGCAGTCGTGTGCAACGTGACTGTACGCCATGATGAGGCAGTTGTTGCCGACAACGGTCTTGCCTTTACTTGCCGTACCTCGGTGGATGGTGGCGCATTCACGAATGGTGGTGTTGTCGCCGATGATTGCCAGCGACTCTTCGCCCTTGAACTTGAGGTCTTGAGGAATGGCTCCAACGACAGCGGACGGGAAGATCTTGCAGTTGTTGCCGATACGTGTGCCGTACAGGACGCTTGCGTTGGCCATAACTTCGGTACCGGCACCAATGACAACGTTATCGTCGATATAGGCGAAAGGCCCGATGATGGCGCTTTCGTCTATTTGAGCACCGGGATGGATGAATGCGAGAGGAGAAACCATACTATTTACGATTTGACAATTTATATATTTAATACATTGGCGAGGTGTCGGACACAAGCGGTGTTGGGTCCGTGGCCGGGTCGATACGCAGTAATCTTGCCTTGAAGGCGGACACCGAGGAGCGAGAAGTCGCCGATAATGTCGAGCAGTTTATGTCGTGCGGGTTCGTTCTCGTACTTGAGAGGCGAGAGGTATCCGAGTTTGGAGGCATCTTGTCTTGGTTGTCCGAGCGCATCGGTGAGTTGGTCCATCGTTTCTTGCGCGATGGGTAACTCGTAGATAACGAGTGCGTTCTGCAGGTCTCCACCCTTGATGAGACCTCTGCTGAGCAGGTATGCTATCTCGCGCACGAAGCAGAACGTGCGTGCAGGTGCAATGGCATCCGGGTAGTCGGCGAGATTCGTCAGCACTGCTTTCTGGTCGTGCAGGATATTGCCCGGGAAAGAAATCTCGACAGCGAACTCTTCCTGCTGTGCAGGTTCGATGGTATAATGAGAGCCGTTTTCGGCAGTGTACTCTATTTTTTGCGTGATGACGAATGTCTTTGCCTCAGCGTTTTGTTGCTGAACACCAACGCGGCGGATGGCTTCGATGAACGGTGCAGTACTGCCATCGAGTATAGGCATTTCGGGTGCATCCAGTTCGATGAGGCAGTTGGTGATGCCCATAGCGTATAGAGCTGACAGTGCGTGCTCGACCGTGCTGATTTTCCATTGTCCGTTTTCGAGTACCGTACCGCGTTCAGTGCCGCTCACGTACTCGACACGAGCTTCGTAGCAGGGTTGTCCTTCCAAATCGACCCGCTTCAAGCGAATGCCTGAATTCTCTTCGGCCGGCACGAACCGCGCGTGAATTATCAAGCCGGTGTGCAGACCTTTCCCTTCAAGAAAGAATGGTTGTGCTATCGTTTGTTGTTTCATTATATTATTGATTTCTACTTATTTCGTTGATGGTACGCAACATCTCGGGCAGACTCTTGAATGCAACCGCGGCTCTGCGCCAAACGGCCGCATCGATGGCGGGTGTGCCCATGTACATGCCGGGTTTTTTGATTGTGTTGGGAACTCCTGACTGTGCGCCGAGTATCGTTCCATCGGGGATAGAGAGGTGTCCGGCGAGTCCCACTTGTCCGGCGAGGATGCAATGCTTGCCTACGATGGTACATCCGGCGAGTCCCACTTGCGCGCAGATGAACGTCGATTCGCCCACTTCGCAGTTGTGACCAATCTGCACGAGGTTGTCAATCTTGACGTTACGTCCGATGCGCGTTGTTCCCATCATACTGCGGTCGATAGTGGTGTTGGCTCCTATCTCAACATCATCTTCAATAACAACGTTGCCAATCTGTGGGATCTTTTTGTTGACGCCGTTTTCATCCGGCTCGAAGCCGAACCCGTCTGCTCCGATGACTGCTCCGGCGTGCAAGATACAATCGTTGCCGATGATGCAGTTGTAGTATATTTTCACGCCATCGTAAAGGGTACAATTGTCGCCAATGCGCACGTTTTCACCGAGATAGGTGTGCGGATATATCTGCGCGCCTTTTCCGAGCCGTACGCCTTTAGCGATGTACGTGTAGGCTCCAATATACGCATCGTCGGGCACTTCCACTCCTTCGGCGATGAAACACGGTTGCTCAATGCCTTTTTTGCGCGGGTTCATCACTTCGCTGACCATCTGAAGGAGAGTGGCCACAGCAGCCCGTGCGTTGTCAACGAGGATGAGTGTGGCAGGTGTCTGTCCGCTGAACGGGAGTGATTTGCTCATCAACACGATGGCCGCTTTCGTCTGAGGAAGAAAATGCAGATATTTCTCTTCGTTGATGTAGCAGAGCGTTTCTTCGTGTGCGTTCTCGATAGACGCAACGTCACTGACCATGACGTTTTGGTTGCCACGAATCTCGCCGTTCACAACTGCGGCAATCTGCTGTGCTGAAAAAGACATTTTCATTCGTAATAATAGATATAATTGCGTTTCACTTTGTGTGTCAAGGCTGCCAGGCTCCACATGTCGCTTGCATCGGCGATGTTGCGGATAGAACCATCGGGATAGAGGATGTCTATCTGGTCGTCAGCTGCCGAATAGGTGTTGGAGGCGATAGTGTGCTCGGAGAAGAAATACTCGGCCTCGTGCGGGCTGATAGCGAACCGTTCGACATAACGCTTGCGGAGCATGTCCGTCGTCCCTTTCGGAGCATCGGCAATGGCCTTGAAGAGTCGGCGATTGGTATATGCAGCAGCGAGAGTAGAGAGGATGATGTCGTCGTGTGAAATCCACACTTTCATCGCGCTCTGGATGTCGGTGTCGTCAAGCAGTGCGTACATCCGCATAGCTTCGCTGCCAAGCCGAAAATCGCCACGCGAGACGTTGTGGTAGAGGAAGAAACGGAGAGCCGGTGAGCCGAAGATGTCGTCTCCTTGTTGTGCCAGTTCTTTGGCGCGAGTGAGCAGTTTGATGAGTAATTGCTCGGCAGCAACGCTCGTTTTGTGGAGATAGACCTGCCAGTACATCAGTCGTCGGGCCATAAGAAATTTCTCGACAGAATAGATCCCCTTGTGGTCGATGACGAGTCGGTCGTTGCAGACGTTGAGCATCTTGAGCAGGCGTTGTGAGGCTATACTGCCTTCAGAGACGCCACAGAAGAACGAGTCGCGGCAGAGATAATCCATTCGGTCCATGTCGAGTTGACCGGAGATGAGTTGATGGAGAAAATGTCGCGGGTAGTCGTCCTTGAAGATGGCAAGTGCTTCATCGAGGGGTCGCTCTATCTCGCCTTGCAGGTTGGGTTGCTCACTGCGGGTGAGGTCGCGACCAATCTGTTCCATCATGAGGAGCGATATCTCTTCGTGGGTGATGCCTTGCACCAACGTGTTTTCGAGCACATGCGAGAAAGGGCCGTGCCCCACATCGTGGAGGAGCATTGCCGCCATTGCAGATGTCCGTTCGTTGTCGGAGATAGCGATACCTTTCTCCCGCAGATTGCGGATGGCCTCTTCGGTGAGATGCATGGCTCCGATGGAGTGAAGCAGACGAGTGTGGACAGCACCCGGGTAAACGAAATGACTCACACCCAATTGCTTGATGCGTCCGAGTCGCTGCACGTACGGATGCTGCAGGATGTCGAAGAGCAGGTCGTTCGGGATGCGAATGAATCCGAAGACCGGGTCGTTGATTATTTTTCTTTTGCTTGGCATGTCATGATGTTTATGTCAGTTCCAACGATAACTGAGGGTGAGTGCAGCCTGAAAATAGCCGTCGGCCCATTCGTTGGTTCGTTTGCCATTGTTTTTTCGGGACATTCCATAGTCGCGAACGCCGTTCTGTGACTTGGTTTGCGGATAGGCATCGAGGTTCATGACGGGTGTGTCGAAGATACCTTGATGAAGCGACAGTTCGACGTGCAACATCAATCCTGAAGCTCGCGTCATCGGTATAGCCCAACCAATCCCGAAAGGAACGATGGGCAATAAACGGAACGCATCGCCCGTGATATGCGAGCCGGGCGGGTTGCCGAAATCGTAGTGGACGAACCCCGCATTAACACCGATACCAACGAAGAGGTATAAACCGAGCCAATACTCCGGCAAGCGGGAGAAAGGGTAGTAATCGACGCACATCGATGGCTCGAGGTAGATGGACTGAAAATTCATTGGGAAGCCCTTGTAGATGCTATCGGCCATTCCTCGCAATATGCCGGCTCCAACGGACGAGCGCAAATCGAAATACGAGCCGAGCGGGTGTTGATACGTCAAGTTGATGCCACCGGAGAAATTGTCTTTCAAGAATCCGGCATTGAAAGCTCGACCGGTATAGTCGATGTCGCCGTAATAATAGTTGGCACCGAAAGTGACGTTAATGCCTTTTGCAACGTAAAGGTATCGGCCGGTGTAACGCCCAAGTCTGTCCGTTTGGTGAGTCCACACCAACGAACGAGAAGTGCTGTTACCTCTTGCTGCAAGATCCATCGGCATTGCCGCTAACAACACCCACACCAGTCCTAAAAGGGCCGGATGAATAGTATTCCAAACAGACCTCATCTATACATCCCTGATAGGTATCCGTCCGCAAAGTTACTGCTTTTTTGTTGAATACGCAAATTTTTCGGCGTTTTTCGTCACTTTTTGCACCTTTTTATTAAAGAAAAGTCCATTTTTTGGTACATTCGTGCAAAAAACTCCCCCATTTCCGGAGAAATGAGGGAGCTGATTGTAGCTTGATGTCAGCACTTGATGAGATCAAATCTCGGCACGAGCAATGGCATCTTTGTAGTACTTCTGGTTGATGAAGACGTCCTCTTTGTAGGGGTTGATGTGACGTTTCTTGGCCTGTACGCAGATATAGCAGAGAGCCACGGCGTTGGTGATGAGTGCGAGTACACTGATTACGAGCATTGAGGTGGGGTTTGCTGCAACGCTATCGATGGTTGTGCCGGTAACAGCTGCATCACCGCCGGCCACTTCATAGAGGCGCTCGATGGTCGCAAAGCCATCAACGTATTGGGTCGGCAGAACCACCCAGCTGAACTTGTGGAAGCCATCTTTGAAGACCTCTTGGAAGAGCGGGAACACTTGTGCGAACATGCACCAGATAGCGAGCGTGTTGGCACGGTTCTGAATCCATCCGCCGCGATTCCACAGAAGAGCTGCAATCGTCGGGGCGAGGAGCAGAGCAATACCGCAGTACCATGAGTGCGTCGGCAGGCAGTTGTACGTGTAGGCGAAGTTCCAGATGTCGTAAACGAGAATGTACACCCACGTCATGTCGGCCCAGATCATGTCTTTCTTGTCTTTCGACGGATAGACGTTCCACCAAGCCGTCATACAGAAGATGTTGAGGATACCGGCCACGCCATTGAAAACGTTGTGCCAACCACCATAGAGCCACACGCCTTCACTGGAGAGCCACCATTTGTTCCAACCCATAATAGCGGATTCAAAGTCGGAAGCAACAGCAATGAGGATGTTGATTGCGACGATGATGAACGGGAAGGGTTTGAACCAATGCTTGGCACCGATACCCCATTCGTACTTAATCATCATAAAACCAATACATCCTGTGAGTGCCGCATACAGTTTAGCGTAGTGGAACCAACCGTTCATGTAAAGGTGTGTCTGGTTGTTGAGAGCCCATTCAGCACCCACATGAGCGCCAATAGCAATGGCCACAAAATAGATTGTCAGTGCCAATGGGATGGCGAAAAACGTGATTGCACCGCCCATCTTGGTGCGACGTGCAAACTCATTGAACAAGATAAGTCCGACGAGGACTACTAACAACATGCCCCATTGTGCAAGTGCATGTTCTCCATAAACTTGAAAAAACATAATAATTAGATTTATTGGTGTGTGTTACTTATTGGTCAAGAGATTTATTGGTGTGTTACTATTGATGTGTGTTACTTATTGGTCAAGCTTTGACGGCTCGCCGCTCTTTGAGCAAACACCAACCTGCCCAGATGAGGGTGATGACGAGGGAGATAGGCACACCGACGGTGAGTATCTCGCGGAGCATGACAGCCCCGCCTCCATCGACACCGAGGGCGGTGAAGAACGGGTATTGCCACGTCAGTTCTCCATTGAGGATGTGGTCGATGATAAGCATCAGCGAACCACCCCAGAGCATCATCTCAAGAGAGTGGAGGTTGCGACTGACAAACGTGTTGTTGTGTGCTGCGTGCTTGCGGTAAGCTGTGGTTGCAAGCGCTTGCGTGAGGGGTACGATAAAACAAGCCATATTTATTGACGATTTGACGATTTACGATTATACAATTTATTTACAATTTACAATTTATTTACAATTTGTCATTGGGGTCGTTTGGAACGACGATTTCTTTGATTTCCACTTCGTTGCCGCGAAGAAGCCAAGTGTGGTCACTGCCGCAGTGCGGGCATATTTTGCCGTGAGCAACAGTAGGATAATCCTGACCACATCCGTCGCAATGCGTGACGGCAGGGATGGTGAGTATTTGTAGCGTTGCCCCTCGGAGCAGATCCTCTTTATCGGCCGCCCATCTCCAACAATCGGTGAGGTAAGACGGGACGATTGTAGAAACTTCGCCAATGTTCATCACGACGCTTTCGACATGCTTGACATCGTTGGTCTCTGCAGCCTTTTTGACATCGCGAATGATATAGAAAACAACGCCCAGTTCGTGCACTTTCTCTGTCGTTTATTTGCGTTTGAACAAGATTTTTCCGGTGCGCTTGAGCATGTACGGCAAGATGGCACTGAACTTATCTTCGGACTTTATCATGTGACTCGCCTCGGGGTGTTCGCGATGGAGGTGTATGGCGTCGAATCCGCACTTGGTGGTGCATAAACCGCACCCGATGCAGCGGTTCTGGTCAACGACGGACGCTCCGCAGCCCAGGCAACGAGCTGTCTCTTTGCGCACCTGCTCTTCTGTGAGCGTGCCATGATAGTCGGCGAAACGGTTCTTCACAGGTACTACTCCAGGGTCTTGACGTGAACTGTTGTCGTACGACTCAACGACGATGTCCTGTTTGTTCAGTTCGATAAAATCGCGTCGGTTGCGGCCTATAGTCATGTGTCCGCGCTGCACAAAACGATGGAGCGACTCAGCGGCTTCTTTGCCCGCAGCGATAGCATCGATGGCGAACTTCGGACCGGTATAAACATCTCCGCCAACGAAGATGTCGGGTTCTGCCGTCTGATACGTCAGTTTGTCGGCCACGGGATAAACACCCCGTACGAACTCCACACGAGTATCTTTGAGCAGGTCCTTCAGGACGACCGTTTGGCCGATAGCGAAGATGACCGTGTCAGCATCGAGCGTGATACGTTCGTTCTCGTCGTACTCGGGCGCGAACTTGTGGTTGGCATCGAAGACCGACGTACATTTCTTGAAGACGATACCCGTCACGTGGTCTTTGCCGAGCACTTCCATCGGTCCCCATCCCGGGTTGATGACAACCCCATCTTCGCGCGCTTCCGTGCGCTCTTCGAGCGATGCAGGCATGATATCCTCTGTTTCGAGTGAGAGCATCGTCACCTCACTTGCGCCGCTACGCAAAGCGACCCGAGCGGCATCAATGGCCACATTGCCACCACCGACAACAACCACTTTGCCTTTCACTGTCATTTTCCCGCAGTTGGCCTCGTGGAGAAAATCGATGGCAGTGGTTGTGCCGTCAAGCGTCTCGCCCTCGATGCCGGGCAGACGACCGCCTTGACAGCCGATGGCAACGTAAAAGCCTTTATATCCCTGCTTGCGAAGTTCGGCTATGGTGATATCTTTCCCTACCTCCACTCCGCAGTGGATGTCAACGCCAATCTCGCGCATGATATCAATCTCGGCATCAATAACGTTCTTCTCCAGTTTATAAGAAGGAATACCGTATCGGAGCATACCACCGGGGGCCTCGTTGCGCTCAAAGACGGTGGGTTTGTATCCGGCAACGGCCAGATAATAGGCGCAACTGAGCCCTGCAGGTCCGGCACCGATGATGGCTATTTTCTCTTCCCAACGCTCTTGTACGCTGGATGCTATGTTGATTTGTGGAACGAATCGTGTAGCGGCGTTGAGGTCTTGTTCGGCAATGAATTTCTTGACGGCATCGATGGCGACGGGGTTGTCGATTGTGCCACGTGTACAGGCATCCTCACAGCGCCTATTGCATATACGCCCACAGACAGCGGGAAGCGGGTTCTCACGCTTGATGAGTTCGAGAGCCTCAGTATATTTGCCTTCAGCGGCTTTCTTTAGGTAACCCTGTACGGCAATATGTGCGGGACATGCAGTCTTACAAGGCGATGTACCCGTTGGATAGCAGTTGATGCGGTTCTTGTCGCGATAATCTTCGTCCCATTTCTCTTCACCCCATTTGGTTGCGTCGGGCAACTCCTGCTTGGGGTACTCGACTGCGCCTTTGCTTGTGCAGAGTTTTTGTCCGAGTTTGACGGCACCGGCCGGGCAGTATTCAACGCATCGTCCGCACGCCACACATTTCTCTTTCTCCACTTCGGCGACGTACGCACTGCGTGAGAGGTTGGGGGTGTTGAAGAGTTGAGAGGTACGCAACGCATTGCATATCTTCACGTTGCAGTTGCAGATGGCGAAGATCTTGCCCTCTCCGTCGATGTTGGTCACTTGGTGTACGAAACCATTATCCTCGGCTTTCTTTAGGATAGCAATGGCTTCATCGTACGTGATATAATGTCCGCGGTCGGTCTCGGCGCAATAGTCGGCCATATCGCCCACTCCGATACACCAATCACGGTAGTCGTCAGCACAACCCTCGTCCATCTGCTTGCGACCATAACGGCACGAACAGATTCCCACGCTCAGATGTCCCTCGTACCGTTTGAGCCAATACGACAAGTGCTCAATATCGACAGACTCGTTCTCCATCGAGATAGCTTTTTCTACGGGGATGACGTGCATGCCTATACCTGCTCCGCCGAGCGGAACCATCGGGGTGATTTTCTCGAGGGGTAAGAACGTCATGCGCTCGAAGAACATCGACAACTCGGGGTGGCGATCCATCAAGGCGACGTTCATGTTAGTGAACTCTGCCGAGCCGGGTACAAACATCGGCACCCAGTACTCGCGGTCTTTGCGCTCGTACGTTGTGCCGGGGACGGGCCCATCTTTGGTGTACTTGTCGCCGTACCCGAACTCAACCATTCCAAAGTAGCCGAGTTTGTCAAGCAAGTCGTCGAATGCTTCATCTGTGGGCATATAATGTTTTTGGTGATTCCACTCGATGAGTTCGGCATACGAATGATGTTCGCGCACTTGGAGGAATTTCTTCGACAGCATGTCGAGCAATAGGTCCAGTGCAGCCTCACGGGTGGTGGCATCCATCTCGTCTTCAAAAATGCACGCCAAGCCCCAGTATTCGGGGTCGTCGGTGGTCATCTTAATCTTGCCCGGTACACGGTCGGTGATGTGCGACACAAGCTTAAGAAGCTTGGGATTGGGGTTTTTGTCTCCCATGTGTTTGGGGACAAATTTGGTTGACATTTGAGGCATATCAGTAGTAATATTGTTTATGGCATGTTGAGGACCTTACTGTTAACAAGCGCTGTTTTTCCACTGCTGCACTTCGTTTAAGAGCCAGTTGGCAAAGGCATCGACTCCTTCTCCGGTCTTGGCACAGATGGGGAAAATGCGTGCGTTGGGGTTGCGCATGTGGATGTACTCGGCACATTTGTCGAGGTCGAAATCGAAGTACGGCATCACATCCGTTTTGTTGATAACCACCACATCGCAGACGGTGAACATGAGGGGGTACTTGAGGGGCTTGTCGTGCCCTTCGGGTACACTGAGAATCATCGCATTACGTACTGCGCCCGTGTCGAACTCAGCGGGGCAGACGAGGTTGCCCACATTCTCGAGGATGACCAGGTCGGCATCGTCCAGCGCCACGTTGTCCAGTCCCTGACCGGTCATCTCGGCATCGAGGTGACACATGCCGCCGGTGTGTAGCTGGATAGAGGGGACACCTGTCGCTTCCTTGATTTTGACGGCATCCACATCACTATCGATGTCGGCCTCCATCACGGCTATACGAATCTTATCTTTGAGGAGATTGATTGTCTGAATAAGTGTCGTGGTCTTGCCGCTCCCGGGTGCAGACATCAGGTTGAGGAGATAAACCCCTCTCTGTTTCAAGTCTTTGCGCAGTTGATTCGCGGCGCGGTCGTTGTCTTCAAAGACACTCTTCTTAATCTCAATGATTTTTACTTTGTCCATTGTGTGTGTTCTTCGGTAATGGACTGCAAAGTTACTGCTTTTTTTTCATATTTGCAACACTTTGGCGCAAAAAAAGACCTTTTTGCTTGTTTTTTTGTCTTTTTTCCGCGAAAAATGTCATTTTGGTTGACGAAAAGGGCACTTTGGACGTACTCAACGGCTCGTGGTGGTCGCCTCATTAGAGCGACCATTCGAACCCGTCTTTGCTGTCTTTGATAGTGAAGCCGAGGGCGGTGAGGCAGTTGCGGATATGGTCGGACACGTCCCACTGTTTATTGCGCTTGGCTTCAAGTCGGATGTTCAGCAACAAATCTACTGCGCCCTTATACGCCTCGATGTTTCCGCCTGTAGCAGCCTCGTCGGAGAGTTGCAACCCGAGAATGTCGATGGCGTACGTTTTCCACACGTCTTGCAGTTCGTGGAGGTCATCTGCACTGATAGAGCCTTTCCCGTCGTGAACGGTATTGATGGCCTTGGCTGACTCGAACAGTTCGGAGATGACCACTTGTGTGGTAAGGTCGTCGTCCATTGCATCAGCGCAACGCTGTCTTAGTCCCGACACGGCAACCGTAGTGGTGTCTGCCGGTTTGAGCAACATCAACCGACTGTACGCTTCTGTCATGCGTTGCAGCCCTTTCTCAGCCGCTTCGAGTGCTTCAGAAGAGAAATCCACCGTGGAGCGGTAATGCGCCATTAGGATGAAGAAACGGATGACCATGCCCGAGAAGGGTTTGCTGAGCAGCGGATGGTCACCGGCGAAGAACTGCTCAAGGGTGATGAAGTTGTTATACGACTTACCCATCTTCTTCCCGTTGATGGTAATCATGTTGTTGTGCATCCAGTACCTGACCGTGTCGTGACCGAGCGCAGCGCATGACTGGGCAATCTCTGCCTCGTGGTGCGGGAACATAAGGTCCATCCCTCCACCGTGGATATCGAACTGCTCTCCGAGATATTTTGTCCCCATGGCAGAGCACTCAATATGCCATCCGGGGAAACCTTCAGACCATGGTGACGACCAGTGCATGATATGTTCGGGTGAGGCTTTTTTCCAGAGGGCGAAATCGTAACTGTGGTGTTTCTCGGCCTGACCGTCCAGTTCGCGGGTCTCGGTGACGATGTCCTCCAGATTGCGCCCCGAGAGCTTGCCGTACCGGTAATCGCGGTTGTACTTATCGACATCGAAATACACCGAACCGTTCTCAATGTACGCATAGCCGCGGTCGAGGATATGTTGGATGAACGCTATCTGCTCGATGATGTGGCCGGAGGCGTGGGGCTCGATGGATGGTGGTAGAACGCCGAGTTGCTCCATGTCGCGATGGTAGCGGTTGACGTAATACTGCACAACCTCCATGGGTTCCAGTTGCTCTAAACGGGCTTTTTTCTGAACCTTATCCTCGCCCTCATCGGCATCGTGTTCTAAGTGCCCCACATCGGTGATGTTGCGCACATACCGCACTTTGTAGCCGAGATACGTGAGGTAACGGAAGAGCACATCAAACGTGATAGCAGGACGAGCGTGCCCCAGATGAGCATCGCCATAAACAGTCGGGCCGCAGACGTAGAGTCCGACGTGAGGCGCGTTGAGAGGTTGAAACGGTTGTTTCGCGCGCGCGAGCGTATTATAAAGGTGTAACATATGTGTTATTGACGATTGGACGATTGACGATTGGACAAGTTATTGACAATTTACTTCAGTTGGAAGGGGAATGAGCCGACGAGGTTGCCGTCGATGAAGAAATCGGCGTTGTACGTTCCTTTCTGCAGGATTTCTTCCACCGGCCAGTAAAGCGTCATCTCGACCTGTTCGCCGCTATACTCAAACTCTTTCTTGAGCGAGTAGGGCAAACGACCGTTTTCGTAAGTGAACGTGCCGGCGTCTTTCGTCATCACCTCACCATCGGGTTCGCGCAACTGCACGTAGAGGGTCTTCATCCCTGAAGGGGTGGTGATGTTCTTGAGGACAGTAAAGTCGAGTTGCAGTTTCTGTATTTGGTTGAAGATGGTGGTCTTTCGGTCTCGCTTGTTGAGCATGGTGCACGAGAAACCGGTCACCTCCATCATCGAAGCACGCGACACCACTTCTGTCAGTTTGCTCTTTTCCTCGACAAGCGACTGGTTCTCCTCTTGCACGGCTTGGAACTGCTCGCGGACGGCTCTGTTCTCTTGCGCCAACTGTTTGTTTTGGCGGTCAAGTGAGTCAATCTGGTGGACGTACCCGACCATTATCTCGCGGACTGTGGCCAACTCTTTCTTTAGGGCATTGATTTTCTTCGCGTCGGTTGCTTTGGTGATGCGTAACTCCTCGCGCAAGTCCTGTACACGCTGCTTTTCTTGTGCTAATAGGTCGGCAAGTGAGTCGTTTTGAATAGTTATTTGGTAACCATCGTACTGAAGAGCCAAGTCCTCGTATTCTTCTTCCAGTTGCTCTTTCTCGAACTCCATCGTTTCGGCCATGGCGTTGATATTCTCCCGTTGTTGGTGGTTCTGAAGGAGGAGCAACACCACGCCCATGACGAGCACGATGATGATAACCACAAGCAATGTTGTTTTTTTGTTCATATCAGAGTACTTCAATTAGTTTTTCCAAATGCATGCCGTGCGACCCTTTTAACAGAATGGTTCGTCCGCTGAGCGGATGTTGTGCGAGCGTGAGTCGCAGTTGCTCGACATCAGTGAACGTACGGAACGGACTGTGTGTGCGACCGAACTCCTCGCCCACAAGGAAAACATCGCGGAAATGACGTTCGGCGACCATGTCGATGATGCGCTGATGCTCCTCAGCGGCATAATCGCCCAGTTCGAGCATGTCGCCGAGGATGAGCGTGTCGCCCTTGAAAGCGTTGATGGCGGCTGTCATCGAGGTGCTGTTGGCGTTGTAAGCGTCCACCACGAGCGTGTTACCGGCAGTGTGGAGCAGTTGTGAGCGGTTGTTGTCGGGCACGTACGCGCGAATAGCCGCCTCGCCAGCGGTGCGCTCTACGCCGAAATACTCTCCGATGCAGAGTGCCGCTTGAATGTTCTCGGCGTTGTAGTCGCCTACCAAGCGGGTGCCTGCGAGCATCGTGCCCGTGTGGTATCCGATGGTCTTCAGGTCACCCGCCATCTCGGCCAGATAGGGATTGTCGAGGTTGCGGAAACAGAAACCGCCGTGTGCGGCGAGATAGTCGTACAGCTCTTTTTTCGTGCGCATGACACCCTCGAACGAACCAAAACCAAGCAAGTGCGCTTTGCCAACGTTCGTGATGAGTCCGCAGTCAGGCTCACAGATGTTCACCAGTTCGGTGATGTCCCCCGGGTGGGAAGCGCCCATTTCGATGAGGGCGAGGTTGTGCTCACGGGTCATCCTGAGTAACGTCAGCGGAACACCGATGCTGTTATTGAGGTTGCCTTGGGTGTAGAGCAGGTGGTATCGGGTTTTCAGCACCGCAGCTGTCAGCTCTTTGGTAGTGGTCTTGCCATTCGTGCCGGTGATGCCGATGACGCGCATGCCGAGTTCACGCCTCCAGTCGCGTGCCAACTCCTGCAACGCAAGCAGGGTGTTCGGTACAAGCAGCGCTTGGTCGTGGGGTAACGAACGGAACACGTCAGCGTTATCCACCACCACGAGCGATGCTCCCTTATCGAGTGCCTCAGCCGCGAACAGGTTGCCATCGAAACTCTCCCCGTGAAGGGCAAAGAAGATGCACCCTGCGGGCAGGTTGCGACTGTCGGTACTGACCGAGAGTGACGATTTATTTCTTATTTGGGAGCTCCAATCCATAACCTTTCTTCCTGTCCTCTACTTTGAGTGCCAGACTGAGCAAGAACGCCAGAACGCCGAACGAGGCGAACACAATCATCGGCACGAGGTATCCGTTGGTGGCAACGCGCAGTTTGCCAATCAGCAGCGGAACGAGACAGAGCCCAACGTTCTGTACCCAGAAGATGAGGCAGTATGCCGATCCCAGCACTTTCTCGTCGATAATCTTCGGAACAGACGGCCACATCGATGCGGGCACGAGCGAGAAACTGACGCCGAGGACGAGGATAGTGGCGAGTGCCAGTCCCTTGCTGGGATACGCGGGCAGAACGAAAGCAAAGACGCTGTGGCACACAATCATGATGAGTGCGCCCACGAGCATCATCGACGCGCCTTTTCCTTTGTAGTCGATGAAAGCACCGAGGAACGGCGTGAGCACCATTGCGAGAATCGGGAACCACTTGAAGAGCCCTGCCGCCTCTGCATTACTGATGCTGAGCGTCTCTTCGAGATAATTGGTGGCAAAGCGCTGGAAGGGGAAGATAGCCGAATAGTAAAGGACGCACAAGAGAGCGATAATCCAGAACATCTTCGACGAGAAAATCTGCCCGAGGTCACTTACGTGGAACTCATCTTCGGGGTCGTGGACAGCAGTCATCTCGCCCGCAGCAATCAGTTGGTTGTCGAACCGTTTGTCCATCACCGTAAAGACGAGGAAATTGAGCAGTCCTATGACGAGCAGCAGGGCCGAGAAGAGCAACGGTGCCACTACTGAGTTGGTACCATCCACCGCAAAACGCTGACTGATGATGGGTGAGAGCCACATGGCGGCAAAAACGCCCAGACGGGCAATGGCCATCTCAAGGCCCATTGCCAGTGCCATCTCTTTGCCCTTGAACCATTTAGCGAGGATTTTCGAGACGGTCGTACCGGCCATCTCGCATCCGCATCCGAAGATCATGAAGCCGAACATCGCCAGTTTGGCCGATGCAGGCATGGTAACCCACCAGCTGTTGAGCCATGCTGCGAAAGCGGTATCTTGGAACCAAGCGGAGATGCCGATGAACTTAATGGCAGCACCAATCACCATCAGACTCGCAGAGAGGGTGCCGGTGAACCGCACGCCGGTCTTGTCGAGGATGATACCTGCAAGGATGAGGAAACCGAACACGTTCAGCAGGTACTCGCCCGAGGCGTACGTGCCGAAAACGCCTTGATCCCACCCGTGCGTCTCGTTGAGCAGTGAGGCCAAGGGCGACAAGATATCGACGAACATGTAGGCGAAGAACATCATCGACGCCACTAAAATCAGAACGACCCACCGTGCCACGGCACTGTCACGGAGCGTATTAACTATCTTTTCTTCCATAATCAGTCTTTTTGGGTTGATACTTCGTTTTGCGCAACCACTCGGCCTTACGTTTCTCGTACTCGGCGTAGTGGCTCTCCAGATACCCGTCTGCCATTATTTGATGCCGAGTTTGGCTTTTACGTCTGCCATCACGTCTGTTGCCGAGGGGTCAACATACACCATCGCAGCAGTGTCGAAGATATAGGTAAAGCCCTTTTCCTGCCCGACGGCCTGGATAGCTTTGAGCATCTTTTCCTGCACGGGAGCGACGAACTCTTGGCGTTTCTGCGCAATGTCTTGTTGCGCAGTCTGATAGGTGGTCTGGAGTCGTTGCTGCATGGTATATAACTCCTCCTCCTGAATCTGACGCATAGCATCCGTCATGGTCGATGACTTCTGTTCGTACTCCTGCGCTTTTTTCTGGTACTCTTCTTGCATGTTCACCAGCAACTCTTCGTACTGTTTATTGAGGCTGTCGAGACGTGCGGTCACGTCCTTCAGTTCGGGCATTACTTGGAAGAGCTCTTGGGTGTTGATGTGTCCGTACTTCTGTGCACTTGCCATCATCGGCAAAACGAGTGCAAGAACAAATAAAACTTTCTTCATATCTTTACTAATTTTTTTCATTAAATAAGCGGAAAAAAGTTGGTTCGCTTATCTTATGGTTATCTTATGGTTATCTTATGGTTATCTTATGGTTGCCGTAGCATGCTGTTTTCAGCACTGTTTTACGATTTTTTTTCGACTTATTTTGCGCCGAGTTTTTGCAGCACTTGGTCGGAGATGTCCATCCGAGACGACATGTAGATGAGTGACGGGTCGGCGGTGCGGTCTTTCACGATGTCGTAGTGTTTCTCTTGGGCAATCGCTTGGATGGCAGCATACACCTCATCCTGAATAGGTTTGAGCAGTGCCTCGCGTTTCTTGAAAAGCTCGCCGTCCTTGCCGAAATAGCGTCGTTTGGCCTCCATGGCCTCACCCTCTTTGGCCACAATAGCCGCCTCACGCTGCTGCCGCATGTCTTCAGAGAGGAAAATCTGCTCCGTCTGGTAGTTCTGTTGCATCACGCGAGCCTCCTCGAAGAGCGCATCCACCTCGCGTTGCCAGCGTTTGCTGACCATGGTCAGCTGCTCGTTGGCCGTCTCGTACTGTGGGAGATTACCAAGGATATACTGCATATCCACGAACGCCACTTTCTGCGCATGCATAGCAGGTGCAAAAAGCATGCCACATAGGGCTGTGAATGCAAGAAAAAGTCGTCTTTTCATAATCGTATCGTTGTTTTGCTCGCTTTTTGAGGCTGTTATTGTTATAGTTCTTGTCCGAGAACGAAGTGGAACTGCGACTTGCCGTGCTGGTCGGACCCGTTAATCTTGTCAAAGCCCCATCCCCAGTCGATACCCATCAGTCCGAACATCGGCAAGTAGATACGTACACCTACACCGAGCGAGCGTTTGAGGTCGAACGGGTTGAACTGCTTCAGGTTGGCGAAACAGTTGCCTGCCTCGGCAAAACCGAGCACCCAGATGGTGGCGTTCTGTTCGAGTGAGATGGGGTAACGGAGCTCCATCGTATATTTGTTGTACACGTAGCCCAAGTTACGGCCGGTGGTGGCATCGAACGGAGTGAGCGAGCCCGACTGATAGCCACGCATGGAGATGTAGTCGGTGGAATAGCTCGAATAAGACGACATGCCATCTCCACCCATGTAGAACGTCTCGAAGGGCGACTTGGCGTAGATGTTGTAGTATCCCAGATAGCCGAACTCGGCACGGGTCATCAGCACCAGTTTGCTGTCTTTAGTGAGCGGCGTGAACACTTTGCCCGAGAACTTCCACTTGTGGTACTCCAGCATGTGATAGCGCTCTTGTGTGCTCATTGACGAATAATCTTTGCCGTTCATGGCCGACCATGGAGGCGTTATCTTCAGTGAGAGGCTGAACTGCGAGCCGCGCCGCGTATAGATGGGGTTATCTATCGAGTTGCGCGAGAGGTTGAGCGTCAACGCCAAGTTGTGCGACGTGCCGTCGGTCAGGATGAGGTACGGCCAGTCGTTCATCATATACATCTGGTACGATAGTTCGCCGTAGAACGTAAAATAGTCATCTGGCCAATGGAGTCGCTTGCCGTACCCGATACTCACACCGAACGTGCGTAAGTAGGTGTCGGGGTCTGACTCCTGTTCTTGCAACTGCTGATAGTAGTCGTTGTATCCGCTGCCATAGTAGTTCGAGTAACTGGAGTAATACGTGGAGTAGAGTGAGTTGTAGGCTTGCAGATAGCGCTTTGAGTAGCCCGTCTGCGAAGCGAAATAGATACTTGCGCTGAGTGAGTTGGGTCGCTTGCCGCCCAGCCATGGCTCAAGGAACGAAATGCTTGCGGACGTGTAGTACACGCCGTTGGTGCGCGCATTGATAGAGAACGTCTGCCCCTCGCCTTGCGGCACGATACGATAGGATTTGGGGTTGAAGAGGTTCTGGATAGCGAAATTGCTGAACTTCAGTCCGAGTGACCCGACCAGTCCTGTTGCGCCCCATCCGAGCGAGAACTCTATCTGGTCGCTGGACTTGGTTTCGAGTTGATAGGTGATGTCCACCGTGCCGTTCTCGGGGTCGGGCGAAATGTCCGGCACCAGTTTCTCTTGGTCGAAATGTCCCATCTGTGCCAGTTCGCGCAGTGAGCGCATGATGTCGGTCTGGGCATAGAGCTGCCCGGGTTTGGTGTATAGTTCGCGGCGCACCACATGCTCATAGACGCGCGTGTTGCCAACGATATTCACTGCTCCGATGGTCGCCGGTCGGCCCTCGTAGATACGCATCTCGAAATCGATACTGTCACCCTCGACCGTCACCTCTACGGGATCGACGTTGAAGAACAGGTATCCGCGGTCGGTATAGAGTTTCGATACGGCATCGTCGTCTTCGGTGAGGCGTTTGTTGAGCTCCTTGAGGTTGTACGTATCGCCCTTGCGAATACCGAGCACGTCGTTCAGGTACTCGTAGGGATAGACCGTGTTGCCCACCCAACGCACGTCGCGGATATGGTACTGATTGCCCTCGAAGATATCCAAGTACACATCTACGCGGTCGGGGTCTTCGGGGTTGGGAACGACCGAGTCGGCCACGATGTATGCGTCGCGATACCCCAACTCGTTGTATTTCTCAATGACCGCCCGTTTGTCGTTCTCGAACTCCTCGGCCACGAACTTCTTCGTGCGGAAGAAATTGACGATGTTGTTGTCGTTGGTTTTCTTCATCGCGCGGTTAATCTTGACGTCCGAGAGAGCCTCATTGCCGGTGATGTACAGTTCGCCCACTTTGGTCTTGGCTTTCTTATCGACGTTGATGAGTACCTTCACATATCCCTTGTGGTCGGGGTCGGCTTGTTGCAACACATCGACTTGGGTGTTCATGTACCCTTTCTCGGCGTAGAATTTCTTGACCATGGTCTTGGCGCGGTCGGCAAGGTTGGGCGTCATCTGTGCACCTCGACTGATGCCGACCTTCACCTCAAGGTCTTCTTTCTCGCTCTTGCGTATGCCGTTGTATTCGACGGCTGAGACGCGCGGGCGTTGCTTGAGGGCTATGTTCAGCCACACTTTGTCACCTTCAATCTTCGTGGCCTCTATCTTCACGTCAGAGAAGAGCCCCTGTTTCCAGAAGCGCCGGATGGACTTGGTGATGGCATCACCGGGCATCTCGATACGGTCACCCTTCGCCAGACCGGAGAAACCAATAAGAACGAAATCCTCATACGAGTCTGCCCCGCTGACGGTGATGTTGGCAATCTCGTAGGTCTTGGGTTGCAGCGTATATTCCATGCGTGACTTGCCCACCGCATCGGCACGGAGCGTGTCGGCCGAAAGCGAATCAGCCGTAAACACACCAAGCGTGTCTGCCTGCCCGTAAGCAACCACAGACACCATCCACATCAGTGTATATAGTAGTCGTCTTCTCAATGTCAATCGATATAAAAGCACCACGAAGAGCGGTGCAAAATGCGTGCCAGACTCATCTCACTTGTTCACTCGTTTTCCCAAAACGCCGTTCGCGATGCTGGTAGTCCACGATGGCCTGCCAGAAATCTTCGTCGGTGAACTCCGGCCAGCGACGGGGCGTGAAATACAGCTCGGAGTAAGCAATCTGCCACAGTAGGAAATTGGATATGCGAAGTTCGCCGCTGGTGCGGATAAGCAGGTCGGGGTCGGGAATGTCTTGCAGTCCCGTGCTCAGATGTGCGCTGACGAAGTGCTCGTCTATCTCGTCGGGACTGACCTCCCCCGCTGCGGCCGACTGTGCCACCTCGCGTACCATCTTCGTTATCTCCCAACGCGATGAGTACGACAGGGCGAAGATCATCTTCAGTCCGGTGTTGTGACTCGTTTGCTCCATGCAGGCATCGAACGCTTTTTTCACGTTCGGTGGGAGCATGTCGGTGTCGCCCACCGTCAGCAGGCGTGCGTTCTCCTCCATCAGCAGTACCGTCTCGCGCTCTATGAGGTCAACTAAGATGTCCATCAGCGCATTGACCTCTTCGGCCGGCCGGTTCCAGTTCTCTATCGAAAAAGCGTATAGTGTCAGGTACTTCACGCCCGTTTTCTTGGCCGTGCGGGCTATATCGTGCAGTACCTCCACGCCTTTCTGATGGCCGTACATGCGCGCCAATCCGCGCTCTTTAGCCCAACGGCCGTTGCCGTCCATGATGATGGCCACGTGGGCCGGCACACGCGAGGGGTCTATTTGGTCCCAATAACTTGTCGATTCTGTTTCCATTTGTTCGTTCTTTTGTTTGGTTCTTCGTGGCGAACGGCTCGGTCATTTCCAGCTACAGTGCTTGCAGTCTCCTTTCTGCTGCGCAAACTCGAAAACGATGCCGGCCGTCAACTGCCCCGTCAGGTCGTTGTTGAAGAAATTCGAGCCGTTCAGGCCGTACGTGTTGCCGTACTCGTCACGGTTCTCTATTCGGTCGCCGAAATAGAGGTTGTGCTGCCAACTGACAATCAGTTGCCACCGTGGCGCAAAGCGCCATTTCATGCCCACGCCTAACGGCAGATAGAGCGAGAAGAGGCTGTAGGGGTCGTCGTAGTCGGCCGACAGCGCAAATCCCAAGCCGAGAAAGATGTAGGGCGTGATGGGCTTGATGCGGGTGTCTATCGTACGCTCGCCATACCGGAAGAAATTGAACTCGCCCACGGCATCTATACCAATCATGTCGTTCATCAGACGTTGGTCCTCCACGTTGGCCACAGTGCTCCTCACCGTGAAGTCCACCCGCTGGTACTGACCTTTCACCTGAATAGCCCAGCGGTTGTTGAACTTATAGCGGAACTGCCCGCCATACACCTCGCGCGGGTAAAGGAAAATATGGTGTTGCGCATCGCCTACATAGTAGCCTATACCGCCCTGCACGCCGATGTCGCACGTGTAGGGCAACTGCTCTGCATGCAGACTCACTGACGCCATCGTCAGCAGCATCACCACCGATAGGCGAAGTGTGCGTAAGATATGTTTGTTCGTTGTCATTTTTCGAGTCTTTCCACCGAAATCGGGCGCAAAGTTACAAATATTTTTTCATTTGTGCAAGTGTTTTGACGAAAAAGAACCCTTTTCGCAACTCGAAACACTCGCAGAGCCCCTCAAACCGCACTTTTCTCGAACGAAAACGTTCATTTTTTTGTCGCTTTCCCGCCCCATTTCCCCACCACTTACCGCCCTGACCAATCCGTCCTAACACACAAAATCACACCTCAAAGGCTCTTTTTGCCCGAATTTTTACTTTTTTTGCCCAAAATATTTGCATATGTCAAAATTTTTTACTAACTTTGCAGTCGAAAAAAATAAACAACAAATAATACCTCTCAATTATATTATGATACTCGAAGCACCCGACAATTCGTTGTACCTTACAACGAGCATACACGAGGGACAACTACCCGACTTCCTCGAACGAGCAATCTCTGTGGCCGACATCACCGCACAGAAAGATATGTTGCTGCTCTCGGCTCTTACCGCAGCAAGCTATGCCTTGCCAAATATCCGCATCCTGCACGCTAAACCGCAGCATGTCTATTCCACCAACCTCATCTCCCTCATCGTCGCCCCACCCGCTTCCGGAAAAGGCGTGATGAACAACGCCGAAAGACTGCTCGACCCCATCAACGACTTCCTCTTGTTGGGCGACCGATCCGCCATCTACAGCGGCGATTTTTCAGCGGCTTCTTTCGTCAAAACACTCGCCAAAAACGATGGCGAACTTTTTATGATTCAAACCGAAATGGACAAGATGGGCAAGAACTGGGGACAAGCCGGCAACGATTTCTCTGACATGTTCCGACAAGCTTTTGAACACGAAACCATACGCTACACACGTAGCGTCGGACCGCGACGTACCATCGACATCACCATCAAACATCCGCGCATCAGTGCCCTCCTTTCAGGCACCCTCGACCAACTCCGACCCTTCGTTGGTGATGGACTCAACGGACTCGCCAGCCGATTCCTGCCCTACATCGTTGAGGAGAAAATACCTTTCGACCCGAACGTCCTCGGGCACGGCGAACAGTACGAACAGAATGGCGTACACGCTGTTTACAAAACACTTTCAATAGACCTCTTCCGACGCTGGAGGTGGCTATACGGGCTCGAAAACGAACTCCGATGGAATCTTACTGCCGAACAATCCGAAGTGCTCGGCATACTCTTCGCAGATATGTACAACCTCGCGTTCGAAGGGCTCGATATGCCCGATGTGTTCGATGCCACCGTCAAACGTATGTTGGTGATAATCTTACGAATAGGTGCTATCCTGTCTGCTCTGCGACTCGACATCGGCAGCCCGCAACCTGAACTGCTCTACTGCAGCGACGACGACTTCCGTACACTCGCCACGCTCTCCGAAAAACTACTCCGACACGCCGGAAGAATGATTCTAATGCTCTCACAAAACGACCAAAAAAGTAATAGAGTTAACGACCAAAAAGTAATAGAGTCTAACCAAAAAAGTAATAGAGTTGGTCCAAAAAGTAATAGAGTTAACGACAAAAAAGTAATAGAGTTCGGCCAAAAAGTAATAGAGTCTGACCAAAAAAGTAATAGAGTTAACGACCAAAAAGTAATAGAGTTCGACAGAAAAGTAATAGAGTCTGACCAAAAAAGTAATAGAGTTAACAACCAAAAAGTAATAGAGTTCGGTCCAAAAAGTAATAGAGTTAGACTAACTTTAAAGCAGCAAAAAGTGTTAGAGTTCTGCGATGGCAAACCGCGTACGGCCCGTGAAATAATCGAAATGGTAGGTGTCAAATATCAAACCAAGACAGTTGAACAATACACAACCAAGCTCGTTCTTGCCGGTGTTTTGCGACCTACCACTACCAACCCCAACTCCCCCAACCGCAAATACATCACAGTTCACGACGACGAATAACACCCCCTCCCCCCTTTTGTTTGTTTTATTCGTGCCATTCGTGTTATTCGTTCCAGCTTCGTCACAAATCAGACTAGCTCCATAGGAGCGCTCCCTTAAGAGA
>CALAUY010000201.1 GCA_937892015.1 uncultured Bacteroidales bacterium | reverse complement strand
GCAACAACTCATAAGTCAGTTGTCCGAACTGTCCGGGTTCGTACACAAAATCAACGCGCAAGAAGCCCAGTTCGGACAACTGACTTATGAGTTGTTGCTCGGATATTGCTTGCCCGACGCGCAATTGGATAGTGCGTGTGCGCAGACGTTGTTGCGAGGCCACCTGCTCATCTATCGCTTCAGGGAAACTGACGATGATGCACGGTTCGGGTTGCGACAAACGGGTCAGCACTTCCGTTCGTTGGATGGTGTAACTCTCGTCCTGCCCTTTCTGACGGACGCGATGCGTGGAGGGGAAAAGTAGCGTTTGGTGCGTCAGTTGCTCCAGATCGTGCGCCAGATAACTTGCCGCCTCGGCATCCTCGACTAGGTAGAGCATGTGACGTCGGGTTTGCGCAAAAACGGCCGCTGCAAGCAACGAACGGGCACTGCCGCACAACCCGCGTGCCAGCACATGCTTTCCTGCTCGCTTGCCCAGTTCGGCCACCAGTGCACTGATGCTCCCGTGCCGACCATACGCTATTTGAAACTCCTCTATCTTCACGCTAAACTCTAAACTCTACACGCGAAGCGATCGTTCGAGGCTTCGCCGAGATAAGAACTTTAAACTTTAAACTCTAAACTCTAAACTCCTATCTCCTCCCTGCTCTGCCCAGCACATCGTACTCTACCCCATCGCGGATGATATACACGTGCCCGCCACGGATGATTTTGCGGGTAGCGGATTGACTGTCAATGTGTTCGATATCCGTTTGGGGTTGGGCAGACTGAGTGATTTGGATGGACTTGATGTATGCTGCTTTCTTGCTGTTCGTGATGCGTATCTCGAGCGCGCCCGTCTGTTCGTCGGTGTTAGTGAACGTGTAATCAGTGGCAGACTGAGAGAGCGAAACAGCGCTGCCTACTTGTGTCCCGCCGATGCAGACGCTCAATCGACTGTCGCCGTCCCGTCCTTGCGACGCGTTCACCACCACGGACGAGATGAGACAACCGGCCGTTTCGGAAGTGGTCATCGAGAGCGACTGAATGGGGCGGTTGCTTGAACCGCACTGCGCGCCACGAGCTCTCGGCGATCCCTCATAACCGAAATATGCATCGCCGGGAGCAGTAATCGTCCATGTATATTCGTCCAAGAGTACAGTGCCGACACTCAACGCAGCGGATGCCGTCCAGCTATAGTCGCCGCAACCGCCTGAAGATGAACCGCTTCCTCCGATAGTGAACGAGATAACGCCGTTCTGTTCGGTGATGTTACGGATAGGATACCCGCTGATTTTGCTGCATGAAGTGGCACCGGCGGGGAAAAGGTCGCCCGCTTTGCCGTAATAGCCGTTATCGTAGTTGTCCTCGCTATATGCAGGTGCTCTGCCATCGGCCTCGATAAGGTCAACACCCAACGACGAGGCGGTGTTGTTCACCTCGTTGTTCTCCCATTTAGCGTAGTCGTACTGTATCTTCGTCAACATCAGTCCATGCCCGGGCAGATAACTGTCCCAACCTTGCAACTGGCGGTTCTCAAGCAGATAGAACGTGGCGGGGTTGGGATCGTTGCCGATGAGGTTATGCGAACCGCCCGAGCAGATGAGGTAAGCACTCCGAGTAGCGTTCATCGGTTGCAGTTGATACGTGCCCGTGTCGGTCAGTAGCGTCGGCGTCAACCAACCCATAAAGAACTGTTCATAAGCCGAATAGAGCGGTGGCGTGTTGCCGTTATTGTTGTAGGGTCCTGCATCGAGAATATCCCATTCGCCCATCGTCTTATGGGTGCTGTAATCAGTGGCATAGAGGTCGGGCAAGCCCAGCACGTGACTGAACTCGTGGCAGAATGTGCCAATGCCGTCATGCTGACCGGTGTAGTACTCTAACTCGCCCGAACAGGCATACTTATTCAGACGTTTGCCATCCAGCATCACGGCGCTCTTCCCCAGTCCGCCCTGATGAGTGCTGACGTAGTAATAGTTCTCCAACGCATAACTGTGTGGCCAAATGTAGTCGTCACCTGCACCGTCCGACTCTTGGTATCCTGCATAGAAAACATACACAAAATCGATGTCGCCATCACCATCGTTATCGAACTGCGAGAAATCGACGCCTTGTGCATCGGCCAGTTGGCACGCCTCGGCAATCAGTTCTTCGGCGTGCATGTCTTCATCATCCGAATCATTCTGCCCGTAGTACGCATACGTGCGCGATACGGTCACGGGCCCGACCACCGTGAAAGTGGGGGTGTACTGACCGAGAGAAACGTCGTGGAAATACTGTCTGGCACTGCCGCTCGACTGCACTTGGTAGTGCTGACCATACATCGTGTATTGGTAATTGCGCGTGTAGTTCTGTCCGTTAATCATGCTGTCCATCTCGGCTTGCGTGGTTGTCCACGAGAGGTTGCTGTAGTTGACGAGGATGATGAGCCCTCTCGGCGCAAGATTCAGCGGCCGAGCTGTTTGTACACTACCCTGTTCGCGTTGCGGTGCAAGTTGCTGACGCAGCGCACTCTTGCGGCCACGACGATGCAGCACTTGCTCCAGTTTGACGGAATCGCCGTCTTGATTGAGCTGCCGAATCCACCGCGGATTAGCGGGCAATCCCCACATGTTCAGCGACATCACGCAGCCCGCTATTATAAGCATAATCTTTTTCATCTATCTTATATTTGTATTTGTTCTTTATGATAAAACACACCGTTCGGCAATGCGAACAGCGGTTCGTTGTCGAAAATCCCGAAAACAGTAGCTCCCGAGCCCGACATGGCCGCATAGCGCGCTCCATTGGCGATGAGTAGCCGTTTGCACTCGGCAATCTCGGGGAAGAGCGGAAAGACGCTCGTCTCGAAATCGTTCACCACCGTTTGCTGCCAAGTGTCGATGGGTTGCGCCAATGCTTGTGGCAACCGCATGGTGGGTCGGCGCGGACAAATGCCCCCATAAGCCTCGCGGGTGGACACGGCACAGTCGGGTTTGACGAGCAGCAACCAGCGGTTGTGCAACTCGGCCAAAAGGCCATCGGGCACTTCGGAGAACACATCACCTATCCCTTGCGCCAACCGCGGGCGGTTCTGTATGAAAAACGCGCAGTCGGCTCCCAACGGCGATACCAGTGCCTCCATCTCTGCGTCCGTCATCCGCAGCCCAAACAGCGCATTCAGCGTCCTTACCGTGAACGCCGCATCGGCCGAACCGCCACCCAGTCCCGCACCGAAAGGGATACGTTTGCGGAAACGGATATGTACGTTACCTGTCTGCGGGTATCGCTCGCGCACACACATGAGCGCGCGGACGATTAAGTTGTCGGCCGCAGCACAATCGACCGCCATCCCTTCTTGCACGAAAAAGTACGGCGCGGCAATATCCGCAGGCGTGATGTCCAACTCGTCGCATAAACCCATGACGGGCAGAAAAACCGTCTCGAGATTATGGTATCCGTCATCGCGCTTCGACACGATGTTCAGACCGAGATTGATTTTGGCGTTGGGGTAACAGATCATATCACACAGTGTCCATGAACGAGCGTTGAACTTTATTGAAAACGATGATGCCGAACGCCAGCAGCAACACCATGAAGGCTGCACTGTACGCTAACATCCACCATTCGTGGCAACCCACGCCTAACATCCCGTACTTGAAAAACTCCACGATGCCGGTCACAGGATTGAACTGCATCAGCAGTCTGATCTTCGCGTTCGTGATGGTCGATAGGGGATAGATGACCGGCGTGGCGTACATCCAGAGACTTACAAAAAAACTCAGCAGCATTTGCAGGTCGCGGTACTTGGTGGTCATCGACGAGAAAAGGATGCCGAAACCCAATGCCAAACCGGCCAAGAGAACGACCAGCACGGGTAACAACAGACCGTACCAATTAGGTCGGACGGGGATGTCCGTGAAAAGCACGTAACCCAGATAAACCACGAAAAACAGCCCTAACTGAATAGAGAACCGCACGAGATTACTCAGCACGTTCGCCAACGGAACAACCAAGCGGGGGAAATATACTTTGCCGAAAATGCCCGCATTATCGACAAACGTGTTGCTGGTCTTGCCCAAACAGTCAGCGAAATACTGCCAGAGACAGATGCCCGACAAGTAAAACAGCGGTTGAGGCAATCCATCAGTGCTGATCTTGGCTATTCCGCCGAACACAATCATGTACATCGCTGTCGTCAGCAACGGTTGCACCAAATACCACAACGGACCGAGTATGGTTTGCTTGTATTGGGTAATAACATTGCGTTTGACGAACAGAAAACATAAGTCTCTGTATCGCCAAATCTCACCGAAATCCACGTCCAACAAACGCGTTTTCGGACGTATTTCTGTCGTCCACTGTTCCATGGCTCACGTTTGCGACTGCAAAGTTACTACTTTTTTTTGAATTATGCAAATATTTGGGAGAGAAAAGCAAAAATAAACTGCGATTTGGGTGAGAAATGCAACAAAATCCACAAATAATGTGGTAAAAAAGTGCAATTTGAGT
>CALAUY010000200.1 GCA_937892015.1 uncultured Bacteroidales bacterium | reverse complement strand
GTTTGAGGTTGTTTGCGATTTTGGGAGAAGGGAACAAAAAAAGCAAACCTCAAACAACCTCAAACAACCTCAAACAACATCAAACAAAGTTAGACAAAGAGCAAAGACGAGTGCGGACAGAGATAGAAATAGCGAAGAGGCTGCATTTTGCGGACAAAGCAGGCAGCAGCGGTGATAGGCGCATAGCCCGTCCCGCTGTTCGTGTGGCTGTTGGCGGAATAGCCCTCGGTGTGGCGGTGATGATTGTTACGTTGGCAGTTGTTTTCGGTTTCAAACAGACGATACGCGACAAGATAATCGGTTTCGGTGGACACATACAAGTGGTTAATTTCGACAACAACAACACGTACGAGATGAAACCTATTCTTGTGACGGACAGTCTGCTCGGCCGTTTGCGTAGTTTGCGGGGAGTCAGCGGTGCAGCATCGTTCTGCACCAAGCCCGGCATCCTCAAGACTGACGATGCGTTCGAGGGGGTAGTGCTGAAAGGTACTGACGACCCGTCGTTCTTCGCCCGCAATCTGACAGCAGGTCGGATGCCGCAATCGCCGCAAGAAGTGCTGCTCTCGGAGCGTCTGTGTCGCAAACTGCGCCTCGCCGTCGATAGTATGTTCTATTGTTATTTCGTGGAGGACGAGGTAAGGGTGCGTCGATTGTGTATCTGCGGCACGTACAACACGGATTTTGCCGATTACGACGACCTCTTCGTGCTCGGTGACATCGACATGATTCGTCGGCTCAATCGTTGGGAGACCAATCAAGCGTCAGGTATAGAGATACGTATCAGCGATTTTGGTAGGTTGCGCCAAGTGGCCGACGAGGTGTATTTCGCCACGGCCAACCGAATGGATGATGCGGGCAATGCCTATTTCACTCAAACGGTAGAGGACCTCAACCCGACTATTTTCGCGTGGTTGCGCCTACTGGATATGAACGTGATTGTCATCATCATCCTCATGTTGGCCGTGAGTGCGATGAACATCATCTCGGGGCTGATTATCCTCATCTTGGGCAGTGTCCGGACGATAGGACTGCTCAAGTCGTTGGGTGCCACCAACGCATTCATCCGCCGCATTTTTCTCACCGATGCCGCTTTCTTGGTGCTGGAAGGAATGGTTGTGGGCAACCTTATCGGGCTGGCTCTGTGTTGGCTGCAATACAGCTGCCATCCGGTGCCCCTCGACCCTGCTTCGTATTATGTAAGTTACGTGCCCATCGCATGGACATGGGGCTCGTGGGCTATTCTGAACATCGGTACACTGCTGCTCATTATGCTCATTCTGCTGTTGCCCGCATCTATCGTCAGTCGCATCTCGCCGGCGAAAGTGATGCGATGGGAGTAATAACCAAATGAACGAATATTTATCAATATAGTCATGAAAAAAGGTTTATTTTTAGGAATTATCGTCATGTCGCTCGTAGGCTGCCAATTCCGTCAGTCGGGCGACGAAGTGAAGACGAGGGAGTACACGTACGACGAATATTATCCCTTGTCTGAGGGTAGGGTAGATAGTCTGCATATCTCGATAGCGATAGAGTATCCTACTCAACTGCCCGACAACACGCACCTTGAGGCAGTGCAGCAGAGTATCAAGCAAGAGCTCTTCGGCGATGCGTACAGGGAGATGGATATTGCACGGGCGATTGAGGCCTTTACGGCCATGCTCAAGACCGAGTATCGCAGGAGCAATCTGCCCATCGTCAGTGAGAGAACAGAGAGTGACCCGCTACTGGATGCCATCATGAACGAGGAGCAAATCATTACATCGATGGTGATGGATTATCACAACCAAATCCTCAGTTACGCGGTAGAGCGTTACGTTTATACGGGTGGCGCACATGGCAGCAACTACCGCATCTTCTATAACTACGACCTCACGACCGGTGATTTGCTGCACGAAGAAAACCTGTTCGTGGCCGATTACGAAGAGCCCTTGACGCAGCTCTTGCTCGCCAATCTGGTGGCGCAGAACGAAGATATTGAGTTGATAGAGGACCTCAAGGCCTACGGCTACAACGTGGATGATATCCATCCCAACGACAATTTCTTCTTGACGGACAGTAGTATAGTGTACGTGTTCAACCCGTACGACATTGCGCCGTATGCGTTAGGAGAGACGGAGATTGCCATCGACTACAATCAGTTGGCAGAGTTGCTGCAAGAGCCCGAGCGACTCTAATCAGCAGTGCTCGCGGCGCTTCGTGCGGATAATCATCACCAGCACATAGACGCAGAAAATGAGGCAGAACCCGTTGCTCAACCACATCGGTGCGTGGTGGAGCAATATGCCGGTGGTGAACCAAAAGAAGATGCCGAGCGTCAGTATTGTCTGCATGAGTAGGGACAAACCCTCTGCTCTGCCTGCTTTGTGGATTTTCCATGCTTGCGGCACTTGGCATATGGCCATGCAGATACCTGCCAACGTGGAGGTAATCATTTGTAAGGTGTTTATATCCATATTTTTTCGAACGTATTGATTTTCGCGGAGTTGTATGGTGCGGTGATGCGGATGTAGTTCTCCGTCCAACCGGCCATGCACTTGCCGTGTGCCGCACTCTCCCAGAGCACAACGGCCTCTTGTCCCTTGTGTTTGTCGTAGAACGTCCGCAACTTGTGTTCGCTCAAGTGGAGCAACACATCTACTCGGCGGCGTTGCTCCTCTTTCGTTACGCGTGGCAAGTCCATACCTACCATGCGCGTGCCGGCACGTTCGGAGTAAGGAAAAACGTGCAGTTGGTTGACATCTAATCGTTCCAGAAAACCGACGTAATCATCGAACATCTCAGTTGTTTCGCCACGTACCCCTACCATGCAATCGACCCCGATGAAAGCGTTGGGCATCAAGCCCCGTATGCGCTCGACGCGCTCTGCGAACAGTTCGCGAGTGTAGCGTCTGTGCATGATTCGCAGCACCTCGTTACTGCCGCTTTGCAGCGGTAGATGGAAATGCGGGGCAAAATGGTTACTACCCGCAACAAAATCGATGATGTCGTCGGAGAGAAGGTTGGGCTCGCACGAAGAGATGCGGTATCGCACCTCGCCGCGGACGTTGTCCAGAGCCTTGAGTAGCGCAAGGAACGTCTCGCCGGTACTCTTGCCGAAATCGCCGATATTGACGCCCGTGAGTACCACCTCTTTCGCCCCCTCGTCGATGGCTTGTTGCGCCTGCTTCACCGTGTCGGCAATAGTGCCGTTGCGGCTTCTACCGCGGGCAAAAGGAATCGTGCAGTACGTGCAGAAATAGTCGCAACCGTCTTGCACTTTCAGGAAACAACGGGTGCGGTCCTCCTTGGAACAACTCGGATGAAAGACTCTATCGATGGCCTCTAACCGGTTCTCGGGGATGGCTTGATGCGATGGGACGGACGCAATAATGTCCAAGATGCGCTCTTTGTCGTTCGCACCGACGATGTAGTTGACGCCGTCAATGGCAGCGACTGCCTCGGGCTGCAACTGCGCATAACAACCCGTGACGATGAGGACGGCATTAGGATGCTCGCGATGCAATCGACGAATAGCCTGACGACCTTTCTGATCCGCCACATCGGTCACAGAGCACGTGTTGAGGATGCACACATCGGCCTCCTCGCCCTTATGAACCACCTTGTGCCCTGCTCTACGAAGCGACTCGGCCAAACTGCTCGATTCGGAGAAATTCAGCTTACAGCCCAACGTTTGGAAGAGCACGTTCATGTCGTTGTAGCGCGTCTTTTAGTACCGCCCGGCGATGGAGAAGACCAACTTGTGGGTAGTGGTGGCAAATTCAGTCGGCGTAGCTTGCAGTTCGTGCAGATGGATGTTCTCAATCATCAGTCGGCACTGATAGGCAGCTCCTACCACCACGTACTTGTGGCGAAAACTGACACCGGCAGAGAGATAATGGGCGTGCTGGAGGTTATTGAACTCCGTATCCAAGCGCACCGAGTTGTGCGGGATTGCGCGTATAGGGTCCGACAACGTGCCCGCTTCGTTGAGTTGACGTACCTTCAGTGCATAACCAAGGTTGAAAAACCAGTTGTTGGCCACCACACCCTCCGCTCCTACTTTCACCCAATGGGTGTCGTGGATGCCTTTAGCGAAATCGTGTTGGTAGTCGTACTGCACGGAGATGAGACCGTACGTACCCAGCTGAAAAGCCGTGCCGAAGATGGCGTGCATAGGTTGGACAAACGTCTTGGGAGAGTCGTTGTTATCTACCGACTCGATAAACACGGACCTGGCACCTTTGGTCCTCAGTTCTCCGTAGTTGTGCAGCGAAAAGGCCATCGGCACGGGTGCGTGCAAGGCTACTCCTAACCGCAGATACGAGGTCGGACGACACATGAAGCCCAGTTTGCTGATGAACCCGACACCACTGGAGTTGACGTACGAATCGAGGGTGTATGAGTCGCCGTTGGCAAAACGCTCTTGGTAGAACGACGATTTCAGGTACGACAAACTGCGTACGCCCAACTCGGCTCCCACGTACCATTGGTTGGAGATATTCATCCCCCACGTGAAAGAAAACTCGTCCACCGACCCCGATTCTTGGATTTTGAGCATGCCATCCACGGCTGACATATTCGTTGCGTGCCACTGGTTCGCTCCTGTGCTGTCGGGGTCAATCAAGTAACCCTCATAGCCCATCTTTGAGAGCCAACCTACTTCGGAATCGTACCACGCCTTGTCACCCTGCAAGTATTGCTCTGCCAATCCATTGGTTTTCAGTGCTATCACGTCCGTCAGGGAGTAGTCCATATTGGCACAACTGACCGTTCGTTCGCGGCGGAAATTCTTGATGCGGCGGTAGTTGAGCATGACGTTGTTGCCCACAACACCGCGCATGCGGTCTTTCATGAAACAGAAATTCCACGAGGCTTGCCCGCACGACACTTTCGTTGTCAAGTTACCCGTAGTCGGTTTGTCGATTTGGTAGTCGAGCGTCAGCATCAGTTCGTTCCTGCGATATACCCCTAATCCTGCGGGGTTGTCGCTCGCAGCCGAAGCGTCACCTCCCACTGCGGCCATCGCGCCGCCCATCGCCACGTATCGGCTCGTACCCATCAAGTCCTGTTCGGCCATGTTGATGTGGTCGTTAGATGTGATTTGGGCGTTGGTACTCATCGCCGCAACAAGCATCAGTATAAAGAGTAACTTTTTCTGCATGGTTTATCGTTTTATGACAGCACGTACGGTGTCCGTTGACCGGTTGTCGGCGGTATCGTTGATGAAGATGATCTCTACCATCGCCTTTTTGTTGTAATAGGGCTGGCGGATATCGCTCGTTGTGGTTGTCTGTGTTTTTTCCACTTCGGGCGAATAATAGACATCATCTATATAATCGTCAGCGCGCATGAACGTCGGCAGTGACACGAGCGTAAGTGCAAGTATGGCAAGCAATCGTTTCATAATCATTTTTTTTATGTTCACGGTCCTAACTCTTGAATCCGATTATCTCTCGAACCTCGCGAATGGTTTTGGCAGCACTCTCACGTGCCCTTTCGGCACCCTCGCGTGCCACTTTCTCCAAGAAAGCATCATCGGCACTGACGTCGAGGATACGCTCGCGGATAGGGGACAACAGGGCACAGATGTCGGAAGCCAACTGCTTCTTCATGTCGCCGTAACGTATCTCGCACGTGTTCCACTTGTCGTTGAAATAGTCGAGCGTGTCTTTTGTCGATACTACTTCCATGATAGTGAAGAGGTTCTGTATGACTTCGGGTTTGGGTTGATTGGGTTCAGTCGGACCTTGATCGGTCACGGCTTTCATCACTTTCTTCGTGATGGTTTTTTCATCATCGCAGAGGTAGATGCAGTTGCCCTCGGATTTACCCATCTTGCCGCTACCGTCCAGACCCGGAATCTTGACCGCTTTGTCGGAGAAATGGAACGATTCGGGTTCTTTGAAATACTCCACGCCGTAGATGCGGTTGAAACGACGGGCGAAAAGCCGTGCCATCTCCATGTTCTGCTCTTGGTCTTTGCCCACGGGTACTTTGTCGGCTTTGTGCATCAGGATGTCAGCAGCCATCAGCGTAGGGTAGGTGAGCAGGCCTGCATTGACGTTGTCAGGTTGTTTGCGCACTTTCTCTTTGAAGGAGGTCACACGCTCCAGTTCGCCCAAATAGGCGTTCATGTTGAAGTAGAGGTACAACTCCAGCACCTCTTTTACGTCACTCTGAACATAGATAGAGGCTTTGCTCGGGTCAATCCCGCATGCCAGATACTCGGCCATCACCGTCTTTGCACTGCGACGGATATCTTCCGGTTTCGGATGAGTGGTCAGGCTATGCCAATCGGCCACAAAAAAAAGACAATCGTAGTTGTCTTGCATCTTAACAAAACTCTTGACTGCACCGAAATAATTGCCCAAATGCAGATTGCCCGTCGGGCGAATACCACTAACAACTTTTTCCATAATCCCCTCGTTTATTCTTCGTCACTTATATATATTGTTCTTCGTCATTATCTACCAATGCTTATTCATCGTAAATGCCCACCGATGCTTATTCATCATCGTTATCTACCAATTCAATAGGCAGCGATCGTCTGATGCGTTGTTCCAGAGAGGTGAGCGTCTCGGTTTTGGCCACTCCGGGAATCTCTTGGATGCAGGAGTTGAGCAGGAACATGAGATGAGCATCATCTTTCGCGTAGAGCTTGATGAGCATGGAGTAGTTGCCGAGCGTGAACTGACTCTCAACCACTTCGGGGATTTTCTCCAGTTCAGCAATGACGGAGTTGTACATCGACCCCTTTTCGAGTGTTATCCCCACATAAACGCAGAGCTGATAGCCAAGCATCTTGGCGTTCACCGTGTATCCTGAACCGGTGATGACACCGATGTCGTACATCCGCTGCACACGTTGATGCACTGCCGCCCTACTGACGCCGCATTTGTCCGCAACATCCTTAAAAGGGATGCGGGCGTTCTGCGTGATAATCTTCAGAATCCTTCGATCTAATGTGTCTATCTTTTCCATTTGGATTGTGTTGTTTGCAATTTGAGTGCAAAGTTAGTGCTTTTTTTTGAATTATGCAACATTTTCTCCCAAAAAACGTCTTTTTTGTGACAAAATGATACAAAAATGCGCCAAAAACGCACTTTTCTGTATCAAAATGATGATTTTTTATCCCCACCGAAGAACATTATGCAAGCAATTTCTTAACCTTTCAATCCTGCCCATTTTTAGCTCTCCCCTCCCCATGTCCTAATTTCAGCTTTCGACACATATCAAACTCCTCCCCTAATTTACTCATATATGTTTTTTCTCGGTGAGCCCATTTTTCACCAACCCTTACCATCAGCAGATATTCATCCTCGTCTCTCTGCGACTTTTTGCTCCATTTATGAACGATTTGGTTCGGAAAAACGCACAAAATTGCCCTTTTTTGCAAAAAAATGCACTTTTTATGCAAAAAAGTGGCTAAAAAGTTTGGTCATGTCAAAAAAAAGCAGTAACTTTGCGCCCGGTTTTCGAGTAAAACCA
>CALAUY010000199.1 GCA_937892015.1 uncultured Bacteroidales bacterium | reverse complement strand
ATACCCTCTCTATACCCTTTCTATACCCTCTCTATACTCCCTCCATACTCCCTCGAAAAACGGATGCAACCACCACAAAATTTCTTCCGCATCGCGCCCCAACCATTTGGCACTAATCCTACTACGCCCCTAAAAAAAACAAAAAATGCACCCCAAAAATGCACTTTTTTCACTTTTTTCTTGCATATGTCAAAAAAAAGCAGTACCTTTGCACCCTGATTGAGAAAACTGAACAATAAAAATGAAGATTTTATTTGTATTGAGCAACCTCTACGTGGAGGGGAACGGACTCTCCGTTTCCGCCCGACGTACCATCAAAACACTTCGCGATGCCGGACAAGATGTCCGCGTGCTGTCGGGTGAGAACCCCAAGCATGGTGGCCCGGAACCCGAATATAAACTCAAGCGGTTCATCTTCCCCATCGTGCAACCAATCATCGACCACAATGGTTTCTGTTTCGCCAAGAGCGACCCGAAGATTATCGAAGAAGCGGTCCGTTGGGCCGATGTCGTGCACGTCGAAGAGTATTTCCCCTTGCAACACCGTGCCATCCTGATGGCAGAAAAACTCGGCAAACCCGTCACGGCCACCTATCATCTGCACCCCGAGAATATCCTCTACCAACTGGGCATCCATTGGAGTTGGCCCAACCGCGTATTGCTGAAGTACTGGAGGCGACGGATTTACAACCACTGCAACCGCATACAATGTCCCACGGAAAACGTCTATGACCGTCTGATGCGATACCATATCCACGCACAGTTCAAGGTCATCTCCAACGGCGTCATACCCGACACATGCATCCGACCCATCACCCCGCCCGACAATTATTTCGACGACAACCGACCGCTCGATGTCATCTATATCGGACGCTTCTCGGTCGAAAAAGACCAACCAACGCTCCTCGAAGCGATGCGGTACAGCGCCTTCAACCAACGCATACGGCTGCATTTTGCCGGACAAGGCCCACGCAAGAATGCACTCGTCAAGCATGCACAACGACTCGTCAAAGAGGGCGTTCTGAAGTACGAACCCGTCTTTCAGTTCCATACACGTGATGAACTACGCGAACTGGCAGCACATGCCGACCTCGCCATCCATTGCGCCACCATCGAGGTAGAGGGACTGAGTATCATGGAGGCTATGCAACAGGCCGTCGTACCCGTCATCGCGTACGGACACCACACCGGAACACCCCAGTTCGCACTCACAGCCAAGAGTACGTTCCCAAAGAAAAACCCCGAAGCACTGGCCGAACGGATTGATTATTGGCTCAGTCACCCCAAAGAGCGATGGGAGATGGGCTTCCGATACGCCGAATCGATGAAGCAGTACGACATCCGCGAGAGTGCCAACCAACTCATCGAGATGTTCGGGTTGGCCATCCGAGACCAACAATACCTCAACGCCTACAAGCAACCGAACACGCTCGATAAATAACCATCATCACCCGATAAATAACCATCATCACCCGATAAATAACCGAACCCACCCGATAAATAACCATACACGCCTGCAATGCAACAACTCAGTCTGTTTGACGATATCGAACCCCAACTATCGGAACGCGATGAAATACTGGCACTCCGAAAAGAACTGGAAGAGCAGAACTACAACTATTATGTGCTCTCCCAACCCATCATGTCGGATCGCGAGTTTGACGAGAAAATGCACCGACTCGAGGTCTTAGAGCAACGACATCCTGAACTGTTCGACCCTAAGTCACCCACACAACACGTGGGTAGTGACATCGTCACCACTTCATCCAAAAGCAAGACGGGAGAGGGATTCGAGCAAGTGGCTCATCGTTATCCGATGCTCTCACTCGCCAACACGTACTCCGAACAAGAGATACGCGACTGGTTGATGCGAGTCTATAAGGGACTCGAGGGACAAACGGGCGTAGAGATAGTATGTGAACTCAAGTACGACGGACTGTCCATCTCACTTTGGTACGAGAACGGACGACTGGTACGTGCACTCACGCGTGGGGATGGCGTACGTGGTGATGATGTGGTGCAGAACATCCGCACAATCGCCTCCATCCCCCAACAGATTGCCCCTGACCAAAGAGACTCGATGCCTCCTAACTTCGAGATTCGTGGCGAGGTACTCCTGCCTTGGGAGCATTTCGACCGCATCAACCGTCAACGCGAAGCGGACGAAGAGCCGCTCTTCGCCAATCCGCGAAACGCAGCATCCGGCACGCTCAAACTGCTCAATCCCGAACAGGTACGAGCGCGCGGACTCGATGCGTACCTCTATTACGTGCTCGGCGAGAACATACCCGGCACTACCCACTTCGAACGCCTGCAGATGGCCAAGAAAGCCGGATTCCAAGTCAGCGATGCAATACGCGTCTGCCGAAGCGTTGAAGAGGTGATGGACTTCATCCATTTCTGGGACACCGAACGCAAGACCCTACCTGTCGCTACCGATGGCGTAGTGCTGAAAGTCAACGCATTGGCACAACAAGAGATGCTCGGATATACCGCCAAAACGCCACGATGGGCCATTGCCTTCAAGTTCGCCGCAGAGAAACAACTCACACAACTCCACTCCGTCACCTACCAAGTGGGCCGAACGGGTGCCATCACGCCCGTGGCCAACATGCAGCCCGTGCTCCTCAGTGGCACTGTCGTCAAACGAGCCACGCTCAACAACGAAGATTTCATCCGTTCGCTCGACCTGCATGAAGGCGACTACGTCTGGGTGGAGAAAGGTGGCGAGATTATCCCGAAAATCACGGCTGTCGAGCCAACCAAACGCAGTGCCGATGCACGACCCGTGCAGTTCATCCGCACTTGTCCCGAATGCGGCACTCCGCTCGTCAGAGTCGAGGGCGAAGCGGCTTGGAGATGCCCCAACGACAGCGGGTGTCCCCCGCAACAAAAGGGCAAAATGGAGCATTTCGTTTCCCGCAAAGCGATGAACATCGACGGACTGGGCTCAGAGACCATCGACCTCTTCTACGAGAAAGGATGGCTGCACAATATCGCCGATGTCTATCACCTCGATCACGACCAAATAGCCGCTCTTCCGGGGTTCGGTGACAAGTCGGCCGACCGACTCATGCAAGGGCTCGAGCAGAGCAAACAGGTGCCATGGAGTCGCGTTCTCTTCGCACTCGGCATCCGTTTCGTGGGCGAGACGACCGCGAAGAAACTGGCCAAAGCGTACCCCTCCATCGACCTGCTCTGTGCCGCAACAGTCGATGAACTGACCGAAGTGGAGGATGTGGGCGAAGAGATTGCCAAGTCCGTCGCGGCACATCTTCAGAACGCCGACAACCAACTCATCATCAACCGACTGCGCGATGCCGGCCTACAGATGGAGAGTTCCGAGCAAGAGACTCGTCTGTCAGACAGTTTGAGCGGCAAGGCCATCGTCGTCTCCGGGGTTTTCCGTTATCATAGTCGCGACGAATACAAAGCGCTCATCGAAGCGCACGGCGGCAAAAACGCCGGCTCTGTCAGTGCCAAGACGGCGTTCATATTGGCAGGCGAGAACATGGGACCGGCCAAACTGGAGAAGGCACAAAAATTAGGTGTACAGATACTCTCCGAGGACGAGTTCCTCGACTTGATTCAGATGAAACAAACGACATGAACAAGAACGACAACAACGAAACGATTTACGTCAACGTCTCCCCAAAAGACAAGCAGGATTTCACGGTGGCGGCAAACGTGCAGAAAGGAGAACCGACGACTCAAGACACGCCTTGGTTCAAACGACTCTGCAATGCTCTGCGTGAGCGCGCTTTCCGCCATGCGCAAAGAAAACAACCTGCCAAACAGGCCTTCTTCCCGAGTTACACCCGCATCAAGAAAGTGTTCATCCTCTTCGAGAGTGATCTGCTCGAACGCAATAGTCAAGTAAAGCAACTCATACGCGAACTGCAAGCCGACGGCAAGACCGTCACCGCTTGGGGATTCGTTGATAAGAAACAGATATCTTCAGCTATTTTGCGCGACTATCGCATCCTCGGCAGTCAGGATGTCAACCTACTCGGCCAACCCAAAGAGCACGAACGCAACGACCTCAAACACGAACATTTCGACCTGCTCATCTCGCTGAATATCAACAACATCATGCCTTTACGGTATCTCGGCCTGTATGCCGATGCCGATTTCAGGGCGGGGATGAAAACAGACGAACCGTACGAGAACGATTTCATGGTGGCACTGCCCGACGATGAGAAAAACATCGTCTATCTTTTCGACCAGATTATGCTTTATCTGCGCAAGATCAACGCCGATAACACGTACCAAACGATGCACACGCAACCGGCGAACAAGAAATGACCGAGTAACGCACAAACGACCGTCAGCACCACGCAACCCATCAGGAAAATGTAGCGGGTACTGTTCTCTTTCCATGCAAAAGAGTGGAATTTCAGCGAGAAGAACGGCACTTCGCTGACCAACAACCAACAACTCACAAGCATACACACGAGTAGCACAATCGGCACCCATTGAGCGAACGAGGGCAGTTTGGGCCATGCGGCAATAAGTGACGACCAAAACAGCGCATTCGCAGGAGTGGCCAAGCCCAGAAACGACTCTGTCTGACGGGTGTCAACGTTGAACTTGGCCAATCGCAACGCCGAAAAAGCCGCCATCAAGAGGAACACCAGTGACCACCAACCCCATGCGTACGTACTGTTCTCCGTCTCTAAACGAACTACTTGCATCAACATCACGCTTGGCGCCAATCCGAACGTGACCACATCGGCCAACGAGTCCAACTCTTTGCCAATGGGTGACGACACGCCCAACATACGGGCCGAACCACCGTCTAAGAAATCGAAGAGTGCTCCCAGTATAATGAGCCCGAAAGACCATGTGAACTGACCCGAAAAAGCCATCGTCACGGCCACTGCACCCGAAAGCAGATTGCAGCACGTAAGTGCATTAGGAATATGCTGTTTCATTAACAATTAACGATTTAAAAATTATTTCGAGATTTCGAGATTACGATGTTTCGATTTACAAATCACTTACTTTCGTCCGTAGTTCGGGTCCAGTTTGCGGTACGCCAAGAACGTCACGAGAAGGGTTGCCACGCTGCATGCCACTACCATCCAGAAGAAGAGACGATAACCTATTGCCATCTCAATCGAACCCGCCACGAATCCCGGAAGCATCATCGACAACGCCATGAAGGCGGTGCAGATGGCATAATGCGAAGTCTTGAACTCACCTTCAGAGAAGTACATCATGTACATCATGTAGGCAGTGAAACCGAATCCGTAACCAAACTGCTCAATAGAGATGGCCGTGCCGATGGCCCATGGATTGGTGGGCAGTTCAGTACTAAGATAAACAAACGTGAGGCAAGGCAACGTCATACATGCTGCCATCCACCACAGCGAACGTTTCAGACCGCGTTTGGAGATGAACACTCCACCGACTATGCCGCCAAGCAGCAGGAAAATAACACCAATAGTGCCATAGAGCAGACCTACCATATCTGTGTCCAATCCCAGACCACCACCGATTATCTTGCCGGTCTCGGTCACCACTTCTGCCTGTTGGTCCACAAGGAAAGGCTGGCAGAGTTTGATGAGGAAACCCTCGGGCAAACGGTAGAGCAGCATGAAAAGAATCGCCAACCACACGCCATCCTTCGTGAAGAAAGTCTTGAAGGAGTTGCCCAGCTCACGCATAGATGCAGAGGCATCTCCTGCCGAGACGCGAGGCTTGTCGTTGTCCGACTTGGGCAACATGAAGATGTGGTACAGCGTAATCAAGAACATCACTGCGGCAGTCACGCCGAGCGTTATTTGCCACGAATAGGGGATGTTGCCCGAACGCTTCTCTACCACTCCGGCGATTAAGACCAGCACGCCCTGTCCGAAAACGGATGCTATGCGGTAGAACGTGGAACGAATACCGATGAACTTTGCCTGACTGCTTTGGTCATGCGCGAGCATGTAGAACCCATCAGCAGCGATGTCGTGCGTTGCCGAGGCAAAAGCGGCAATGATAAACAACACCAAGGTGAGCCAGAACAGACTGACAGACGTACCTTTCGCAGCTATGGTAGCTGCGTCGGGATGCGGCAGTGTCACTGTCAGTAGGATGCAAAGAGCCGTCAGCAACACTTGCATGGACACTATCCACCAACGCTTAGTCTTCACGACATCCACGATGGGACTCCATACTCCCTTCAAGAACCAAGGGAAGTAGAGCAGTGTGGTGAAGAAAGACAGTTGGTCGTTCGGTACACCCATCTTCGCGAACATCATCACAGAGATATTGTTGACTAAGAAATACGGAATGCCCTCCGCAAAATACAGCGTCGGCACCCAAAACCATGGAGATAAACTCTTCTGATTATTCATGACTATTAGTTGTTTCTGTTTCTATTTATCGGCGAGTTGCTCGTTGTACGTTTATCGGCGAGTTGGTTGTTGTACGTTTTATCGGCGATTTTACGTTGCGTATTGCACGTAATCGGACTGCAAAGTTACAACTTTTTTTTCATATATGCAAATATTTGGGGCAAAAAATGCACTTTTGGGGCGAAAAAACGTGCGCAAGTGGTAAAAGAGCACTCACTTTGCCCCCCCGAACGCCCCTGAACGCCCCTCATCGAGCCACTTTGGCAGAGACTCTGTCCATCGAGCAAACTGCAAACTGCACTCAACCATCTGAAACGCTCCCTGTTATAGCGTGCCAGAGCGGGTCATCGGGGACGGGAGCGGTGATGCTAATCGGTTGATGCGAGACGGGATGAACGAACTCGATACGCCGAGCGTGCAGGCAGATTCCACCATCGGGATTGCAACGCGCTGCGCCATACTTCAAGTCGCCCTTGATAGGGCAACCGATGGCCGACAGTTGGCAACGAATCTGATGGTGTCGCCCCGTCTCCAACGCCACCTCAACCAAGTAGTAACGGTCGCTGCGCGCAATGACCCGGTAGTTCAGCAACGCCTGTTTAGCACCACGCGCATCGGGCTTGGTGAGATACGATTTGTTCTGTTCTTCGCGACGAATGAGGTAATGTTCGAGTCGCCCTTCCATCGGTTGCGGGCAGTTGGCACAGATGGCCCAGTACGTCTTGCGGATTTGGTCGTGCGCCCCGAACATCGCATTGAGCCGAGTAAGTGCTTTGCTCGTCTTGGCAAACAGTACCACGCCCGACGTCGGTCGGTCCAGACGATGAGGCAAACCGAGATACACCGCCCCGGGCTTGTTGTACTTCGCCTTCAGGTACGCCTTAACGAGGTCAACCAACGGCGTGTCGCCGGTCTTGTCGCCCTGCACAATCTCGTTGCACGTCTTGTTGACGGCTATGAGGTGGTTATCTTCGTAGAGAATATCCATTGCGCTGACGAACCACTTCATAGATGAACACTCCGGCTGCTACACTGACGTTGAGTGACTCAATAGAGCCCTGCATCGGCAGTTTGACTTGATGGTCACACAACTCGAGGTTTGCGGGATAAATACCCTTATCTTCGCTCCCCAGCACGATGGCAAGCGGTCGGGTCATGTCGGTCTCAGTATAGAGCGTTTCCGCATGTTCGGTTGCGGCCACGAGCGTGATGCCCGAGTTCTTCAGGAAACGCAGTGCGTTCTGCATGTTCTCCACTTTGCACACGGGCAGTGTATGCAGTGCTCCGGCACTGGTCTTGACCGCATCGCCATTGATCGCCGCCCCGCCGCGCGCCGGCACCACCAACGCATCCACTCCGGCACAAGCGCAAGTGCGGGCAATCGCCCCGAAATTGCGCACATCCGTAACGCCGTCCAGTACCACAAGGAACGGTACTTTGCCGGCTTCATAGAGCATCGGAACAAGGTTGTCCAGAGCCGTGAACTCGATGGGCGAGAGGAACGCAATGACGCCTTGATGGTTCTTGTCTGTATATTGATTGAGCCGCTCTACCGGCACTTTCTGCACGGGGGTGGCAAGGCCATCCAAGCGTTGCAGTAGTTCGCGAGACAGGGCCGATGACATGTCGCGGCGAATCATAATCTTGTCGAGCGTCTTACCTGCATCAATGGCCTCTATCACGGCACGAATGCCGAAAATCATCTCTTTCTCTTTGGGCCGGCGCGTCTCGTACTCTTTCTTCGTACGTGGGGTTTGGGGTGTCATATCATTTATGTATCAATAGATTAACCAATCGAGGAACTTATGGATATTCTCATCATAGACGTAACTGTCAGTCAGTCGTTTGCCGTCAGGCGAGAGTTGGAGATAGTACGGTTGTGCATTCGCTCCGTACTCTGTCCGCTGCAAGTAACTCCACTTATCGCCAACCGTCTTCAGTGTGCGTCGAGTGCCGTTCTCAACCACCTCTATCGGTCGGTCGAGGGGCGTCTTGTCGTCAACGATAAGCGAGATGATGACGTACCGACTCAGTCGTTCCGCCACTTGGGGCTTAGAGAGAACCGCCGCCTCCATCTTACGGCAGTTGACGCAACCGTACCCGTTAAAATCGAGGAAAACAGGCATGTTGTGTGCCTTGGCATACGCCAAGCCCTCGTCCATATCATCGAACCGTGCGGCATGTGCGTGCACCGGAGCGGCTCCTCCCTCCGACAGTACCCAGTCTTGCGTTGATATCGGCGGGGCAAATGCAGAGATGGCGCGAAGCGGGGCTCCCCATAAACCGGGAATCATATAGACGGCAAATGCGAGCGAGAGAATGGCAAGGAACAGGCGCGGAACACTCGTTGTGCGCTGACTGTCATCGTCTTGCGGGAACGCAAAAACGCCAAGCAAGTACAGCCCGAGCAACGTGAAAATAACAACCCAGAGGGCGATAAACACCTCACGATCCAGCAGATGCCAACCGTACGCCAAGTCGGCCACGGAGAAGAACTTCAGCGAAAGGGCCAGTTCGAGGAAAGCGAGCGTCACCTTGAAGCGGTTCATCCATCCGCCCGATTTCGGCAGTCTGTTCAGCACGCCCGGGAAGAGGGCGAAAAGGGTGAACGGCAGAGCCAGTGCCACAGCGAATCCCAGCATCCCGACCGTTGGCGCAAGGAACGACTTGCCTGCTGCTTCTACCAGCAACGTGCCGATGATAGGACCCGTGCAACTGAAGCTGACGATGACGAGCGTGAATGCCATGAAAAGGATGGACAGAAACCCGCCGGTAGAGGACGCTTTGCTGTCCATCTTCGACGACCATGACGAGGGAAGGGTCAGCTCGAATGCGCCAAAGAAAGATGCGGCAAAAACGACGAGGATTGCGAAGAAAATGAGGTTAACGACTGCGTTCGTTGACAGTGCATTGAGTGCCGATGCGCCGAAGATGGCCGTGATGAGTAGTCCTAACCCCACGTAGATAATGACGATTGCCACGCCGTACAACACCGCATCGCGGATACCTGCTTTGGCCGTCTGCCCTTTTGCTGCACCGGCACGCTTGAGGAAGAAACTGACGGTCATAGGGATGATTGGCCACACACACGGCGTGAAGACGGCCAGAAGGCCGGCCAGTAGTCCCATAAGAAAAATCCAGAGCAACGACTGCTGTTGCGCGTTGGTCGTTGCGGACTCTTGGTCCGGCGACTCAGTTGATGAGCTCAATGTCTCGGTTGATGAGACCTCTTGACCCGATGATGTCTCGGTCGATGAGTTTGTTGATGCGGCGTTCAGACTGAACTCCCACGTGTCGGGTGCAAGGCACATTTGGTCGTTGCACGCCATGAACGTGACCGACCCCGTCAGCTCGTCTGCCGAACGGGCGAGGAGCACTTGCGTAAAGACCGCTCGGTCAACGTAATACGTGAGTTCCATCTCGAAATTGTCATCGTAATCGCTGTGCACCGGTGCATCGGTGGTCGTTGTACCCACAACGGGCTGATTATACGCGAAATGCGTGGGGACAGGGCCACCGTCCGGCAACTCTTGCGTGTAGAGATGCCAGCCCTCATCGATAGTGGCCGTCAGCACTACACTGACGGTGCTGTCGGTCGTGTCGCCCACAGTGGCCGTCCAGTGTATGGGTGTCAGGATCTGCCCCCATAACGTGAGCGGCAACAGAAAAAGGATATATGTCAGTAAGCGTTTCATTGTCAATCATTAGAGTTAGAACGTACGGGCGTCTGACGGCATACGCCAATCGCCGCGGGGACTGAGTGAGACGAACGTCACTTTCGGGCCGTCGGGCATGCACGAACGTTTGTATTGCTGCGAGAAGAAGCGCCGCATGAACACCTCAAGCCAATGGGCGATAACGTCACTCTCGTACTTGCCGCGAAAAGCCTGTTCGGCCATGAACTGAATCTTCTCGCGTGTGAAACCGTATCGCAGAAAATAGTAGATGAAGAAGTCGTGCAGTTCGTACGGACCGACCTTGTCCTCGGTTTTCTGTGCAATCTGTCCGCCCTCGTCAGGTGGCAACAGTTCGGGCGAAACAGGTGTGGCCACTATATCCTCCAAGATGTGTTTCACTTCACCGCGGAAAACATGTGTGGCACAGTAGGTTACAACAGCTTTGACGAGCGTTTTCGGTACGCCTGCATTAACGCCGTACATGCTCATCTGGTCGCCGTTATACGTTGCCCAACCGAGTGCCAACTCAGAGAGGTCACCCGTCCCGACCACAAGGCCATTGTACTTGTTCGCCAAGTCCATCAGTATCTGT
>CALAUY010000198.1 GCA_937892015.1 uncultured Bacteroidales bacterium | reverse complement strand
ATAGCTTCCAGTGCCGACGAGAGTGCCAGCGCATTGATGACGGTGGCCAGCATGCCCATTTGGTCGCCTTTGACGCGGTCGAACCCTTTCTTTGCGCCGGAGAGGCCTCTGAAGATATTTCCGCCGCCGATGACGATGCCCACTTGCACGCCCATTGCCGATATCTGACGAATCTGTTCGGCGTATTTCGACAGCCGCTCTTCGTCGATTCCGTAGCCTTTAGCTCCCATGAGCGACTCACCCGATAGTTTCAAAAGTATTCGCTTGTACATGTTCGTATGGTTTTAGTTTTCTTTGGTTTCGTACCAACCCGCATACATTGCGTAGTTGTGCGCTATTTTCCTGTTGATTTCCTCCGTTTGTGCCGGGTCGGCTTTCTTGATGAATTTCGCCGGTACGCCGCCCCATATCTCATACTCGCCTATCTGCGTCCCTTTGAGAACGAGTGCGCCTGCCGCCACGATAGCGCCTCTGCCCACATGCGCGCCGTCTAAGAGCGTCGAGCCCATGCCGATGAGTGCGTAGTCGTCCACATCTGCGCCGTGGATGGTCACGTTGTGTCCCACCGACACGTAATCGCCCAAGGTGATGGTGGATTTCTCGTAGAGCGTATGCAGCACCGAACCGTCTTGTATGTTGCAGTGCTTACCCACGTGTATCCAGTTGACATCGCCGCGTAGCACGGCATTGAACCATATGCTGGTTCCCTCGCCAATCACCACATCCCCCACAACTGTAGCGTTCTCCGCCATCCACACATCCTCGGCTATCCGAGGCGTGAATCCTCTCACAGATTTGATTAGTGCCATATCTTTTTGATTTACAACATTTTGAATGCTTTCTTTATCACTTGCTCCACAGCCAATGTCGGCTCTTCGGAGAGTATTTTTTGCACGGTCTTGCCAACCGGTGCCGAGGCGTAACCGAGAGCCGTGAGAGCCTGAACGGCTTCATCGTAAACCACGCTGTTCTGCACAGGTTCAGCGGTCGGTATCGGTGCGCCCGGGTTGTCGCCAACGTCAATCTTCAGCACTTTGTCTTTCAGCTCCACGATGATTTTCTGCGCGGTCTTGATGCCCAGACCTTTCACGTTGCTCAACGCTTTGGCATTGCCCACGGCTATCAGTTGACGTATCTCCGCCGCCGTATAGCCTGAGAGGATAGTGCGCGCGCTACCCGGACCCACACCCGAGACGCTGATGAGCGCGATGAACAGCTGACGCTCGCCTTTGGACGGAAAGCCGTACAGGTCGTGACCGTCCTCTCTAATCGCTTCATAGATAAACAGTTTCGTATCTTCTTGCCCTAACAGCAGACTGTACGTCGGCAGTGTGATGTTCACTTCGTATCCTACTCCGCCGGTCTCGACTACCGCGCAAGTCGGACTCAGTTCAGCTATCTTTCCACGTATAAAATCAATCATATTAGTTGCTTATTTTGCGTGTTTTTTCCGATTCAGGCTGCAAAGTTACTACTTTTTTTTCAATTATGCAAGGATTTTCGTACTTTTTTTCAAAAAAAAGTATTAAATGCGGTAATTTTACGAAAAACAAATACTATCGACACAAAAATTTTGCACACTCTGCACACTTTGCACACTTTTGCACACTTTTGCAACAAAACAATTTTACCTGCACTGTTTCCATCCTCGTGCCGGTTAGTGTATTAGCATCATCGCATCTGTTCGTGTTATTTTGCTATTATGAACCATTCATTTTTGTGTCCAAATGCCCGACCAAAATGCGTCCAAATGCCCGACCAAATTACGTCCAAATGCCCGAACGAAATGCGTCCAAATGCCCAAACGAAATGCGTCCAAATGCCCAACCAAAATGCGTCCAAATGCCCGACCAAAATGCGTCCAAATGCCCGAACGAATTGCGTCCAAATGCCCGAATCGGGTAAAAATTTCCACCGTTTATATGCCCGTTTTGCCCGTAAAATCCTAAAAAATGACGCAAAATCGTACAAAAATGCATTTTTATTGCATTTTATTTGCATATATCAAAAAAAAAGAGTAACTTTGCAGCCAAATTTGAAGATAAAAATACACTATGTACAAGAAACGAATAGCAGACCAAATACTGCAAGAATGGATAGAATCTTGCGGCTGCGTATTGTTGGAGGGTTCCAAGTGGTGTGGCAAAACGACTTCTGCCGAGCAAATAGCCGGCAGCGTTGTGTATTTGGCCGACCCGAATGACGGAGTACGCAACGTGCAGTTGGCCAGAACGTCTCCTTCGTTTTTGTTGGCAGGGCAAACGCCTCGCCTGATTGACGAATGGCAGGTGGTGCCTACGCTATGGGATGCCGTAAGGTTTGAGGTTGACCATCGACGCGCCGTCGGACAATTTATTCTTACAGGGTCAGCCGTTCCCGCAAAAAGAGATGAGATTATTCATTCCGGAACGGGACGAATCACCCCTGTCTTGATGCGCCCGATGTCGCTGTGGGAGTCGGAAGATTCCACCGGAGAGTTAAGTCTTGCGATGCTGTTCGACCGGCCCGAACAGTTGGTGGCCCAATCGCAAATAGATATAGAGCGTTTGGCGTTCCTTATTTGCCGAGGAGGATGGCCTTTTGCGCTATCTGTCAAAAGCAAGAAAGCCGCGCTAAATCAAGCTATTGCATACTATTCCGGTGTCGTTGGCATAGGAAGTGGCGACAATTCGGATATCTCACGCGCCGACGGAATTCGTCGCGATCCGGAACGTGTCAAACGGCTGATGCGCAGTTTGAGCCGACATCTCGGCACGCAAGCTTCGCTCGCTACCATTGCTAAGGATATGCAATCCAATGAAGATGAGACACTTAGCGAAGACATTATCGCTTCGTACATCAAGGCCCTGAAAATGATTTTCGTGGTGGAAGATATGCGCGCTTGGAATCCCAACATCAGGAGCAAAACAGCTATCCGTTCCGCCGACACAAGATATTTGGTTGACCCTAGTATCGCCGCCGCTGCTCTGGGCATTGGACCCAACGATTTGATGATGGACATGAAATCGTTCGGACTGTTCTACGAAAACATGGCCGTGCGTGACTTACGGGTTTATGCCGATGCGCTGGACGGAACGGTCTATCATTATCGTGACAAAACAGGCCTTGAGTGCGATGCCGTCATCCATCTTCGCAACGGACATTACGGACTCGTAGAAATCAAAATAGGAGGAGATAATCTCATCGAGGAAGGAGCTGCCGCGCTCAAACAACTGGCTCACAAGATTGACACAGACAAGATGCCGGCTCCTTCTTTTATGATGGTTTTAATCGGTGTTGGCAATTATGCTTATCGAAGAGAGGATGGCGTGTATGTCGTGCCTATCGGATGCCTCAAACCCTAAGAAACAAACAGGATATACACGATTAACCGCAGATTTTAGCATAAAAAATCACCTTTTTATGCATTTTTAACTCTACATCCACTCACATGTAATGCCTACTTTACCTACCGTGCCTACTTTGTCGCATGATCATTTTCCTACTATCAACACAAATTTTTTGCACACTTTGCACACTCTGCACTCTTTGGCAACCATCAAAAATCACCGGCAAACATCGCTCTTTTTCTCGGCAAAAAACTCACTCAAACAGACGCATGAGCGATGACGCGAAGAACGTTTCCGCAGGCAATCCGCCTGCACCAACAACCAACGAACGATACGGATGAAACAGCTTATCAAAGCGTTGCAAGCCTTTACCGTATGCACTATCGTTGCTTTTAACTTCTATCGCCACGACCTTGCCGTTGTGCGATAAAACAAAATCAACCTCATCGTTGCCATCACGCCAATAATAAACATCTATCCCATGAACATATGCTTCGTTGAGGATATGTGCTCCTATCGCCGACTCAAAAATGTGTCCCCATTGCTTCGTATCGGCCATTATCGACTCGTACGGCTGACCACTATAGATATTCATCAAGGCATTGTTATACACTTGAAATTTCGGAATAGAACCTTTCCGACGAGCCTTATCCATGGCAAACTTCGGCAGTGCCGTTGACAGGCCACTGCGGTTCAATACTTCCAAATATCCCACCAACGTCGTGGTGTTCCCCGCATCCTGCAACTGACCCAACATTTTCGTGTATGACAATATCTTTCCCGAATAAACCACACTCAACTCAAAGGTCTGGCGGAAGAGTGCCGGCTTGCCAATCGGCGTGTCAACCAGTATGTCCTTATTAATCGTCGCATCCACAATCGCCGAACGTATATACGACCGCCAACGCTCTTGGTCATCTATCATATCCGCTGCTCCCGGATAACCTCCGTAAAAAATGTACTCACCTAATGAGAAACCAAACGCATCGCGCATCTCCGAATACGACCAATGCGACATCTTAATCAACTCAAATCTGCCCATCAAACTCTCCGATAAACCACGCTCTAACAGCACACGAGACGAACCTAACAACACCACTTTTATGTTGACATTATTGAACGTGTCCGCATCCCACTCTTTTTTTACATAACTGCTCCAGCGACCAATTAACTGAATCTCATCGATTACTAACACCAGTTCCGACAGGTTCTCCATCAGCATCTTCTGACGCGCCGCAAACCAACACTCACTAATCCACTCCGGACTAGATGCCGGTACTATGTCAGACGAAAACAACAACCATGGCTTACCTATTCCCTGCAAAACCTGCTTGATTAGGGTCGTTTTTCCTACCTGACGAGGACCTTCCAGAATCTGAATGAACTTTCTCGGCTCATTTAGCCTGTCCATAAGGACTTGATATTGTGCACGTTGTATCATATTATAGAATTTTACGAGATAGACTGCGTATTTTTACGAGATGCACTGCGTAAAACCCAATCAGACTGCAAAATTACTACTTTTTTCTGACATATGCAAATTTTTTTGAGCGAAAAATGCAAAAAACTGCAATTTCTGATAATTATTCGCACTTTTATGCTAAAAATAACAGAATGTGAGTACCGGTCTTGCCGACAGAATGTAACGCTCTTTGCCCTTTCATTCTTCGTTTGATTCGTTCGATTCGTTCGATTCGTTTGATTCGTGTTCAGTCTTGCCGCTTCGTTTTTCAATCTTCGTTCTTCGTTTGATTCGTTTGATTCGTTTGATTCGTTCGATTCGTGTTCAGTTTTGCCGCTTCGTTTTTCAATCTTCGTTCTTCGTTTGATTCGTTTGATTCGTGTTCAGTCTTGCCGCTTCGTTTTTC
>CALAUY010000197.1 GCA_937892015.1 uncultured Bacteroidales bacterium | reverse complement strand
ATCTTTTTATATTGTCCCATACGGAGCCGACTGTTGAAATAGCCGAGTTTTTCGGGTCTGGCTTTCTTGCTTGTACGGTTGCTTTCGTCGATCTTTGTTGAACCTTGTGTGGAGTTGATGGAGAAGTCATAACCTATCTCGTTGTATTGCCAAATCATGTGAGGTCCGTTAAGCAGTACATTGAAAGCCATGTTCAGTGCAACACGCGACAAGCGTGTGGTAGTGTCGGTTTTTATTTTCCCCACACCCCATGTCTTGGCTTTGTAGAAGTTTCGTTCTTCGTCGTGGCTCTCGCAGTAACTTACATAACCGTCTTTGTTGGCGGCATCGAAGCTTGCGTTGGTGAAATAGCCCATTGCTGTTTGCGAGTAGGCGTTGTTGGTGTTTTGCCAGCAGAGCATACCTTCATCAACAAGTTTAGGCCGCTGCGTATCCATTTTCGGTCCCCAATGTTCCAAGATGAAGAACGGTTCGCCATGTATGTCTCCCTCGCCGGCGGCAAGAACACCGTTTTGGTAATAGTGGCTTATGTTATCCATAAGTTTGCTGTAGTCGTATGTGGTTTTCCTGCCGCAGCCGCACATGCCGTGGCTGAGGTCCATACGGTAACCGTCAATCTTATACTCCGTAAGCCAATATTGCAATGCTCGTGTAAACATCGAGCGTGCCGGTTCGAAGTCGTGGTTCCATTTTTCATAGACATTATCATCGTGAGGCACTTCGGTACAGAACCAAGGGTTGTTTTTCAAATCAGTGCCATAAGGGTAGAGTTTGTTCATCGGGTTGTTGCCGGTGGCGTGGTTGAAGACCATGTCCATGATTACCGCAATGCCGCGTTTATGGCACTCATCAACAAGTGTCTTGAACTCTTCGGGCGTACCGTACGCTTTATCGACAGCGAAATAGTGGTTGGGCGAGTATCCCCAACCGATGTTGCCATCGAACTCGCAAACGGGCATCAACTCGAGTGCGTTGACACCGAGGTCGCGGATGTAGTCGAGTCGGCTGAGTAGGCCGGCGAACGTGCGTCGGGAGGTGTAGTCGTACGTCCACACCTCGTAGATGATGAGGTTGTTCTTGTCGGGGCGTTGGAAATGGAGCGTCTCGTCTGACCACGCAAAAGCCGGTTTGGCCGTTTGGAGGATTGAGACGTATCCGCCGTCGGGTCCGCGCATCGGATAAGGCGGCAGTGCGTCACCCCATACCGCCGCGGGTTCGTACGCATCGTCGGGGTGCAACTGTAGGTCGGCAAACGCGTCGGAGAGCTGTTTCTTCACTCCGTCGGCACGGACGACAGCGTACTGAAAACGATACTGCTTGCCGGGTTGGAGGTTGTGTAGCGTTATCCAGAAATAGTTGCCATCACGCTTGAGTTGGTAGTCGTTGGAGAGGTGCCAATCGTTCATGTCCCCCAGTACAAAGACGTGCTGCGCGGGTTGTCCTGACTTGGATGCCGCATAGAGGCAGAGCGAGGCTTGCGTCTCATCGGGGTAGTACGTTATACCCATCTGCAATCCGGCAGGGCGAGCAGCTTGCTGACAGGCCGCGGGGGTGAAATTATCCCATATATCGCCGCTGTTCTCCTCGCCGATGAAGATGAGGATGTCGCTACCACCGGCCGTCTTGCCCTCTTTCGACCCGCCCGGGCCATCGTGAAAAACGAAAGCGAGGGCAATAATCTGCATCGTTGTGGGCACGTTGTAGAACGTGTAGATGTTCGGGATGACCAACTGCCATTTGTCGCCCACTTTGGTCAGTTGAGGCGATGAGGCCGAGCGCCACGTAGAGACCGTATGTTTCCAGTCGCCGGTGGTCTTACTCTCTGACGTGATGAGTCCCGTGTGGGCGTAACACTTGGTGGCCGATGCCATGCCTCCATTGCCTTTCGTGGGGTCGAACGTGATGATGACCTCGCCCGTATAGCCGTCCTCGATGATGGCGGGCGTGGTCGTCACTTGCGCAAACGTCAGCGTTACGATGCAACAACTAACTATAAGCAAGAGTATTTTCTTCATACGGTTATCTTATGGTTATCTTATGGTTATCTTATGGTTATCTTATGGTTATCTTAT
>CALAUY010000196.1 GCA_937892015.1 uncultured Bacteroidales bacterium | reverse complement strand
CCCCACTCGCGACATCCACAAAGAAAGTTAATAACAACATTGTTATTACAATAGTTCGTTAAGTTTTTAGAGATATATTACGCTGCATTGGCAGCAAAATCAAGTAGTTCTTTGACAATTTTAGTATTTATTTTGCGGTTCGGAAAAAATCCCGACCGTGAGAAAATTCGCCGTATCAGGTACTGGCTTGAAATCAGGTATTTAACATCTCTGAGTGCAATTGTGTATTCGGTTTGTTGAATCAAGATTTTAGCCACATTGACACTCGCAAAAGAAGCATTAAAAGCAAACCCAAGTTTGTCTGTACTTCTGGCTTGACAATGAGTAAGACCTGCATATTGTTTGGCATCACGGATACGAAATTCAATTTGAAATCGTGTTCTGTAATAGTCAATCACATCAACGTCCGACATGTTAACATCAGTAGAGAAGTAGAGTTTATATTGTCCTTTGGTGTTTTTCCACACAACAAGTTTGATGTTCCGTTTGAAAGCTTTAGCATATACTATAGCACTGAATAACTCTCCATCGTCAATCTTTAGATTTACTTTTTTGAATACTTTCATATCCAAATTGCTGATGTTGATTTTGTTGCCATATTTATGTGGTGCTCCTCTTTTGCCCGTGTGTTGTTCTTTCTCATCAAGTATGTACCTAAGATGCGCATTGTCGTGCAGGCGACTGATAACGTGAAATCCGATAGTTGTCATTCTTGCGACAAAGGTATTGACAGCAAAGAAAGAATCAACAACTATGTATTTGGAGAGTAATGATAATTGTTCCTTTTTGCGTTCAATGATTCTCGCATACCAATCAATAAGATTGGAATCGTATCTTTCAAGTGAGACATTATCAGGTGTTTGTTGCGCGTATAGGCTGATGCAATCGTGGCTATCAATACCGAGATATGCTATGGCAAGAATCTCCAACCCCCATTTGGCTTGTCCCGCAGCACCAGACCAAAAGTAATCAAGGAAATCAGTCTGTTTACCTGATTTAGGGATATAACTTGGATCAATAGCTATTGCTTTGCGTTTGTCGGAGGCAAAATACTGTTGCGCAAGAATAGAGTTAAACTCCAACCAATCGAAGTCCTGTTTGAACGTGTTTCGGTAAGTTTGTTCGATATGTTTACCTATTTTGCCCATTTGAGTGAAGTTGATACGCGAGTTGAGTGCCATATATAGCTCAAGAACCTCTGCGATGTTTCTTCTCATGGTTTTACTGACTTTGCAGGAGCATTGCTCTATGGTTTGCCTGCATATTTGAGCGAACTGGTTAAGTGGGTCTGAAATCTTCATAATCTTTTGTTTTTCAGACTATAAAGGTACGAAATTTCTCCCACTTGACCAAATTTTTAAGTACTAAAATTTATCAAATAACGCATTTATTTTTAATTAATTAACACCGTTTTTAACGGAGTATTGTTATATAGAAGTCGAAACAAATCCTAAAATATTATGTTCAGTTTGAATGATACGATGCGCTACTACCTATGTCCTACCCCGACATGTATGCGCAAAGGAATTAATGGTCTGTGTGGTGTGGTCCACGAGCAGATGGGGTGCGAAGTGAAGAACGGTGATGTGTTTATCTTCATCAACAAAGAGCGCAAGCTGATGAAGTTGCTCC
>CALAUY010000195.1 GCA_937892015.1 uncultured Bacteroidales bacterium | reverse complement strand
GACTGGACGGCGGATGACCTCGCTTCGCAAGAGTTCGTTCGCGGGTTCTTGACAGCAGAAATAACCGATGTTGCCACGTCGGTGAACACGCAACAGAACTACACGCATTACCGTTTTGCTTTCCCCAACGACGACATGCAACCCACCCTGTCGGGCAACTACGCCCTCATCATCTACGAGGACAACGACCCCGACCGAGTAGTGGCCACCGCCTGCTTTGCAGTGGCGGAGAACGGCGCGAACATCCGCGCCACCGTGCGGGGGAACACCGACATCGAATACTCGGGGCGCTATCAGCAATTAGACGTGGAGGTGAACCTGTCGTCGCCCTACTCGACGATGGACAGCCGCTTTGCGGCGTTGGTGGTGGAGCAGAACAACCGCAGCGACAACGCAGTCGTCAACCCACAGCCCACGTTCATCGAACCGCAACGACTGCGCTGGCAGAACAACCGAGCACTCATCTTCGAGGGAGGCAACGAGTACCGACATTTCGACATCTCTTCAGAGTATTTCATGGGACAAGGTGTTGACCATATCACGTTCGACCACACGGCATCGGCAGACGCGCTCCTGACCAGCGGCTACCACGCGTTCCTCTTCGAGGATGAGCCGCGCACGAACGGTTACCTCTACAACGAGGATGCCAACGGCCGGATGGTCATCAACCGCGAGAAGAAAGACGACGACGATGTGGAGGCCGACTACATGTGGGTTCACTGGATTTTGCCGGCAGAGCAATGGTTAGACGGCGGAGTGTATGTGGTGGGCGACCTCTTCGGCAACACCCTTTCTCCCGTCAGCCGCATGACGTACGATGCCCGACACAAAGCCTACATACTGACCGCGTACCTCAAACAGGGCGGATACGAATGGCTGTACCTTTTTTATAATACGCGCGCGCGAGGAGCTGCCACCACACAACGGGTGGAAGGGTCGTATTGGCAAACACGTAACGACTATCGCCTGATGTACTATTATCGCGGCATAAGTGACCGTTATACACGCCTTTTAGGTGTGGAAAATGCAGAAAACATACTGATTTTGAATTAAAAAAGCAAAAAAAGTGCAAAAAAATTTGCATATGTCAAAAAAAAGTTGTAATTTTGCACACTTTTTTGAATAGAACGGCTTTCTTCGGATGCCGAACAAGTGAAAAAGAACATTTAGTAACTATACAATAAACGATTAACATTATGACAAAGTTAGAGTTGATTCGCGAGATTGGCAATGAAACCGGTTACAGCCACCGTGCCATCTCTGAAATCCTGGAAGCAGGTATGGACATCTGCAAAAAAACAGTCCTGAACGGAGAAAATGTAAGTCTGCGCGGTTTTGGTACGTTCGGACACAAAGTACGCAAACAGAAAGTTGCGCGTATCATCACCAAACAACAAACAATCGTGGTTCCGGAGCACAAGATTCCGTCGTTCAAACCCGCCAAAGAATTTGTTAAGAATCTCAAATAAACAGGATTATGCCAAACGGTAAAAAACACAAGAGACATAAGATGTCCACGCACAAACGTAAAAAACGTCTGCGCAAGAATCGCCATAAGCACAACAAGTAAGCCTTGAAGACGTTGTCTAAAGAGGTTTGCCGTTGCGAAATGGCGCTCAAAAACCATCGCTTAGCCTTGTATCAACCCGATGCAAGGCTTGCGTTATGAAATCAAAGTAACCAACAAAAGTTAGTCATGAAAAGCGAACTGTTAGTAGATGTCCACCCCGATGAGATAGCATTGGCGCTGACGGAAGACGACCGACTGATGGAAGTCAGTCGCGAGGTTCGGCAAGAGCAGACTTTCGCTGTCGGCAATATCTATTATGGCCGAGTGAAGAAAGTGATGCCATCGCTGAATGCGGTCTTCGTGGATGTGGGCTCAGAGAAAGAGGCTTTCTTGCACTATCTGGACCTTGGTTCGCAGTTTCTCAAGCTCGAGAAATTCACGCAGTTCGCGGTACAAAACCCGCGCAAACGACCGAACATCGAGCAAACTCCCTCCCAACCCGAAGTGGGCAAACAAGGCAACATCGACCAGTTCTGCCACGTCGGACAGGAGATTTTGGTTCAGGTCATCAAAGAACCAATCAACACGAAAGGCCCTCGTCTGACAGCCGAAATCTCTTTGGCAGGCCGAAACATCGTACTGATACCTTTTGGCGAGAAGGTGATGGTAAGTTCTAAAATCCGCAGTGAAGGCGAGCGCAGCCGTCTGAAACAACTGATTCAGGTCATTAAGCCCCCACACTTCGGCGTCATCGTACGCACACAAGCTGAAGGCAAAAGGGCTGCTGAACTCGACACCGAGATGAAGCTGCTACTCCGCCGCTGGGAAGAGACTGTAGCACGGCTGCAAAAAGCCAAACCCGTGAGCCTCGTCATGGAGGAAATCGGACGGACTATAGGCATCATTCGGGATATTTTCACGCCCGAGAACTTCACCGCCATCTACGTCAACGACGCCAACATGTACCGAGAAGTGGCAGAATACGTTGGCATGATTGCCCCCGAATCGGAGAAAATCGTCCACCAATACAAGAACACCGAACCGATGTTCGACCATTTCGGCGTCACGCGGCAGATGAAAACGGGGTTGGGACGTACGGTGGGCTTCAAGAACGGCGGTTACCTCATCATGGAACGCACCGAAGCCCTGTTCTCCATCGATGTCAACTCCGGCTCGAAAAAAGTGGGTGTCAACCAAGAAGACAACGCGTTCAGATGCAACATGCTGGCGGCCGAAGAGATTGCCCATCAGTTACGACTCCGCGACATCGGTGGCATCATTATCGTCGATTTCATCGACATGGATTCGGCCGAACACCGACAGCTGCTCTTCGAGCAGATGCGACGACTGATGAAACGCGACAGAGCACGACATAACGTGCTGCAACTGAGCAAGTTCGGACTGATGCAGATAACGCGGCAACGCGTCCGACCGGCCGTTGAAGTCGATGTGCGCGAAGAATGCCCCACTTGCCACGGAACAGGCAAGATAGAGCCATCGCTTCTCTTCACAGAGAAACTGGCCAACGAATGCAAACGCTATTCCGACCAGTTCGGACGCGGACTGACGCTCCATCTGCACCCGTTCATCTGCGCGTTTGTAGAGAAAGGGTTGCTGTGGAACTCGCTCAAATGGCAGTGGTTACGCAAGTACGGCGTACGCGTCATCGCTTCCGAGATGCTGGGTATGCTTGAGTATCGGTTCTTCGACCAAAAACTCAACCCGCTACTCATCCCCGAAAAAGCGGCACAGACCACCGAACAGAAAGCCGCGGCCAAAGCAAAGATCTACGCCACCAAACCGGTTCAGGAAAAGCCCGAAGTGGTACTCACAGCCGAGCAGATTGAGAACCCGATGAAGGCGGCAGAACAACCGATGCCATCAGAGAGCCCGCAAAAGACCGAAAAGTCGGACATCACGAAGAAACCCGCCACTGCGGATTCCACCGACGTGCCGGCAAAAACCACCGACAAACCGGCCCAAACCACGAAGCGCCCGCGCAAGAAAACCGCCAAGACGAACAAACCCGCCACGGCGGAATCCACTGAAAAAGCGGACACTACGGAAAAACCCGCAACGGCGGACACCACCGACAAGCCGGCCAAAACCACGAAGCGCTCGCGCAAGAAAACCGCCAAGACGGACAAACCCGCCACGGCGGAATCTACCGACGCGCCGGCTAAAACAACGGACAAGCCGGCCAAAACAACGAAGACCGCACGCAAGCGATCTTCTGCAAAGAAAAGCAAAGCAGCCACGGCTGCTCCGAAAGAAACTGCGCCAACAGATAGTGCAAACAAAGCGTAATCACACCACTACGTGGTACTACCAAAAAAGCCGATTCCCGCGAGTCGGCTTTTTGTATCCTATCTCAATCGGTCATTAGACTGTTGGCACTTACAAGGCACTCTTTTTGTTACGACCTCTTTGGGCTCAAAACGCGAGAGAGATGCGTTTGCGCGCTAAGTCCACTTCCTTGATTCGCACCTGCACATGCTCTCCGAGCGACAACGCCTCTGCAGCCGACATCAGTCGCCTACCTTTTTTGCGCGCCAACTCAGAGATATGCAGCAGACCGTCTTGATGAACACCCACATCCACGAACGCCCCGAAAGCCGTAAGATTCGTCACAATACCAGGCAACACCATCCCCTCCTGCAAGTCCTCAAGCTCGTGGACAGCATCCGAGAAACGGAATGCCTCCATCTGCCCGCGCGGGTCACGAGACGGTTTCTTCAGTTCTTTCTTGATGTCCTCGAGCGTCTCCCTACCCACCGACTCCGACACATAATCCTCGATATGCAGTTGGTCCAAGAGCTCCGTCCTGCTCATCAGTTCAGCTACTGAAGCGTGCAGGTCCGCGGCAATACGTTCAACCAACGCATAACGCTCGGGATGAACGGCCGAGTTGTCCAACGGATTAGTTCCGCCCGCGATACGTAAGAAGCCCGCTGCCTGTTCGAACGTTTTCGGACCCATCTTCGGCACACGAAGAAGGGCTTTTCTATCAGCAAAAGGACCATTCTCGGAGCGGTAGTTCACGATATTCTGCGCCAACGTCGGACCTAATCCGGAGATATACGTCAACAAGTGACGCGAAGCTGTATTGACATCTACGCCCACATGGTTGACCACCGACTCCACAGTACGCGTCAACGACTCCTTGAGTTGCATCTGGTCCACATCATGTTGATACTGCCCCACCCCAATCGACTTGGGATCTATCTTCACCAGTTCGGCCAGCGGGTCCATCAGTCTTCTGCCGATGCTGACAGCACCCCGTACCGTCACATCCTCGTCGGGGAACTCCTCACGCGCCACGGCCGATGCCGAATAGACAGACGCGCCACTCTCGCTCACCACAAAGACGTCCACCGCCCG
>CALAUY010000194.1 GCA_937892015.1 uncultured Bacteroidales bacterium | reverse complement strand
GTACTGCTTTCGTTCATGTTACTCAAGCGACTGCTCAAGATTGACCTCAAGGGCGAAGATGCCCGCCTGAAAGCTGAGTACGATGACGGTTCACAACCAATCTGTTACGATGTGCAAGTCACCAACGCAGCGGTGGACGGCAAGACTGTGCTGGAAATCCAACATGTGCTCGGTTTATCCATGGTGGTATCACGCGTTTTCCGTCAAGACGGCGGCGAAGAGGTGGCCAACAGCGATACAGTAGTACACACAGGCGACAGTCTGCGGGTGCTAACTGACAAGCATGTAGTGCACACAGTGGAGCTGTTAGGACCCATCCAAGAGCGCCCCATGGAGCAGAAATCGGCATCGGGACTGGTGTCGCGGCGCATCGTTCTCACTAAAGAGCAGTGGAACGGCAAGCGAATCGGCAGTCTGGGCATCCGCAAGCATTACCACGTCAACATCACGCGCGTCATTCGTGCGGGAATCAACCTCTTGGCAACACCCGACTTGGTACTACAACTGGGTGACCGAATCATCGTGGTTGGCGACGAAGAGGACGTGAGCAAAGTGGCAGAGATTTTCGGCAACGAGCTCAAGCGGCTGGATATACCCAACCTTTTACCTATTTTCTTGGGAGTGGCACTGGGTATCATCGTCGGAACACTGCCTATCACTATCCCGGGATTGTCGCAACCGTTCAAGCTGGGACTGGCCGGCGGCTCACTGATAGTAGCCATCCTTATCGGGCGATTCGGACCGTACTACCACCTTGTGACGTTTGCCACAACATCGGCGAACAAGATGATCCGCGAGATAGGCATCTCCCTCTTCCTCGCATCAGTGGGATTAGGTGCAGGCGAGTCGTTCGTGAGCACCATCGTCAACGGCGGGTATTGGTGGATACTGTATGGCGTGATTATCACTATGTTACCCATTATCATTATGGGGGTTGTCGGTCGGATAATAGCCAAGACCGACTTCTTCACCTTAACGGGTATGTTGGCAGGTTCGATGACCAACCCGATGGCATTATCTTATGCCACAACTCTCTCTAACGACAACGACCGCTCATCGGTGGCATACGCCACAGTCTATCCGCTGACGATGTTTCTACGCGTGATGAGTGCGCAACTGATTATCTTACTGACTTAAAACAAAACAAGATGAAGAATAGATTTTTCCTTTATGTAGCTATGACAGCATCAATAATGACAGGCTGCGGAATGAAGCATACAACCGACATCAGTCCCGCAGAACCGGTTATCGGCAAGAACAGCGTGACTATGGAGAGCGACCACCTGACCGCAGAAGCCCTGTGGGCAATGGGGCGTATCGGGCACGCCGAGATTAATGAAGAGACGGGTTTGGTTGTTTACAGCGTCACGTATTACAGCGTTGAGCAGAACAAATCAAACAGCGAACTCTTCTTGCTCGACCCCGAAGACGGCACACCCGTGCAACTGACCAACGACAACCATTATCAAGGGCAAGCGCACTGGCTCAACAGCAACACTATCGCTTACTTGAGCAACGAAAGCGGGTCAAATCAAGTGTGGACGATGGAGATACTGCCAACGAAGAACATCCGCGTGCACGAGGTAAAGCAAATCACCGATTACGAGAAAGATGTGGAGGATTTCATGTTTTCGCCCGATGGCAATAAGTTGCTGTTTATCAGCCAAGTAAAGACTATCGAAACCACCGCTGACAAGTACCCCGACCTGCCCAAAGCGAGCGGACGTATCGTAACGGACTTGATGTACAAGCACTGGGACGAATGGGTAGAGTCAGCACCGCATCCTTTCTTGGCCGATTTCGATGGCAAGACGGCAACGAACATCATCGATATCCTTGAGGGCGAGCCGTACGAGTGTCCCATGAAACCTTTCGGTGGCATAGAGCAACTGGCTTTCTCGCCCGACAGTAAGCAAATAGCGTACACATGTCGCAAAAAAACGGGACTCGATTATGCCGTGTCAACCAACAGCGACATCTACCTATATAATATCGCGACGCGCGAGACCCGAAACCTGACAGAAGGTATGCAGGGATACGACATCAATCCCGCTTTCTCGCCCGACGGCACGAAGATAGCGTGGCAGAGTATGGCGCGCGATGGGTACGAGAGCGACCAGAACCGGTTGATGGTACTTGACCTGACAACAGCCGATGCGCAGCCGATGTTCGTGTCGCACGAGTTCGAATCGAGCGTGGAGGAGTTTATGTGGCTCAATAACAACCGCCTCGCTTTCACCGGTTGCTGGCACGCACTCGTGCATATCTATACCGTTAATTTAGAGGGTGTTGTGCAAGAAGTGAGCGGCGGACAATACGACTACTCGCTCTGCGGTCACAAGGACGACCTCATCCTCTGCAAACGGCACTCGATGCGCGAACCCGACGACCTCTATTTGCTCGACTTGCCGTCCGACGAGCTCATGCCCAAACAAATCACGTTCGAGAACCGACATATCCTCGACCAACTGACGATGGGCAATGTGGTGGAACGGTGGATAACAACGTGCGACGGACAACAAATGCTCACGTGGATAATCTATCCGCCACATTTCGACCCGAACAAGAAGTACCCCACGCTGCTTTATTGTGAGGGCGGTCCACAATCGCCTGTCAGTCAGTTCTGGAGTTATCGCTGGAACTTCATGATGATGTCGGCCCATGACTACATCATCGTGGCTCCAAACCGCCGCGGGTTACCCGGGTTCGGCAACGAATGGAACGAAGAGATTTCCGGCGATTACGGTGGACTGTGCATGAAAGATTATCTGACAGCCATCGACGAGATGAGCAAAGAGCCTTATGTTGACAGCGACCATCTGGGTTGCGTTGGCGCATCGTTCGGTGGATTCAGTGTATATTGGCTGGCAGGACATCACGACAAACGGTTCAAGGCGTTCATCGCACACGATGGCATCTTCAACCTCGAGATGCAATACTTGGAGACCGAAGAGAAATGGTTCGTCAACTGGGATTTGGGCGGTGCACCATGGGAGAAATCCAACACCGTGGCGATGCGCTCGTACGCCAACTCGCCTCACCTCTTCGCCGACCAATGGGACACACCTATCCTCTGCATACACGGAGAAAAAGATTACCGCATCCTCGCCAATCAGGCGATGGCAGCGTTCGATGCGGCAAAAATGCGCGGTGTCGATGCCGAACTGCTCATCTTCCCTGACGAGAACCACTGGGTACTCAAACCGCAGAACGGCATTCTCTGGCAACGCACTTTCTATGAATGGCTGGATAAATACTTGAAAAACTGATTACGCACATGAGAACACGACACTCTTTCATTCTTCAGTACTCGGACGTCGATTCGAGCCGACATATCCGACTGAGCGACCTCGAGAAATATCTGCTTGAAGCAGGCGGTGTAAGTGCCAACCAAATGGGATTCGGAACGGACACGGTGCTCGAACGCTACAACTGCGCGTGGGTGCTCATCCACCTCACGATTGAGATGGATTATCTGCCCAAATACCTCGATGAGATGGTCATCGAGACGTGGGTAGAGGACAACTACCACATGTTCTCTGTGCGCAATTACGGCATCTATATCCGCAAAGACGGTGAGGATTTTCAGGTTGGTCGTGCCACATCGTCATGGACGTTGCTCAATATGCAGACGCGGCAAGTGGATCTTCGCGGGTTCAGCGAAGAGGTGTGGAGCACCATCATCGACAAGACAAAAGTGGAGTTCACCCGCATCCCAAGATTGCAGAAAATCGATGTTCCGACGCGCACGTTGGCGCACACGATTCACTACTCTGACCTCGATTACAACAACCACTGCAACTCGTGCAAGTACCTCCAATTCATGCTCAACGCCGATGACCGACTGACGGCACTCTACCCTATCCGACTCGATATCAATTATGTCAAAGAGGTTTATAAAGATGAGCGCATCCAAGTGGATGTACTGGAGAAAACCGACGAAGAGGGTCGTCTGCACAGTCTCCAATACTGTTTGCTGGCTGAGGACGGCGGCATCTCATGCACCGCTCTGCTTCAACGTGTCACCCAATAACAGCGCGCTGTATGTACACACAAGAAGAACTGCTGCACCATCTGGCAGATCGGAAGAGCACAC
>CALAUY010000193.1 GCA_937892015.1 uncultured Bacteroidales bacterium | reverse complement strand
TAGATATACGATAGATATACGATAGATATACGATAGATATACGATAGATATACGTTAGATAACCATAACCCAACTGAAGCGGAAAAGCCGCACCGAGAAATGTCCGGTGGACATTTTGAGGGACACGGGGTCCCCAAAGAACTTGTTCGCATGGGGTGTCGGCGAGTGCGGCGCGCGAGTTTACGACTTTAGGAGTAAACATAGAACACCTTTTTAGATAAAAATAAGCTCTACGAACATATGTTAAAAGCAGTAATGATTGTTTATAACCAAGCGAACACCGAGCGCGTTGAGTACATGCTTGACGCTCTCGGCGTTCGTGGCTTCACTTTCTTCGAGGAAGTGCAAGGACGAGGTTCGGTGGACGGTGACCCGCGTCGGGGCACACACGCTTGGCCCGAACTCAACTCCGCTATGCTATGCATCGTTGACGAATCCAAAGTGGACGAACTGCTCGAAGCGGTACAGAAATTAGACCTCAGAAACAGGGAGGTTGGAGTGAAAGCATTCACGTGGGCAGTCGAGAAAATGGTATAAAAAGTGCACTTTCATTCCGGAAAATAGCAAAAAATGCATTTTTTTGACTTTTTTTTGTTTTTTTTCTTGCACATATGAAAAAAAAATTGTAATTTTGCACCCGATTTGGTGTGATGGCATGCCATCATGCCGAATTTTAGGTGTTGTTCTGTGATGAAAAGCTATGCAAATAGAAGGCTGAACGTTCGCACTTTGAGTGTGTTGCTCCTGCTTGCATTCATCGCGACGCCCGTCAGCGGACAGGCGGACGACTTTACACCGCAAGAGAAAGTCGATAACAACATCTTTACACACTTGGATTTGGGGATTGTATTGGGAACGGACGGTATTGCGTTGGACTTGGCCGCACCGATAGGTAACTATGTGCAGATGCGCATTGGTTTTTCCTATATGCCGCGATTCGAGAAGAAGTTGTCGTTCCAAGCGCAGTTAGGCGACACGCCCGAGTCACGATACGACGAGAATGGCAATCTCATCCTCGATGCTGACGGCAAACCGATACAGACGCGTTTCGACAAGATGGCTGCACTCATGGCCGACATCACCGGCTACAAGGTGGATGAGTACATCGACATGATGGCCACGCCTACTTTCTGGAACGGCAAGATACTTGTAGATGTCTTTCCGTTCAAGAAGAAGAACTGGTTCTTCACTGCGGGCATTTACGTCGGGCCGGCTCGTGTCGCACGCGCGTACAACACCACCGAGGATATGCCCTCGCTGATGGCTATGTCGATGTACAACAACATCTACGACAAAGTGCTGGCAGAAGAGCCCGTCATCAGCTACAACGGCACGGGACTCGAACTGCCGCCACAAGTGAACGACAAGTTCATCGAATATGGTCGGATGTCTGTGCCCATCGGGTATTACCGCTCTAACGGAGAGCAGTATCGAATGGTACCCAACGAAGAAGGAATGGTGAAGGCAGAAGTTATTGCCAACATCGTGCGACCGTACGTGGGATTCGGGTATCGATTGCCAATCTCCAAAGACCAACGCACGCTCTTCTCTTTCAACGCCGGAGTACTCTGTTGGGGCGACCCCAAGCTACTGACGCACGACGGAACAGACCTTGTGCACGACATCGAGGGAGTGAAAGGGCAAGTGGGAACGTACGTGAAGATAGTGACTGCCGCTAAAGTGTATCCGATACTCAACATCACGTTTGCTCGGCGACTATTCTAAACAAAACACCACATACGAACAAAACAAACACAAAACACCACATACGAACAAAACAAGACGTTTGATACGCACAAAATATTAACTTAATCAATAACAAAAAAAAGATGAAACATCTATTCAAATTCACACACGTTCTGGCAGTTGCGTTTGCAGCTGTCATGATGTTGGGTTTCTCTGCTTGTAATGATGAGATTGGTGACCGCGTTGCCGAACTCACAAACGAAAACACGAATCTCGAAGAGGAACTTACAGCAACCACCGATTCACTCAAAGATCAGATTGCTGACTTGCAGAACCAAGTGAACACGCTTGCCAACATGCATTCTTGTGACTGCGAGATTAAGACTGCCGACCAAGTGGCCGCTATCATTCACGACTCTTTAGTGAACTACTGGACTATCAACGATGGTAAGACTTTCGTGGGCGACACCCTCGCAAGCTATTGGACCATCAACAACGTTCAGAATTTTGTTGACACGACGCTGAACAACTACGTGACCCTGATTACGTTCAACAACGCCATTACCACGTTGACGAATGCAGTGAGCGCCGTCAACGACAGCATCAATGCACACAGAACGGATATTAAAGGACTCCGCCATGATGTTGATACCCTCAAATGGAAGGTAGGTGACCTCTATACCCTCTATGCTAACCTGCACGACTCGGTAATCCTCGCATGGAACACCGCAAATGCCGCTCTTACGTTGGCTCGTCAAGACAGCGCACTCATCGACGCGCTCGGCGATTCGATTGCCGACCATCGCGCTGTTCTCGATGCTATCCAAGCCACAGTGGATGGTTTGGCAGGACGCATGACTACCGCCGAGAACAATATCACCGCACTCGATGGCCGCGTTACCACGCTGGAAGGACAGATTACTGTTGCTATAGACTCTGCCGCAGCTGCATACGCACTGGCCGTTCGTGACAGCATCCGTATCGATGCTCTTGAGCAGGCATACACGCTCATTCAGCAAGATATAACGAACCTCCAAGCCGAAGATACGGAGCTGCATCGTCAGATTGACAGCATCAAGATTGCCATCCTCGACTTTGCCACCCATGCTGAGGTGAATGCAGTGAAAGCTCATGCCGACAGCCTTTACGACAAAGCTCTTCATTACGCCGACAGCCTCCACGACATCGTGATGGATACCCTCAACACGTTCGATGCACGTATCACCACGTTGGAGACCATCCTGCCTATCGTTCGCGACTCTGTTCAGCTACTCAACGACTCTCTCGTTGCCCTGCAGGCTGAAGTAGCAACCGTCAAGGCACAGGTGGAGGAGAACACACGTAAGATTGACGCCCTCACAGCTACCGTGAACGACGTGTTCTCGAAACAGATTTACGGCGTGGTTGTGCAAGGCACCTACAACCCTGTCTTTGGCTACTTCGCACTGCCGTTCGGCGTTCAGAGCAACATGCTCATTGCGTACTATGGCCACAACGAGCATATCACTTACTTCCCGACCGTCAGCACTGCCGACCTCGTGTATGAGCAGTACGCTCTTACCGATGACGACGCTGCCATCCTCGGCGGTACTGTAGATTCTTGGAGCGTTGCCGGTGGCACCACGTTCATTGCTGAAGGCGCTAATGCCGGTAAACTTTACTTCAACGTCAACCCCTCTTCGGCTGACCTGACGGACGCAACCTTCTCTCTCGTGAACACCGCTGACGGTGAAGCCGGTATCCGACTCGACACGATTAAACCGTCAACCGAAGTGCTCACGTTCGGTTACACCGGACCAACCAACAGAGCATCTGTGAACGGCCATTCCAACAATGGTTTCTACGAGGCTGCTGCTATGCTCGACGAAGATGGTATCAATGTGGCGAAGATTAGTCTCGACCCCGAACTCAAACAGGCTGTGAAAGATTTCTATAACACGAACATCAAGGACAAGAGCGCACGTGAAGCGGCTACCGGCCTTTCAGGGTCGAGCCTCGGCGAACTAGCGTATGGGCTCTATCAGCAGATTAACGGACTCATGCCGCGCTACGCTGTCAAGGCGGCTTGGACCGACTCGCTCGGCGACCACAGCGTTTACTCTTCTGCCGAAGTGGCTGCAACGGCTGTTAAACCGCTATCGTATGCGTTCTTCAAAGACCACAGCATGAAGAAACTGCCGACTATCAGCCCGTTGAGCGACCTCAGCGATTTCACCATCGACCTGTCGAACATCCATTTCAATGTCAACTTCAACCTCGGCAATGCGAATACGCATATCACCCTCGACCCGATCACCATTAACTTCGACGAAGTGGCACTGTATGCAGTGGTTTCTATGCCGGATTTGGATGCGTTCAAGATTTCAAACGACCCTGCTGACATCACCCAACAGAACGAGACTATCTATGTAGAACTCGACTCATTAGAGGCTTACCTGAACAGACGATTCGCTGCCGTTACAGGTCAGTGGAACGACAGTATCAACGCGGCAATCGATGGTCAGGTGAACACCCTGATTACTGAAATCAATACGCAGGTACAGAACTTCGCTTCTGATATCGAGGGCCAACTCAACACCCAGATTCAGAAAGTTGTTGACGACGCCAAAGATAAGGTGATGAACAAGTTCAACGGATATCTCAACAAGCTCAACAAGTTCATCAACAAGATGAACAGTCTTATCAACCGCGTGAACAACAAGGTGCTTGACAATCCGAACAAGTTCTTGCAGACTGTACTCGCGTACGAGGGGGCTGACAATAAGTTCCACTTGATGAGTACCTCCAAAGCTGTTCCGTCAGTCTTCAGAGGTTCGGGTGCCATTGTGCTCTATCCTACCTCTTACAACGCTGAAATCGCCGCTCCTGCTTACAAGAAATTCATTGCCGTGACCAACGTTTACAAGGGTGCTGCTTCTGCACAAGACGATGCGGCATGCCTCTCTGCACTCAATGCAGCCAACTCTCGTCCGAACTTCAACGAAGTGATGGACGGTGGCCGATATGGCGTTGCTTTTGTGGGTCAGGCAGGTTACACGTACGAGATCTTCTACTCTGCTCTCGACTATTCGGGCAAGATCTCGCAGCGTAAATACTACGTGACTGTTAAGTAATCTGAATACGGAACGTTTAACGAATAAAAGCAAATCAACTATATGAAACGTAGATTATTTTTGATGACTGTCATCCTCTGCGGAGTGCTTATGGGCATCTCCGCTCAGGACCGGGACACCACACTATATGAGTTCCGCCCCCATTGGTATATTCATGGCGCTTTTGGTTATCAATATACCATTGGTGAGACTTCTGACGCTCTGGCGCTTTCGTACATGAACGCACAGATAGCAGCAGGATATGAGTTCACGCCGGTTTGGGGACTGCGTCTTGCTGTCAACGGCTGGCAGAGCCGCGCAGCTTATCAGCCCAGCGATGCGTACCTTGCCGAAGGAGTTAATCCCAAAAAGTGGAGATGGTACTATGTGGCTCCTACTTTGGACGTGACGATGGACCTGACTAACCTCATTGGCGGATACAAGTACAACCGTATCGTCAACTTCGGTCTGTTGGCCGGTGTAGGTGCGAACCTGTTCTTCCACAACGATGAGGCAACGCAAGCAAGAACGGAACTGAATAACGAGAAAGAAGGACTGGGCAACACCGTGATGGTTGACCGCACCTACTGGGAAGGCTTCAAGGCCAGCCCGCTCGGGAAAGTAGGCTTGTTCTGCGATTTCCGCATCACCGATAAGTTCCGCTTGGGACTTGAGGGTAGTGCTAACTTCCTGATGGATAAGTACAACTCCAAGTACGCCAACAACCCCGACTGGTACATCAACGCACTCGTAACGGCCAAGTACAACTTCGGCGGTACGTACAACGAAAAACAAGTGAAGAAAGACGACCTGTTGCCATGCAAACAGCAACCGGACACCGTCATTCAGAAGGATACGATTTACGTAGAGACAGAGCCCGAGATTGACACCCTCGCCATCGTTTCTGCTGCGCAGAAGTCAGGCAACGCCACCGCGCTACTCGCCATGACCGACTCGCTCCGCACGGAGATTTTCTTCCCCATCTCGTCGGATAAAGTGTCTGTCACTGAGGCTGTTAAGCTCCGTCAGATTGTTAGCTTCATGAAGAAATACCCCGAGTCGAAAGTGGTTATCACCGGTTATGCCGACAAGGCCACGGGTACGGCTAAGTTCAACAAGACCATCTCGGAGAAACGTGCCGAAGTGGTTAAGAAGTACCTCCTCAACCAGGGTATCGAGGCTAATCGCATCACCGCTAAAGGTATGGGCGACACCGAACAGCCGTACAACGGCAAAGACGATAACCCGATGTTGAACCGCGTAAGTATCTGTGTGGTTGAATAAGACGATACTGACAATCAATGTATTACATAAAAGAAAGTCCGTCCCCGCAGGGATGGGCTTTCTTTCCCGTTTGAACAACTAAGCATGAAACGTATCTTTGCCACTATTCTCGTGGTTGCCTGCTCGTTGGCTGCTTTGGCGCAGTACGTGGGAGACGGCTACTACCGTGTACACAATAAGAAAACTTCCCGCTATATCTATGTGCTCGACAACACGGGAAGTATCAACGCATCTACTGCTTCAGCAGATATGGGTGCCATTGAGCTGTACAAAGATACGGCACGCATACATCACGACCCCGCATGCATCATCTATGCACATCAGGTAAGTACCGGCAAGTTCGACCTCAAAGCACAAGGAACAGGCGTCTATGACATCATCGGCTACTACGTGGATGTGTATCAGAAGAGCGATGGCTCGTACCAAGTGTATGCCGAAGGCAAGTACCTCGACGACGATGAGACCAGTTCACGCGATCTCGGTTTTCTCGGAACACTCCGTAATGGCGAGTACCGACTATGGCTCATCAACCAAGTGGACAACGCCGCCAACTATTTCGGCGTGCTGCCCACATTGCAGACAGGGAACAAGTACTACAAGCCTTTCTACGCCGCTTTTCCCATCACGTGTGCGAGCGCGGGCATGAAAATATACTATATTTCAAGGGTGTACAACAACGCCGCTATCCTTACGGAAGTGACCGGCACTATCCCTGCCTCTACGCCCGTGTTCATCGAGTGCAGTGCCCCCAACCAATGGCAGAACAAACTGACTATTGGTGGCACGGTGACAACCACTGTTTCGGGCAATAAACTGGGCGGCGTATATTTCAACAACCCCAATCGACAGCGTTCGCACGACGCACGCACGGCCTTCAATCCTGTCACGATGCGCACTCTTGCCGTCTCACCCGACGGTCAGCTCTGCTACACTAACCAAAACGGCCTCTCTTACCTCAACGCCAACGAGTCGTACCTCCAAGTGCCCGCCTCGGCTGCGGACACCCTCTTCGTCATGACCGAAGACGAGTACGAGGTCTTCTCTAAAGCCTCGTCCATCACCCTCAGTGAGACAACACTCTCACTTTTCCCCGAACAGACAACGACGCTTGTCGCCTCTATCCTGCCCACAACGGTGGCCGTCAACACGGTCAGTTGGAGCTCCTCTAACCCCGCAGTGGCGTCTGTTGACGCGCAAGGTGTCGTCACGGCCAACATGGTCGGCACGGCCGTCATCACGGCCTCTACAACAGACGGCACGAACCTCAGTGCCACTTGTAGCGTCACCGTCCATCCTATCCTTGCTACAGGAGTCACCCTCTCAAGAGGGCTCTTCTCCGGCGTACAAGGCGACACCGTCACCCTCACGGTTTCGTTCGTCCCGACAAACACCACTGACCAAAGTGTCAGTTGGACGACCTCTAATCCTGAGGTGGCCACTGTCGATGCGCATGGTCTCGTCACTATCCTCAACGTGGGGATGGCAACGATAACGGCCACAACCGCTGACGGCTCTAACGTCAGTGCGTCGTGCACCGTGATGGGTAATCCCATTGCGGTGACGAGTATCGTTCTCTCCGACACACAGATTACCGGCATCAAGGGCGATACCACCACACTTTGGGCAACCGTTCTGCCCCAAAACGCGACGGACAAGACGCTCAGTTGGCGAACCTCTAACGCTGCCGTTGCGACTGTGACGGACGGATTAGTCACCATCATCGGCGTCGGAACGGCCACTATCACCGTCTCTGCTAACGATGGGTCGGGAGTGTCCGCTACGTGCGCCGTGACGGGTGACCCCATCTTAGTCTCAAGCATACAGATTCAGTCAACCTCGCAACTGTCTTTAGATAGCCTCCATACGGGCGATAGTTTCTCCCTCAGCACCACAGTCTTACCGAACGATGCCACGTCGAAAGCGCTTGTTTGGACCACGTCCGACGCGTCGGGCATCCGTATCGTGTCGCAGAACGCAACGACCTGTTCGTGTGTGGCTGTTTCGGTGGGTAGTTATGTTATCACCGCTGCGGCTCAAGACAGTTCCGGCGTAACGGAACAGATAACTGTGACGGTTGTTCCTACTTTGGCCTCATCGCTGGCCATGGCGCAAGATTCGGCACTCGTCTCGGTAGGTGACAGTCTGCAGTTACTATACACGCTCCTGCCGACCTCCACCACCGACAAAACGGTTGTCTGGACCTCGTCCGACACAACGTTAGTGACTGTTTCTGCAACGGGTTTTTGTCACGCTGTAGGAGCAGGAACGGCATTGGTCACCGTGGCTACTATTGACGGGTCAGGTCTGACGGCTTCGACCGTCATCCAAGTGGCGGATACGGTCGTTCCGCCCACGCTTGCAGCCTCTATCACGTTGTCTGAGCATTCTTCCCACATGCTCCTCGGCGACAGTATGACGCTTTCAGTCACCGTCTTGCCGCTGGAGACGACCGACAAATCGTTCGTGTGGAGCTGCACGGACACGGCCGTTCTGTCGTTGGACACGCTCGGTCGCGTTCATGCCTTGCGAGTGGGCACGGCACTGGTCGTAGTCACAACGCTCGACGGCACTGCTCTATCGGACACGTGTGTCGTACAGGTTCGTCCCATTATGGCCGAATCTGTGAGTCTCTCGCTCCGCGAGAAGACGCTGCACGTGGCCGACACGTTCTCGCTTACAGCCATCGTCTTGCCGCTGAACACCACCGATGCGTCCATCGTTTGGACGACCACCGACTCTTCGGT
>CALAUY010000192.1 GCA_937892015.1 uncultured Bacteroidales bacterium | reverse complement strand
GCACGCATAACTGGATAGCCGACCGAGCGGTACGCGAAGACCACTCTATCGTGCTCAAACACGGCGAGCCGATGGTTTACGGCAAGAACCGCGACCGCGGACTGGTGCTCGACTACAGCCACGGACTGCTTCCCGTGCTCGCTGTCATCATCAAAGGCGAAGATGGCGCATGGCGCGACCATGCCGGCAACATTCGCCTCGAAGACGATATCCTCGTCCACGATGCCACACTCGCCGACCCTACGCTGCATCGCATGCTGGCACTCATGGGACAACACGACACCATCGAGAGCAAGATGGCAGCCGAGAACGCCGACACGCAAGACCCGTTCGCTTTCCCCATCGCACTCGGCGTCATCCGCAATGTGGAAGAGGAGACCTACGACGAGGCCGTCAACCGGCAGATTAACGACATACATGCCGCAGCCAAGGCAACACATTTCGACGAACTGACGCGCACGCTCGAATCGTGGGAAGTGTAAGAACGATTGATAATGAAAACAATACAACATATGAAGAAAATGGTAATGACGATGCTGTCGCTGGCCATGCTGGCGGGAGCACAAGCTCAGGAGCACGACAAGACGCTTCTGACAGTCGATGGCGAGGAGATTCGTCAGTCGGAGTTTATTTACATCTACGAAAAAAACAACCAAGAGACTACTTTAGACCAGAAGTCCGTGGACGAGTACCTCGACCTGTTCATCAATTTTCGCCTGAAAGTGCACGAGGCCGAGAAGCTGGGATTAGATACAGCGGCATCGTTCAAGCAGGAGCTGGCCGGTTATCGTGCGCAGGCTACGCCTAAGTACATGACGTACGAGGCCGGCGAAGACTCGATGGTTCGGTTGAGTTACGACCATATCGCTCACGACCGCCGTGCAGCTCATATAGCTATCCAATGCCCGATGAGTGCCGACGACTCAACGGTTGAAGCCGCATTGGCTGCCATCAACGATGCACGCATCCGCGTCACCGAAGGCAAACCCGTGAAAGTGGGCAAAGGCAAGAAAGCCAAAATCGTGCAGACTCCCGAGGATTTCTTTGCTGTGGCTCAGGAAGTGAGCAACGACCCGTCGATTGCCGAGAGCAAAGGTGAACTCGGGTGGATAACACCTTTCCGCTACGTCTGGCCGCTCGAGAAAGCAGTGTATGAGACTCCTGTCGGCGGCGTGTCCCAGGTGTTCCGTTCCGGCTTCGGTTTCCATATAGCACTGGTCGAAGAAGAGCGTCCGCACGAAGAAGTGGATGCACGTCATATCATGAAAATGGTGCCGCGTGGCAACGACTCGCTCGACATGGTGGCCAAGCAGCAGATTGACTCACTCCGACTATTGCTCGTCAATGATGGTCGCGATTTTGCGCAAGTGGCGCAGTTCAACAGCAACGACCGCGGCAGCTCGATGCGCGGCGGCAGTCTCGGCTGGTTCAGCCGCGGCATGATGGTCAAACCGTTCGAGGATGCAGTCTTCGCGATGAAAGACTCGGGTGAACTGAGCGAACCTGTGCGCAGTCAGTTCGGATGGCATCTCATTCAGTTGGACGGCAAGAGAGGTATTCAGCCTTTCGAGGAAATGGAGAACGACCTGCGGAAGAAAGTGAAGACCGATGAGCGCCACAAAGAGGTGGACCGCGCTTTCGTCGAGAAACTGCGATGTGAGTACCGCATGCCCGATTCGGCAACCGATGAGGAAGTGCTGCAAACGGAAGATGCTAACCTCGAGAACAAGTATCCCGAGTTCCGCAACCTCGTCAAAGAGTACCACGACGGCATCCTCCTTTTCGATGTGTCGCTCGCCAATGTGTGGGACAAGGCCGCGCAAGACACGCTCGGACTCGAGACCTTTTTCAAGAAGCATAAGAAAGAATATAAATGGGATGCTCCGCGATACAAAGGTTGGGTCGTTTCCTGCAAGGATAACGAGTCGATGAAAGCCGCGAAAGCAATCATCCGTGCTGCTAATCCCGACTCGGTGAGCAGCTACATCGAGCATCGCCTCAACAACGACTCGGTGAAGTTCGTCAAAGTGGAGCGCGGGCTGTGGCCGAAAGGTGCACACAAAGCTGTTGATAAGCTGCAATGGAAAGAAGGCGATTGGCAGCCTTCTGAGGAGTATCCGCTTGTCTTCTTGAGCGGCAAAGTGCTCAAAGCTCCCGAAGTATATACCGACGAGCGCGGCAAAGTGGTGAGTGCTTATCAAGACGAACTGGAAGCTGCTTGGCTCAAAGAACTCAAGGCCAAGTATCCGGTTGTGGTCAACGAAGAAGCACTCCGCGAAATCAAAGAGCGATACAAATAAAAGTCGCTCCGTATTGTCTTGCATCTGTTGCCCGAGTAGTAACCGAATCGGATGTCTGTGAAAGCGAAATGGAACATAGTGCTTATCGTTGTTGTGCTGGCTGCATTCAGTCTGTTGGCGCAACAACTGCGTTTGCGTTTCGACCTCACCGACGACCATCGATACAGTCTCTCCGAGCCAACGAAAGAGCTGCTGCGGAGTCTGGATAGTCCGCTCGAAGTGCAGCTGCTACTGAACGGCAAGATGAACCCGTCTTTCGTCAATCTGCGTCATGCAACAGACCAGCTGGTGAAGACCATGGGCCTGTATGGCAAAGTGAAGACACCATCGGCTCTCAAAACGAAGCAGGCAACGACCGAAGCAGCAGACCAATTGGCCGAAGAACTGCACCTGACACCTGTCATCATTCACGAGCGCGCTCGCGATGGACAGACCGTTCAGACGCGACTCTATCCATATGCCGTGCTACAGTACAACGGACGACGCACTGTCGTGCCGCTGCTGGTGAACGAACGAGGTAAATCCGGCGAAGAGAACATCAACCGCTCCATCGAGCAACTCGAGTTCGCCTTTGCCGAAGCAATCAGCCGACTGAAACGAACAGACATCCCCAAGATTGTCTTTCTCGAAGGACACGGCGAGCTGGAAGAGCGCAACGTGCTGGATGTGGAGCAGCAACTGGCAACGTTCTTCCAAGTCGATCGCGGCAGTCTGACCGGCGAGGACGGACAATTAGACCCGTATGCGGCTGTCATCATCGCTGACCCGCAAAACGTCTTCTCCGAGCGAGATAAGTACTTGCTCGACCAGTACGTGATGCGCGGCGGACGCGTGCTCTGGCTGCTCAACGGCGTGCGCTTTTCCGACGACTATCTCGCAACAGAAGGCATGACTCCCGTCATCCCGCAAGACTTGGGGCTGCAAGACATGCTCTTCCGATACGGCGTGCGCATCGAACCCGCTCTGCTGCAAGACTTGCAGTGTCTGCCTATACCTGTCGATGTGAGCGAAGACCCGAACGCCCCGAATTTTCAGCCGTTGCCGTGGACTTATGCGCCGCTTCTGCTGACCTCCGATGCCTCGCCTATCACAGCCAAACTCGGGCAAGTGACTGCCACGTTCTGCTCGCCTATCTCTGCCGTCGGCGAAGATTCACTCATCCGCCGAGAAGTGCTGCTCGCCACGTCCAACCACTCGGCTCTGACAGCCACGCCGGCCAAAGTGGACCTGAGCGACCTCAATCCCGATACCGAGCGATTCGTGCATCGGTTTGTGCCTGTGGCTGTGGCTTTAGACGGCTCTTTCCCTTCGCTCTACGCACATCAGATGATTCCCGACGGAGTCGTCGCTCCACACGACAAACAGACTCGCTCTACTGCCACGCATCAAGTCGTGGTAAGTGCCGGTTCGGTCATCCGAAACGAGTGGCAACAAGGTCAACCGCTGCCTTGCGGATTCGACCGATACACGCAGATGCAGTTCGCCAACCGAGATTTTATCGTCAACAGCGTTCTCTACCTGACCGACGATGAAGGACTCATCCCGTTAAGGATGAAAACGATGCCGCTGCGACTCATCAACGACAAGACAGCACGCGACAACCGACTGCTCATCCAACTGCTCACGACTGCTCTGCCACTCGTCTTACTGGCTCTCGTGGCTGCTGTTTATTTACCTTTACGCAAACATCAATACACTTATCCGATATGAAACGCATCTTATTGTTTTTTTGTATGCTATGCACGCTGAGTCTGAACGCCAAGACTCCGAAGCATGAGCCTGTTTACTACCTCTCGTATGCCAATCTGTTCGCGAGAAGCCAGATGGAGAACTATCCCGAGTTGTGGCTGACTGACAACGTCAAAGAGCCCAAATGGGACTACACCCAAGCACTGATGTCGAAAGCGATGCTGCAACTCTATCAAGCTACCGGCAACGACAGGTTTCTCGAATATGTGATGAGGTTCGCCGACGCTTTCATCAGCGAGGATGGAGAAATCAAAACCTACAAAATGTACGATTTCAACATCGACCGCGTCAATGGCGGTTCCTTCCTCTTCATCCTCAATGACATCAAACCCGACCCGCGTTGGGAAATGGCCAACGACCGACTCTTCGAGCAACTGCAAGAGCAACCGCGAACGAAAGAGGGCGGGTTCTGGCACAAGAAAATCTACCCGCATCAGATGTGGCTCGACGGACTCTATATGGCCGAACCGTTCTATATCCGCTATGCCGTTGAGCGCAACATGGACAAGGGAGTGCAGGATGTGGCAACACAGTTCCGGCTGATTGACAAATATACGTACGACAAAAAATCCGGCCTCAACTACCATGGTTGGGACGAGTCGCACGAACAGAAATGGGCAGACCCGCAGACCGGTTGCTCGCCTAATTTCTGGAGCCGTTCGATGGGTTGGTACGTGATGGCAATGGTGGATGTGCTGGATTACATGCCCGAAGGCGAGAACCGCGACATGTTGCTGAAGATGCTCAAACGTTCCGCCAAGAACCTGCTGAAGTATCAAGACAAAAAGAGTCATATGTGGTATCAACTGACTGCGCTGCCTAAAGAAGAAGGCAACTATCTGGAAGCCACTTCGTCCGCCATCTTCTGCTATGCATTCGCCAAAGCGGCAAACAAAGGCTACTTACCGCCTAAATACAAGAAAGAAGCGCAGAAAATCTTCGACGGAATGGTGGACAATGTCATCTCTTTCGAGGACAAAGGCGGTGTTACACTGACCAATTGCTGTGCTGTGGCCGGTCTGGGCGGCAAACCTCGTTATCGCGACGGATCGGTGAAATACTACCTGTCGGAACCGGTCATCAAGAACGACCCGAAAGGTATTGGCCCGATTATCATGGCTGCTATTGAACTGTCTAAACCCATAGAAAAGAAGTGAAACGTTTCGTATTCGTCATATTGCTTTGTACGGCTGCTGTGCTGAGTTCGGCACAGACGTTCGACTATCCTATTCGCGTGGTCAAAGGCGTTGAGGTGTATGAGTATCCGGTGCAGAAAGGCGAAGGACTCTATCGCATCAGCGTCAATTTCGGCGTCACGCAGGAAGAACTGATAAAATTCAATCCCGAACTGAAAACCAGCGGACTCAAACTCGGACAGGTGATTCTCGTTCCGGTGAAGAACAAACCTACAGCCGAGTCAAATGCTGAGCCCAAATCCGAGTCCAAATCCGAGTCCAAATCCGACCCGAAAGCAGCATTGAAGCAAGAGAAACTCAAGCCGGCAGACGTGGTCAAAGCAGCATTAGGAGATGCTCAACTTGCTGAATCACAGCCGGTTGAGCCTCAACCTGCGGAAACGAACGCAGACACAGACACAGTGCCGGCTGTCGTTCAGACAACGGAAGACGAAGTGTTCTTCGAGGAAGACACGATGTTCGTCATGCAGCCTGAACAAGCCGATTCTACTGCACCTGTGCTGCGACTGGCATTGCTCCTGCCGCTGCAAGCCGATGCACAGACCTACGATGTCAAGATGGAGCGATTCCTCAAGTTCTACGAAGGTATTCTCTTGGCGTTACGTGAAGTCAAACGCGATGACATCCGATACGAGGTGTTCGTTTACGATATCGGCAAAACGGAGTACAAGTTGCAACGGGTGCTCGAACAGGACGAGATGAGCACGATGCACGCCATCATCGGGCCGGCTTATGCCAACCAGATTCCTGCCGCAAGTGCTTTCGTCAAGAAGCACGAGATACTCTGCTTGCTGCCATTCACGAACGGAGTGGAAGACCTCGAAACCAACAAATACCTGCTCCAGTACAATCCCACCGTTCCGGAAGGAATGCGGATTGTGCAGTTCAAGCGCGAAGAGGATGGCAACTGGAACGCTTTCGACGAAATGATGAGCACGTATTTCGGCGTCAAAACACCTTCACAGTCGCGTCCGCGATACGATATCTTAGGATACGACCTGACACGGTTTTTCGTTCCGGCTGTGATAAATGCGCTGCAAGCAGCTGACGATGCAGCATGGCAACAAGCTCTCGAAACCGAGCATGACGGCCTGCAATCAACGCTCCGTTTCCAACGTATAGGAGACGGCGGATTCATGAACACACCGCTGCAAGTTGTGCCGAGAATGGCCAATGTTGAGGCGCAAGACAAAGACGACAACGACGATGCAAAATGATAGTGATGTGAAATGTTAGTGATACAAAAATGATAGTAATGCAAAGTGATACAACAATGAAAGTGAAGTGAGAAAAGCCGTTTTGACCATATTAGTCCTGTGTTTCTGCGCCGTGGGTTTGGCGCAACCCAAACTCAACCGCGAGGAGATGTACATCGGTGCACATGCCGGTGCTATTGCTTCCATGTATCGTTTCTCGCCCACAGTGACTCAATCGTGGAAACATCCGTTTCTCGGCTGGAATGGAGGTCTCGTTTTCCGTTACGCCGGACACAAAGTGTGCGGAATGCAGGTGGAAATCAACTACATGCAACGCGGCTGGTACGAGTCGAACACCGGTTATCAGCGGCAACTCGACTACGTGGAACTGCCGTTTCTCATGCACCTCTATTTCGGCAAACGTGCGCGTGGCTTCTTCAATCTCGGACCACAGATAGGCTACTGTTTTCGTTCGGTCGAAAGCGGGACTGTTCCCGACAACTATCTCATCGCACGCAATGCAGGTGCTGAATCAAAGACAGCACACGAGTATGCTGCAATAGAGAAACCGTTCGATTGGGGATTGGCTGCAGGATTAGGTTTCTACTACCGAACCAAACATGCCGGTGTCTATCAACTGGAAGCGCGGTTCAACTGGTCCTTCGGCAACACCTTCAACGACAGCAAGATGGACTATTTCGACTACAGCAATCCTATGTCACTCTCGCTCAATTTCGCCTATATGTGGCAGGTGAAATAGGTGTATATAGATGATTATTTTATCGCTACCTGGTGAAGGAAGCTCCAATACATCTGCGTACAACATCAAACAACACCAAACAACATCAAACAACACCAAACAACACAACATATATGAAAACAAACTACGAAATCCGTTACGCGAGCAATCCAACCGATGCCAAAGCGTACGACACAAGCCGTCTGCGCAAGGATTTTCTGATTCAGAACCTCTTTGTGAACGACGAAGTTAACATGGTCTATTCGATGTACGACCGAATGGTGGTTGGCGGTGCTAAACCCGTCAACGAAGCACTGCTGCTGGAAGCCATCGACCCGCTGAAAGCCCCGTATTTCCTCACTCGCCGAGAAATGGGCATCTACAACGTGGGTGGTGCAGGCGTCGTGCAAGTGGGAGACGAGACGTTTGAGCTGAACTACAAAGAGGCTCTCTATCTCGGACGCGGCGACCGAGAAGTGCGGTTCTGCAGCAAGGATGCTCATCATCCGGCACTGTTCTATTTCAATTCCTGCACCGCACACATGGTTTATCCCGACAAGAAAGTAACCAAAGCCGATGCCGTCGTGGCTCACATGGGAGCATTGGAAACATCCAACGAGCGCGACATCAACAAGATGATTGTCAATCAGGTTCTTCCTACCTGCCAACTGCAGATGGGAATGACCGAACTGGCTGTAGGTTCGGTTTGGAACACGATGCCGGCACATGTTCATAGCCGCCGAATGGAAGCGTATTTCTACTTCGAACTGCCTGAAGACCAGGCTATCTGCCATTTCATGGGCGAAGTGGAAGAAACACGCCACATCTGGATGCACAACAACGAAGCCGTACTCTCGCCCGAATGGTCCATCCATTCCGCCGCTGCCACACACAACTACACCTTCATCTGGGGCATGGGAGGCGAAAACCTCGACTACGGCGACCAAGATTTCTCACTCATTACCGACCTAAAGTAACCGGTCAAAAACTAAAAGGCAGATAGGCCTGCTTACATGGCACAACAAAAAAGATAGTAAACAACTAATTATAAATCATAAAAACACTAAAATTATGAACCTGTTCTCTCTCGAAAATAAGAACGCTTGGATTACGGGCGCGTCTTACGGAATCGGCTTTAATATTGCCAAAGCATTTGTGGCAGCCGGCATTAAGAACATCATCTTCAACGACATCAACGAAGCCGCGTTGGAGAAAGGTCTCGCTAACTACGCAGCTGAAGGCATCACCAATGTTCACGGCTACGTCTGCGACGTAACGAAAGAAGACGACGTGAAAGCACTCGTCGATAAAATCCACGCCGAAGTCGGTCAGATTGATATCCTCGTCAACAACGCCGGCATCATCAAACGTATCCCGATGCACGAGATGAAACGGCAGGAGTTCCAGCAAGTGATTGACGTGGACTTGGTAGCACCCTTCATCGTCAGCTCGGCTGTTCTGCCGGAGATGATGGAGCGCCGCGAAGGCAAGATTATCAACATCTGCTCGATGATGTCTGAACTGGGTCGCGAGACTGTCAGCGCGTATGCAGCGGCCAAAGGCGGACTGAAGATGCTCACCCGCAACATCTGCTCCGAATACGGCGAGTACAACATCCAGTGCA
>CALAUY010000191.1 GCA_937892015.1 uncultured Bacteroidales bacterium | reverse complement strand
GTAATTGGAAAAGTAATAAAAAAGAAGGAAAAGGAATATTATATTGGAAAAATGGCCTGCCAGTTCGCCGTCCGCGTCACCAGCCTTAATCATGAGGCATCCGAGGTAGAGCGGGTCTTTGGCTTTGAGCTGTGCTTCTTCGGGTGACATGCCTTTTTTCTTGCGGAGTTCGTAGAGCAAGTTGCTGTACTCTGTCATTTTTGGCTCAGTGTCGGGGTCGAAGATAGTTGCTTTGCCGATGTGTTCGTACCCCTTTTCGGCAGCCATGCGGTTGATAACTTCGGGTTTACCGATTAGGATGAGGTTTGCCAGATCGTCCTTAAGGATGATGTTGGCGGCTTCCAGAGTGCGAGGTTCGTCGCCTTCAGGAAGCACAATGCGCTGCTTGTTGGCTTTAGCTCGCGCAGTCATTTGTGATAAAATGTCCATGATGCTTATGTATTTTGCAGTTTTTGGGTGCAAAGTTACAGAAAAAAATTGAAATATGCAAGAAAAAACGCAAAAAAGTGTATTTTTATGCATGAATATGTCTTTTTTCATTCCAAAAAAGCCAATAATAGCGTCAGAAAATGGTGTAAAAAGCCGCCATAAATGCATTTTTTTGTCGAATTATTTGGTCATGTCAAAAAAAAGCAGTAATTTTGCAGTCCGAAACGTTGAAGAAGATGACAAAGAAGGCGTTTTTATCGTTCATGCTACTGTTGGTTTCGAGCTTGTATGTAGCAGCTGCTGACACATTGTTTGTGCGTCAGACGGACACTATTGTCATCCGCGAAACACGCTACAAAAAGGTACAGGTGCCGGTGGAGGTGCAAGTGCCGGTAGTAGATAGTACGTTGGGCGGATACAATTGTGAGGACAATGTTTTCTTTGTGTATTTTCCGATGGGTCGCTATAGTTTAGACGATGATGCACAGAAAGCGGTGCACGAGATGGCCGAGCGTTTAGAGGAGAATCCTGAGATGGGTGTTCGATTGACGGGTTATTGCGATTATGTCGGTTCGGCGGAGTTGAACAGTCGGTTGTCGTTAGCTCGTGCGACAGTTATCGCCAATCGTTTGAAGAAAGCGTACGAGATAGATGAGCATCGTATCATTGTAGAGGGAAAAGGTCGTTTGGAGAACGTGAAAGCCGACTATAGTCCTAATCGTCGAGTAGAGATGCGGTTGGTGAACGTGCCGCGAAGCACAGCGTCGGTCAGTGCGCCTGTACTAGGTGACCGTAGTCGGACAACTATCGAGGTAAAGTCGCCCAAACAGGAAGTGTCTCCACGCGCAGAGGAGCGTACGTCGGTGAGTGTACTTGCGACAGTGGATGTGACGCCACAGATGACGCTTGCGCAACTGGCTCGCAAATACTACCAGAACCCATTCTGTTGGGTATATATCTACGCGATGAACAAGAGCGTAGTGCGCAATCCGAACGCGCTGCAAGTAGGACAACGACTGCGGTTGCCCGAGTTGAGCGAGGTGGATAAGCAGATTACCAAGCAAGAATCGGAGGAATACTATAGAATGTTAAGGAGATAGAGAAAAAAAATTAAGATAGAAAGTCAAGTAAAAAATTAAGTTAATAAAGGAGGAACGCACTCCACAGGTCCCATAGCTCAGTCGGTCAGAGCACCTGACTCATAATCAGGGAGTCCTTGGTTCAAGCCCAAGTGGGACCACATGCAAGAAATACGAAATATAGCTATTATAGCTCATGTTGACCACGGCAAAACGACTTTAGTTGACAAAATGCTTTACACGGCTCATCTTTTCCGCGAAAACGAACAGAAAAGTGAGCTGATTTTGGATAACAACGACTTGGAGCGAGAACGTGGTATCACCATCCTAGCGAAGAACGTGTCGATTGAGTATAAAGGAGTGAAGATCAATATCATTGACACTCCGGGGCACGCTGATTTCGGTGGGGAGGTAGAACGTGTGTTGAATATGGCCGACGGCGTGTTGCTGTTGGTGGATGCGTTTGAAGGTCCGATGCCACAGACGCGTTTTGTGCTGCAAAAAGCGCTACAGATGCAGTTGAAGCCGATAGTTGTCATCAACAAGGTGGACAAGCTCAACTGCCGTCCGGACGAGGTGCAAGAAGCCGTTTTCGACCTCATGTGTGCGCTGGATGCGACAGAGGACCAGCTGGATTTCCAAACCATTTACGGTTCGGCGAAGAACGGTTGGATGTCGAAAGACTGGAAACAGCCGACGACCGACCTGACAGCGCTGATGGATGCCATCATCGAGTATATCCCCGCTCCGGCCGTGTTAGAGGGAACGCCACAGATGCTGATTACGAGTCTGGATTACAACCCATACGTTGGTCGTATTGCCGTTGGTCGAGTTCATCGCGGGACGCTAAAAGAGGGGATGAACGTGACGCTGTTCAAGCGTGACGGCTCGTCGGTGAAGCAGAAGATTAAGGAGTTGCGCACGTTTGCGGGTCTTGGTCAGCAGAAAGTGGAGGAAGTGTCGAGCGGCGATATCTGCGCTATTGTGGGCATTGAGGGTTTTGAGATAGGGGACACTATCTGCGATTTCAGCGAGCCCGAGCCGTTGCAACCCATTGCCATTGATGAGCCGACGATGTCGATGCTTTTCACTATCAATGACTCGCCTTTTTTCGGCAAAGACGGCAAGTATGTGACGAGTCGTCATATCCATGACCGTTTGATGCGTGAGCTGGATAAGAACTTAGCGTTGCGTGTAGAAAAAGCGGAGTCGGAAGATGCATGGCGGGTGTATGGTCGTGGCGTTCTGCATCTGTCAGTGCTGATAGAGACCATGCGTCGCGAGGGTTATGAGCTGCAGGTGGGTCAACCGCAAGTTATTATCAAGGAGATTAACGGGGTGAAGTGGGAGCCGATAGAGCAGTTGACGGTCAATTGTCCGGAGGAGTGTTCGGGTAAGATTATCGAGTATGTGGCGGTTCATAAGGGCGACATGCTCTCAATGACGACAGTCAATGACCGGTTGCAACTGGAGTTCACTATCCCATCGCGCGGTATCATAGGAATGCGCACGTACGTGATGAATATCTCGGCGGGCGAGGCCATCATGAGTCATCGTTTCATCGAGTATCAACCATACAAGGGCGACATCGTGAAGCGTACTAACGGTTCGTTAATAGCCATGGAAACGGGCACGGCATACGCATATGCACTCGACAAACTGCAGGACCGCGGCAGGTTCTTCATCTATCCGCAGGAAGAGGTGTATGCGGGTCAAGTGGTAGGCGAGAGTGCTAAAGATAAGGATATTGTCATTAACGTGACCAAGTCGAAGAAGTTGACGAACATGCGTTCAAAGTCGGCAGACGACAAGGCTATTTTGTCGCCGCCGCTGATTATGTCGCTTGAAGAGGCGTTGGAGTATATCAAAGAGGACGAATACGTAGAAATCACTCCGAAAGCGATGCGTTTCCGCAAGATTATCCTTGATGAGTTAGAGCGCAAACGTGCTCGTTCGCGTGCGGGTCTGTCGGTGGATGAAGAAGAGGACGAATAGGGAACAGTCGTGGCGGTGATGGTGGTGAAGGAAATGTAAGTTGGTGAAGTAAGTTGGTGCAAAATTGCACCTAAAAAATGGGCAAAAGTTGCTTTTTAGACGAATAAAACGCCTTTTTTAGGGTAAAAAGTGCATTTTTTTGGAGAATTATTTGGTCATGTCAAAAAAAAGCAGTAATTTTGCAGCCGCTTTCGGAAAAACGGAGCTTCTGATGGAGTGAGGGAACGCCAAGAAGAGGTTAGTGAAATGCTCTGATGGAGTGATGGACAGGCTTCGGAAGTATCGAAAGTGGAAAGGCGGGATAGCTCAGCCGGTTAGAGCGCATGATTCATAATCATGAGGTCCCCGGTTCAATCCCGGGTCCCGCTACAAAAAAAGACGTGCAATGTTGCACGTCTTTTTTGTGATGATTTGTTTAGTCAAGTCGTTGATTACTTGCGGGTAACGTTGATGTCGGACTTGTTGATTTTCTTTGCTTTCTTCAGGCGCATTTGGGTGTTGAGTTTACCCTTGACGTTGACAGCAGGAGCTGCGCTGTTGGCGGGAGCTGCGAACTCGTAGGAAACGAAGTCGGAGTTCCAAACGCCACCGGTGTAAGCTTGAGCCATGAAGACGTACTTGTGTCCAGCCTCAAGAACTGCCTCGCCATCTTCATCCAAGTAAGGAAGATAGAGTGTACCTTGAGCGGCGAAATCGTCGAGGGTGTATCCGTAAGCAGAATACATACTTTCCACATACTCCCACAAAGCTTGGAAATACTGCGGAGCAGTCATGTCGTTGTTTGTTAAGAGTGCGGCCAGCGTGTCAGCATCATCATAGTCGTAAAGATAAGTGATTTTGTCGTCGTTCGGAACGAAGAAGATGGCCGTGTCGGTCGTTTGCAGTTGGAAAGAGAGACTTACGTTCTGAACGGCGAGGGTGGTGAACTGCTGCTTGGTAACGCTCCCCGCAGGAGTGTACGTAGAGTCGAAGCAGAAAGCCACTACGTAATACGTTGTTTCGGCGCTGAGTCCCTCGAAATCGTAGTCGTCGGCTCCTTGCGAGAGGAAGTCGGCAATCGTTAAGTCGTAACCATACTGGCCATAGATGTCGATAAGTTCTTCAAAATAGTCAACGTAGTCGGTCATCAGCGCAGCGTCGTCGGCAAACTCGGCATAATTTTCAGCCGAAAGGATGTCGAAATAGTAGAGAACACTGTTGTCGGACGGTGTAACGGCAACAGAAGCCGTAGTAGCGGTGATGTCAGAAACCGTAATTTGGAAGGTGTTGGCTTCTTCGGGAGTCGGTTCCGGTTCGGGAGTCGGCTTGGTGCAAGCAGTAAACGCAATGGCAGCTGCTGCGAGAATCATAAAATACTTTTTCATACTTTAAAATAAATTTGGTTAATTATACTTCTGTTTTAAGTCATGATTTCGGAGAAAAAGTTGCGAAATCGGGTGCAAAGTTACTGCTTTTATTTGAAATGTGCAAACTTTTTCGTCATTTTTGTGCATTTTTATCACAAAAAAGAGCTTTTTTCTTGCATAAATGAAAAAAAAATCGTAACTTTGCGTGCTTTTTGTGCAATTTTTGTCAGTAAGAAAAGAAAAAAATGCGATGGATAAGATACGTAATTTTTGCATCATAGCTCATATTGATCACGGTAAGTCAACGTTGGCTGATCGTATGTTGGAGTTCACCCACACGGTGGACCCACGTGAGATGGAGAACCAAGTGTTGGACGACATGGACTTGGAGAAAGAGCGTGGCATCACTATCAAGAGTCACGCTATTCAGATGCAATGGAAAGAATATACGTTGAACTTGATAGACACTCCGGGTCACGTCGATTTCTCCTATGAAGTGAGTCGTTCTATCGCAGCGTGCGAGGGAGCGTTGCTTGTGGTAGATGCGAGTCAAGGAGTTCAGGCGCAGACCATCAGTAACCTGTACATGGCGTTGGAACACGACCTTGAGATTATCCCAGTGATGAACAAATGCGACATGGAGAGTGCGATGCCGGACATGGTGGAAGATGAGATTGTGGAGTTACTGGGTTGTCGGCGTGAGGAGATCTTGCGTGTATCGGCAAAGACGGGTATGGGTGTAGAAGCGGTACTGGATGCTATTGTGGAACGCATACCTGCCCCGAAAGGAGACGGTGAAGCTCCGCTTCAGGCACTTATCTTCGACTCGGTTTTCAATTCGTTTCGTGGTATCATCGCCTATTTCAAGGTGGAGAACGGAACGATTCGGCAGGGAGAGTTGGTGAAGTTCTTCAACACGGGCAAAGAGTATGATGCTGACGAGATTGGTGTATTGGGGATAGAGATGCAGCCTCGCAAAGAGTTGAGTGCGGGTGATGTGGGGTACATCATTTCCGGCATAAAGACGAGTACAGAAGTGAAAGTAGGCGACACGATTACCCATGTTCATCGTCCATGCGACAAAGCAATAGAGGGTTTTGAGGAAGTGAAGCCGATGGTTTTTGCCGGGGTGTATCCTATTGAGACGGAAGATTTTGAGAATCTGCGGGCATCTCTCGAAAAACTGCAGCTCAACGATGCGTCGCTGACGTTTACTCCGGAGAGTTCGGTTGCGCTGGGATTCGGTTTTCGTTGCGGTTTTCTGGGATTGCTGCACATGGAGATTGTGCAAGAGCGTCTTGACCGAGAGTTCAACATGGATGTCATCACGACTGTTCCGAACGTCAGTTATCGCGTGTTCACTAAAGACGGAGTCATGCATGAGGTGCATAATCCGGCGGGGATGCCCGACCCTGTGGGGATAGAGCGGATAGAAGAGCCGTATATCCGTGCCAGTATCATCACTACGACCACGTATATAGGGCCAATCATGACGTTGTGTTTGGATAAGCGGGGGGAGTTGGTGAAGCAGGAGTATATCTCGGGCAATCGCGTAGAGATTTATTTCGACTTGCCTCTTGGGGAGATCGTGATTGATTTTTACGACAAACTGAAGTCGATATCGAAAGGTTATGCATCGTTTGATTACCATCAATCGGGTTATCGTCAGTCGGATTTGGTGAAACTGGATATACTGCTTAATGGTGAACAGGTGGATGCGTTGAGTACACTGACGCATCGGTCGAATGCGGTGGATTTTGGTCGTCGGATGTGCGAGAAATTGAAGGAGCTGTTGCCGCGCCAGCAGTTTGATATCGCTATTCAGGCGGCTATTGGAGCTAAGATTATCGCTCGTGAGACGGTAAAGCAGGTGCGTAAGGACGTGCTTGCCAAGTGCTATGGTGGTGATGTGAGTCGCAAGCGCAAACTGCTTGAGAAACAGAAACGCGGCAAGAAACGGATGAAGCAGATTGGCAATGTGGAAGTGCCACAGAAAGCATTCCTTGCAGTGCTGAAGTTGGATTGAGAAAGAGGAGGATGGGCAATTTGTAAATTGGCGTAGGGGCGGCAAAGCCGTACGGACTCATACCTCGCAAGCGCGACATAACTGCACCGGATACAGTTTCATACCCCTCCCCCGCAAGCGGTCCCCCTCCCCTACCTTAGGGGAGCGCTCCTGTGGAGCTAGTCGGATTAGTATCGAATGCTGAGGGGTATAGAGGGGTATAGGGAGAGAGTAGGAGGAGTACGGAGAGGGTACGGAGAGGGTACGGAGATCCTCTCACCATGTATCGATGAAAGTTGTTTTCTAGTATGCAAATAAGAGTTTTGCAGTTTGGGGGAAGATATGACATGAAGATGACATATGACACATGTCATGTTGTGCGTCATATGATGAACGGGTTTCGCGTATGCGTGCGTGTGGATACGCGCGCGGTATATTTATAAGGTGTAGCAGAAGAGGGAGGAATGGGAGCAGAAGAGGAAGGGGAGGTACTCATTCGGGATGCGTTTGTTCGAGATGCGCTTGTTCGGGATGCGCTTGTTCGGGATGCGCTTGTTCGGACTTACGTGCGGCGAGGACTGCTTGTTGATGCGCTTGCTGTTCTTTGAGTTGTTCGGCCTGAAGTTTAGCAGCCATTTTGGACGGGATGCGCTTGGTGTTTTTCAGCTCCTTGTAAATCAGTAAAGTAGCCCACGCATCGGTGGATGCGTATCGTGCCTGCTCGGGAGTCAGTTCGATGTTGTCCCAGTTGGTGAGTTGCTGGCTCTTACTGATTTTCTTGCCGAAACAGATGGCGAAAATCTTTTGCAGTCCCAGGTCGAGGATGCCATACTGTCCGACCATTCGCTGTATATCCACGCAGTTCTGTGGGGTGAAGTTGCGTCGATGTCGCAAAGCGATGAGGTCGTCCTTGAAAGCAAGTCCGACCTTACGGATATTCGGGTTCGCGAAGAAGTCTGCGAGCTCTTGGGGCATCCCAATCCGACTCAGCTGGAAGAGATAACAGCGCTCTTCGGTGGCTATTTGTGCAAGTGCGACGGGGTAATGTTGTCCTTTGACGAACGATGGTCGCGTTTCGGTATCCACGCCCACAATTGTTTGTGCGTTAAGATACGTCATGGCATCGGCCACTTGTTGTGGTTCGTTAATGACAAAAGTTTCCCCTTCAAAAGCACAAATTGGCAAGTTATTTACCGTTTCTTTGTCAATTTTGTGAATAAATGCATTTTCTTTCATATGTCAAAAATCGGCCGTTTAGTCAGCAAAAATGCGGGTTGGCACGAAATCGGGTGCAAAGTTACAAAAAATTTTTGATATATCAAAATTTGGTGGAATGAAAAATTTTTTGTAACTTTGCAGTCGAAAACGAAAAATAACATCAAAAATGGGCACAACGAGATACATTCCGAAGTACTTAACGACGCGTCAGAATCTGACCCGTTTAGTGGTCTGGAGCGCGGTGTACGCTTGGATTTTCATTACCATCTACCAACCCTTCAATTCGCGTCAGTGGTTGACGGAAATGAACGAGTTGGAGTACTTCTTGTCGGGTACATTGGTCGTGTTGATTGCGATGACAATTATTGCAGTTTCTCGAATAGGAATGTGCTATTATTGCAAAAAACATGCCCTTTCGTATGTGCAATATGGTTTTTGGGTGGCGGTAGAGATATTGATGATGTCGTTGGTGTATGCCATATTTCCGATTGTGATTACTCCGGATGGGGCTGACAAATTCCTGTCATATTGGGGCAGTGCGGCCCTATATACGTTTTTTATACTGCTTATTCCGTATGCCATAGTCATCTTGGCACAAATTTTGTTGCATTATCGTGAGCAGTTGGATGCCATCGAAGCACGTCGATTGGGCTTGGTGGAGGATGAGTTGCGTCCTACACCAGACATGCTCAATTTTTACGATGACAAGAACGAGCTGAAGTTGTCGCTGCGTCCAGAGACGCTGTTCTATATTGAGGCTGCGGACAATTATGTGATGATCTGTTACGTCTCGGGCGGTAAAATGCAGCGATACATGCTACGCTCGACGTTGCGTGAAATAGAAGAGAAAATGCACGACATGGGATTGCTACGAACGCATCGTTCGTATATCGTGAATTTCTTGCGGGTTAAACTGCTGAAGCGTACGGGAGAGGGGCTGATGATGGAGTTTGATGCAGAGGGAGTGCCGCCTATTCCTGTCTCAAAGACGTACTCTGAAGCGGTGATGGCGCAATTAGCGGCGACTCAAACGCCGGATGATGAGACATTATATCAACATTTTAAATAAAACGAACATGAAAAAAATGCTTTTAACGGCAGCCTTTGCAGTTGCCATCGTAATGGGCGCTCGTGCAGAGTATCGCCACGTGTCACCTGTATCCGTCCAACTTATTGAGTTCAGCCTTGATGCGATGCGTGAAGCGTCGGGTGAGGACTTGAACCTGTATCTGACCCAGCTCTCGCAGCTTCAGTCGGACATCGAGCGTCAGGACAAAGATATCGCTGAGGCACAGAAGAACCTGAAGTCGGAGAAAAAACTCTACGATGCTCAAGTGTCGTTCCTGAAGGGTCGTCAGTCGATGGTCAAGAACGCGAAGAAGTTCTACGAGACCGAGCAGAAGAACTATGATAGTCAGATTAAGAGCATCAAGAAACAGTACGAGATGATTCAGAAAATGACGGACGTATCGAGCGTGGCGATGCAGGAGCAGTTGTCGTTGCTGAAGAGTCAGGAGGAGGAGTGTAACGAGCGCAAAGCGGCTGCTGTTCAGATGGTGCAAAACATCGAAGAGCGCGATGAGAAGACCATCGATGCGGGTTATGAGACGCTGAGTCAGTACCTCATCGAGATCAACGACAAGACGACTCGTCTGGAAAACCTTGCGACCAAGAGTAAATCGGACATGGTCACTGTGAAAGCGCAAATTAAGAACATCAAGGACCAAGTGAAGGCCGGCAAGAAATAATCCGCATGAAGGTTGTAAATTTATCGGAGCAGAACTCCATCGTCAACACTTTTCTTCGCGAACTGCGCTCGGTGGCTATTCAGGGCGATAGTATGCGTTTTCGTCGCAACGTGGAGCGTATCGGAGAGGTGATGGCGTACGAAATCAGCAAGACGCTACATTACGGTCAAGAGACAGTGCAGACACCGCTTGCGCCCATTGACATGTCGGTGATGCGTGACCGCGTGGTGCTTGGCACTATTCTCCGAGCCGGGATGCCGATGCACGATGGGTTCTTCCACTATTTCGACAATGCCGAAAACGCGTTTATCTCGGCCTATCGTCGCTATACGGACGAGAGTCAGACGGACGTGGAGATTGTGGTGGAATACATGGCAGCGCCGAGTATTGAGGGCAAAGTGCTTATCTTGCCTGATCCAATGTTAGCGACGGGCGGTTCGATGGAGTTGGCCTACAGAGCACTGCTGAGTCATGGTCAGCCATCGGCTGTCCATTTCGCCAGCATCATCGCCACCCGGCAGGCGGTAGAATACCTGCAAGAGATTATGCCAGCCGATGCGACCCTATGGGTGGCGGCTATTGACCCCATCCTCAATGAGCACAAGTATATCGTGCCGGGTCTGGGTGATGCGGGAGATCTCTGTTTCGGCGAAAAACTGTAGGAAAGACAACGAGTTGCTCGGAACTGATGCGTCGCCGTTTGCTGCACATACTGAAAGCGTACTGGCCATCCATGGTGGTAGGGGCAGGTATCGTGTACTTGTCGCTCTTCCATGCGACATCGCTGCACGTGGACATCAGTCATCCTGACAAGCTCGGTCATTGGTTGGCCTATCTGGTATGGACCATCTGTCTGACGGGTGATTTGCATCGCGATGAGGTTTCTTTCGGTTGGCGAGCTGTATGGGCAGTGCTTTTCCCGATTGTATTCGGCGGTATTATTGAACTGCTACAGACGTACTGCTTTCCGCCTCGCACGGGCGAGTGGCTCGATTGGTACGCCGATGCTTCGGGTGTAGTGCTGGGTTTCGTCTTGGTGGATGTGTTCTATCGATGTCCACCCGACAAATTCAGGATTGGTTCGTATGCGCAGTTTTACCTTCAATCGCGTAACACGATGGGTTATGGCGTGCACTCTCCGTACCTTTTCTATATCGCGCGTACGCTCATCCCTGAAACGACGCCATACTACTCTTTCGGCGATATTGAGCATGCTCGCCAACAACTGTTGCAACGCCAAGACATCGTTCGTGTGACCGATTACGGAACGGGTGGTGGTGCATGTCAACAGACAGAACTGCCTGTGGGGACGATAGCCCGTAAGGCACTGAAGTGTCCGCGCGAAGCGCAACTACTCTTTCGGTTGGTAAACCACCTCAACGCGCAGATGGTGGTGGAGTTGGGCACATCGCTCGGCATCACCACCGCGTACTTGGCCAAACCTCATGCTGAAGCGCAGATTGTGACGTTTGAGGGCAGCGGAGCACTCTTGGGCATTGCCAAGCAGAACTGGGCGAAGTTAGGGATACATAACATCACAGCCGTAGAAGGCAATATTGACGAGACGTTGCCGCGCGAAGCAGTCCGTTGGCAGACGGTGGATGTGGCGTTCTTGGATGCTAATCATCGCAAAGAGGCGACACTGCGCTATTTTGACATCCTTGCTGCTCATGCCGGAGAAGACAGTCTGTTCGTGGTGGACGATATCCGTCATAGCAGGGAGATGTGGGAGGCGTGGCAGGCCATCTGCGAACGAGAGGACGTGACCGCCCGTTTCGATTTGGGGTCGATGGGGCTCGTGTTCTTCAATCGTCACTTGCCGAAACAGACGTTCAAGATACGAATGTAACACATAAACAACCAACATATGAGTTATCGGATATACACAAAGACCGGCGACAAGGGTGAGACGTCGCTTATTGGTGGAAGCCGTGTGAGTAAGGCCTCACTGCGTTTGGAGGCATATGGTACGGCAGATGAGCTGAACTCGGTCGTCGGGCTACTTCGTGCTAAAATAGCGAATATCGCCAGCGAAGATTGTGAGGAGATTGACAGCGTACTGCGGCGAATTCAGAATAAACTATTCAATCTGGGTGGTTTTTTGGCCACAGATCCCAACGCGGCGCAGACGACCGATGCGACGGAGATAAGCGCAGAAGAAGTGACCATCCTCGAAGCGATGATTGACAAGTGGCAAGAAGAGTTGGAGCCCGTTCGCGGATTCATTCTTCCGGCCGGCAGCGAAGCGGTGTCCGTTTGTCATGTCTGTCGGACGGTTGCTCGACGACTTGAGCGTCGAATAGTGGCACTTTTTTTGTCGGACGATATCATCGACGCAAAAGGTGAAATTTGTTTACAATATGTTAACAGAATGAGCGATTTTTTATTCATTTTGTCAAAAAAAATCGCAAAAATGCAAGGAAATGCACTTTTTTTGTGGGAAAAATGAACTTTTTCTTGCAAGATTGAAAACTTTTTATTAACTTTGCACGCTATTTTCGGTAAATAGCATCTAAAATGTAAGAAAAATATGTATTGGACATTGGAATTAGCATCGAAATTGGAAGACGCACCATGGCCCGCAACAAAAGATGAATTGTTGGACTATGCGCTACGAGATGGTGCGCCGATGGAAGTGGTAGAGAACTTACAGGAGATAGAAGATGATGAAGAGATCTACGAGTCGATAGAGGACTTATGGCCGGATTATCCGAGCAAAGAGGATTTCTTCTTTGATGAAGAGGAATATTGATGAGACGCAGACTGACAGTAATGGTCGTCGCGGCAATGTGTGCATTGCGTGTGCTGGCACAGTTTGACCCGCAGATAGGTCATTACATGTATCTGCCAACGGCCTATAATCCTGCAGCGGTGGGAGAAGGAGACATGATGAAGGTAGCAGGTATGCATCGTATGCAGTTAGTCGGCATAACGAATGCTCCGATGACCACGTACTTTTATTTCGGTTCTCCGTTTGTGATAGGCAAAACGCGTCACGGAGCTGGCGTACGATTTATGAATGACCAGTACGGTTTGTTTTACACGCAGAGCGTGTATGGGCAGTACGCATATCGCCAGAAACTGGGAAAAGGATACTTGAGTATCGGCGTTGAGTTAGGAATCTCGAACGTAGGTTTTCACGGTGACAGCGTTAATCTGGACAAGTTGTCGGGTTCGGAGTACCACGTCTCGGATCCGGTCGTTCCATCGGGCGACATGTCGGGAGTAGGTTTTGATATGTCTGCCGGCATCTACTATAGTTGTCCTACCTGGTTTGTGGGGGCGAGTTACTCGCATGTGACGCAACCGTATATTGAGTGGAAGTCGCAACAGACTCAGACGGACAATATTGTCGGCATTACGCTTATCGGCACGATGTACGTGCACGGGGGATATAATTGGCGACTGAAGCACCATCGAGACTTCGTGATGCAGCCCTCGCTGCTGTTGCAGACAGACTTCAGTTCGTGGGACATCACGCTTGCGTGGATGACTGAATACAAGGAGCGTTATCGATGGGGGTTGAGTTATCGGATTGCCGCGAACGTGGGCGTATATTTGGGGATGGATATTATCAGCGGGCTGTCCATCGGGTACTGTTACGAGTTGCCGACATCCAAACTGCTCTTGGAGAGTTTCGGTTCGCACGAGTTGTACTTGGCATATCAGTTCAACATCCTGCGTCCCAAGCGTAACAACCGCTACAAGTCGGTGCGATACTTGTAACAACCGCTGAAAGCGACACATGAGATAAAGCGTAACGGTAAGTAAACAATTAAAAATGAGAAAATATATGAAACTGACGAAGATTCTGCCAATCGTTGCCCTGGCAACGGCGCTTGTGAGCTGCAATAAGCCCGCGGGTGAATTAGTTGGCGTCGGTGAAAACGGTAATTTTAAAGAGGCTAATCCATACGGGATGGTCTTCATCAAGAAGGGCTCGTTCGAAATGGGTTCGAACACGCAGAATGCGTTGTTTGGTCAAGATGACAACCAGTTCATGGCAACAGTTGAGGCCTTCTGGATGGATGAGACAGAGATTACGAACAGCGAGTACAAGCAGTTCGTTAACTGGGTACGTGACTCCATCGCGTACACCTTACTCATCGATGCGGGATATGAGGAGTTTGCCGTCACATCGCGTGACGAGGAGTTTGATGAGGAGAACTATCGCATCAACTGGAAAAAGAAAATCCCGTGGAACAGCAAGGACGAAGATATCGTGGATGCCCTGTCCCCGCTCTTCTACTCGAATGGAGCCCTGAAGACCACGAGTTTCCATTATCGTTACGGTTACATGAACTATGAGCAGGCAGTACTGCCGCAGAACAAGTTCGATGTAGCTAAAGGCTGTTATCCTGAAGGCGCAACGACGCGTGTAGATACGTTCTGGGTGGACGAGCGCAACGCCATACACGACTCGACGATTACTCGCCCGCTACGTGAACCTGCTGATTTGCTCTCAATAGCAATCATCAATATCTATCCTGACACGATGGTTTGGGTGCGTGATTTCCAGTACACGTACAACGATCCGATGCTGCTCAAGTATTTCTCTCACCGCGGATTCTCCGACTATCCTGTAGTTGGTGTAACGTGGGAGCAAGCGCAAGCTTTCTGTCGTTGGCGTACCGACTATCTTGCCAGCTCGGGCATTGATGCGCAAATCTATCGTCTGCCGACAGAGGCCGAGTGGGAGTATGCCGCTCGCGGAGGTCGTAAATTGGCGGCTTATCCGTGGGGTAGCAACTATGCTCGTGACAGTAAGGGTTGTTTCCTTGCAAACTTCAAGCCTTATCGTGGCGCGTATAACGACGACACCGGAACGACCACGATGAAAGTGGCGCAGTTCCGTCCGAACGATTTCGGTTTGTTCGACATGGCGGGTAATGTGGCTGAATGGACATCGTCTGCGTACAATCCATCGGCGAACACATACACCAACGATTTGAACCCGAACTTCCAGTACAATGCCAAGAAGGACGACCCCGATGTGCTCAAGCGCAAGGTGGTGAAAGGCGGCAGTTGGAAGGATGTGTCGGCCTATCTGCGCAATGGTGCACGTACTTATGAGTATCAGTACGAAGACCGCTGCTACATCGGTTTCCGCTGCGTTCGTTCGCATATTGGTGATTAAAAAACACTTGCGTGCGTGCATGCGCGCGATTAATAATAAGGAATATTAACAAATAAAAAATAGAAAAAACAATTATGGCACAGAAAGAAGTAAAAGGATGGGACAAAGTAGTCGCTTGGTATGCAAGACACGCATATGCAGTAAACATGGTGTATAGCGGTGGTGCATCTGTTGTAATCATCGGCGCATTGTTTAAAATCATGCACTGGCCGTTCGCCGGTGTCATCCTAACCATTGGTATGGCAACAGAAGCTCTTCTGTTCGGAATCGGTATTTTTGAAAAACCCCATGCAGTATATAACTGGGAGAACGTTTTCCCGCAGTTGCTTGGTCACGATGCAGAGCCTATAGAGGGTGCTGCTCATGAGGAGAAGAAAGAGTCGGCCAAAGCTCCGGCTCTGGAGGAGAAAGACGTGAAAGCTCTGAAGGAGAGTATTGCCAATGTAGCAGCGAGTGCGAACAACCTCGCAGAGCTGGGTAAACTTGCAGAGGGCACAAACAAGCTGTCAGAGAAACTGGCCGCTGCGGCTCAAGCTGCCGATCAGTTCGCAGGAGCCGAAGAGGGGCTGACTGAGGGTACTCACAAAGCAGCCCAAGCGGCGCAGAAACTCGGAGAGAGCTTCACAGCCTCGGCCGCAGCAGCTCAAGCCGCAGTGCAAAGCAACGAGGCAACCGCTAAGTCTGCCGAGCAGGCAGCTAAGTCTGCGGGTCAGATGGCACAGCATCTGGATGCGCTCAATGCTGCATACGAGCTGCAAGTGAAAGCTGCTCAGGCCGGGCAGAAAGAGGCAGACGCTTATGAAGCAGCTCTGCAGAAGCTCAACAAACAAGTTACCGATCTCAACAAGATTTACGGCAACATGCTCAGCGCACTGGCTTAAGCCGTACGTGTACGTACTTCTTTAGTTATTAACAATTTATATTACGAATAAACAAGTAGTATGGGTGGAGCAAAAAACTGTCCGGAAACCCCGAGACAACGAATGATAAGCATGATGTACTTAGTGCTTACCGCCATGTTGGCCTTGAACGTGTCGGCCGACATCCTCAATGGTTTCACTAAGTTGCGTCACTCCATGGAATCATCGATGAACTCGACCGAAGGCCGTACTGCCGCCGTGATGGAGTCGTTCAAGCAGCAAGCGTTAGAGAACGACGGCTATCAAGAGTGGTTGTTAATAGCCAATGCTGTCGAGCAGAAATCTGATGAGTTCTTCAATTATGTAGAAGATTTTAAGTTAGACATCGCTGAGATGTGCGATGGTAAGCGCTATGCAGAAGGCGCGTTGGACACCATTAAGCTGAGGAATGGTAGTGACACCAACAAACCGCACCAATATGCCTTGACGGAGTACGATGAGCAAACCGGCCGTATTCATGCGGATGAGATGCGGCATCGTATGGAGGAGTTCCGCACGTACATGACCACGGCCGAGTCGCGCTGTATCGTGGACAAACTGGAGAAAGATGCGGGCTTCAAGGCTGAATGGGAGCGTAAGTGTTACATGTTCGCCTCGCTCTTCAACACCGACAATGTGATAGACGAAGAGGGTCGTTCCATCAACTGGGAACGTTCGACGTTTGCTGAGATGCCGGCTGATGCTGTGATAGCGTTGCTTACCAAGTATCAGAACGATATCCGTGTGGCAGAGAACGACATGATCAACTTCCTCTTCACTCAGGCCGGCTCGTCGGATTTCGTGGTTAACCAAGCTCAAGCGGTGGTTATCCCTACCAACGGCGAGTATATCATGCAAGGCAAGCAGTACCGAGCGAAAATCGTTTCGGCGATGATTGACACGAACCAAGTGCCGCGCGTCTTCATCGGCGGAGTGGAGATTCTTGGCGGCGAGTACATCACGCAAGGCCATATCGGCGAGAACAATTACGATGGATACATGCTGATAGGTGACGACACGACCAAGTACCCATTCCATGGTCAGTTCACCGTGGGCGCACCGGCAGCTACTATTGCCAACACCGAGTGCAACGTCCTCTATCGTGGTTACGGCAACAAGATGTCAATCTCCGTGCCCGGCGTAAGCGCAGACGCTATCTCGGCGACATGTAGCGGTGCGAGCATCCAGAAGATGGGTAAAGGCGAGTGGATCATCACTCCGTCAAGCAGTCAGCCTGTAACGATTAGCGTCTCGGCGATGGTAGAGGGACACTCATCTCCAATGGGAACGCAGACGTTCCAAGTGAAGAACCTCCCGCGTCCGATTGCTTACCTTTCTATAGGTGGTAAGATTGTGACTGCCAGTGTACCCGTGCCGCTGGGCAGTCTGGCCGCCTGTTCGATACAAGCCGACAACGCTGACGCTGTCATCAAGGTTGACTGGAAAGTTAAACCCGGTTATCGCGTTAAATGTCGGAGAAAGAACGTTAACAGTTTAGCTCAAGCCGCAACTATTGCCAAGTCGGGCGACATCATCAAGGTGACCGATATCCACGCAGTTGGTCCCGGCGGACAAGAAGCAATACTGAACGACCTCGCCATTGAGGTGCAATAACCTCATAGAGGAAATAATACGAACGATCTGCAAAGTTAATGAAGATGAAAAAACAAATTGTATTAGTTTGCCTGTCAGTGCTGGCATTGACAGCAAACGCTCAACATCAGATCAACTCGTTCTTCGATTCGAAGGGAGCTGTGCGTTTAGAGACACAAGAGTTGGACAGAGTGGCGGATACACTGGTAACGGTGGGGCATCGTAGTGACGATGTGGTATGGTCGCGTGTCGTTTATCGCATCATTGATATGCGCTATAAGCAGAACTACCAGCTCTATTTTCCCACCAATCCAGAGGATCCGCAGTATAAAGGGCTCTTCCAAGTGATGTTGGAAGCATTGGCTGATACTCTGCATGCATACGCGTTGCAAACGGATAACAATATCAAGCCTTTCTTCGATGATGATTTGCTTCTGACAGCGCAGGACAAGATTGACCAGACGGCTTGGGGTGAACGAAAGACGCTGAACATGACCAAAGAGGAGTACGAGGAGTTCTTCGGTGTCGGTTCGTACGATGAGATGATGGCGAACTCGAACAAGTCGCTTTTCACTCGCTGCAATCCTGAAGATTCGAGCAAAGTGTGCTTCAATCCACAGGGATACAGGGCGTTCGTGCGCAATCAGCTGAAGTTCCTCATCCAAGAGGTGGTGTTCTTCGACAAGCACTACTCGCGTCTCTACTCGAAGATTATCGCCATTGCGCCGCTGTATGCTGAGTTGGGCATCGATGATGTGGACACGAGCGAGGAGACTGTCAACGAAGCACTCTGCCGTCAGTTGATGTGGTGGGTGCCATTTGATGAGTTCCGCGTGTACATGGCCAAACAGTACATCATCCCGCAGTCGAACGACACCAAGCGCGTCACATTTGATGAGTTCTTCGGAAAAAAGCTGTACGCCTCGTACCTCATCGGCGATAGTAACATGTACGACCGTATGTTCACCAGTTACGTGAAGAGTGAGGCCGATGTGAAGAAAGAGCAGGAGCGTGTGTCCACCGAACTTCTCGACTTCGAGCAAGATCTTTGGGAATACTGATTTCTCGCATATGCCGAGAGAGAATTCTGCGGTAATGTAAGAGACGCGGCACATGTCGCGTCTTCGGCTGTGTAAAAAAACAAGATAAATACAATGGCAAAAAAGCATCATTTTTTCAACACATACTTGACGGCCACCGTGTCCGTTTCACTGGTTTTGTTGCTTATCGGAATGGAGTGCGTATTGGGTTTGTCGGCTGATAATCTCTTTCGTCAAGTGAAGGAAAATGTGAATATGTCGGTTGTACTGACAGACGAGACAACCTCGGAAGACTCCCTGCGGTTTGTCACTCTGATGAATGCAGCTCCGTTCTGCCGCGAGTACACATATATCTCTAAGGACGATGCACTTCGTGAACATGTGGACAAACTGGGCGAGAACCCTGCCGAGTTCTTGGGTTACAATCCATTGCAGGCCTCTTTCGAGATTAAACTGAACGCGCCATACATCCAAGCAGACAGCGTTGCCGCCATTGACAGCATCATCAGCGTCTATCCGTTTGTGGACAACGTGGTGTATCAGAAAGAAATGATAGGGCTGCTCGACAACCAAGTCAACCGCCTGTCCATCATTCTGTTAGCCATTGCGGGCATCCTGCTAATAGTGTCGGTAGTGGTTATTGTGAACACCATACGTCTGCATGTTTACTCAAAGCGTTTCAGTATTAACACGATGCAACTAGTTGGCGCGACACCGTGGATTATCAAGGGTCCTATCGTCCGCAAGACAGTTGGTTTGGGCTTTATGGCGGCAGTGCTGGCATTGCTAATGATTGCCGGCATCATCTACGCCGCGTACTATCAGTTAGGCTTTTGGCTTATTCCGCTCACATGGCAGAACATAGTGTTCCTCTGTGGTGTTGTGTTGCTGGCAGCGTTCGTCATCACGTTCTTCTCTGCTATTTTTGCCGTCAACCGCTACATTCGCATGAAGACATCCGACCTTTATTATGTGTAACCAAGCATAAAAAGAAAGTGTATGAAATACAATTTACCGAAACTCAACCTGATACTCATTGCCGTTTCTTTCGTCATCATCATCGTGGGTTTTGCCTTGATGGTGGGAGCACCGAGTGGTGCTACAGAGTACAATCCTGATATCTTCTCGTTCCGTCGCATCACGGTTGGTCCGATGATTGCGCTGTTCGGTTTTGTGATGATGATTGTGGCAATTCTCTTCAAAAAGAAAGACAAATGAGTTGGTTAGAAGCGCTTATTTTGGGCATAGTGCAGGGGCTCACAGAGTTTCTGCCCGTGAGTAGCAGCGGGCATTTGACAATCGGCCAGGCGCTACTCCACATTGAGTTTGCCGAGGGTGATATGCTGCTCTTCGACGTGCTTGTACACGCTGCCACCGTCCTCAGTACGATTGTGGTACTTTGGAGTCAGGTGGCCAGTCTCTTGAAAGGCACTTTTACCACTACCACATGGAATAGCGAGAAGGAATACGTGGCGAAAATCTGCGTTTCGATGATTCCCGTGTTTGTTGTGGGGATGTTTTTCAAGGATTATGTAGAACAGATTTTTGGCAGCGGGTTACTCGTTGTCGGCATCTGTCTGCTCGTCACTGCCGGCTTGCTTGCATTCGCGCAGTATGCCAAGCCGCGTCAGAAAGAGAACATCTCATGGTGGGACTCTTTCATCATTGGTTTGGGTCAGGCGTGCGCGGTCTTGCCCGGGTTGTCTCGTTCAGGAACGACGATAGCAACAGGTATCCTGCTCGGCAACAAGAAAGAAGAAGTGGCGCGTTTCAGTTTCTTGATGGTGCTCATCCCCATTCTCGGAGAAGCTTTCCTCAGTTTGCTCGACATCTTGCAGGGTGACGTGGTCAGTGCGCTCTCACCTTTGGCAATGGTTGTGGGCTTCTTGGCCGCATTCGTCACGGGGTGTTTCGCTTGCAAGTTTATGATAGACATTGTCAAACGACAGAAACTCATCTATTTCTCCATCTATTGCACCATTGTCGGCATCTTTGCCATTGTGTATAGTTGCGTGGCCTAATGGACTTTATTGAGGGCGAAATACTGGGATTTGACAAGCCGCTTCACCTGACATCATTCGCAGTAGTGGGCAAAGTCAGATGGTTACTCTGCCATAAGTTGGGCGTAAAGAAACTCAAGGTTGGTCATACCGGCACACTGGACCCGCTTGCAACGGGTGTGATGGTGGTTTGTACGGGCAAGAAAACCAAGATGATCGACCAACTTCAGTACGACTCCAAAGAGTACGTTGCCACCTTGCAGTTAGGTGCCACAACGCCGTCATACGACTTGGAGAAACCAATTGACAAGAACTATCCAACGGATCACATCACGCGCGAACTCATCGATGAGGTGTTGCCTCGTTTTCAAGGCGAGATATGGCAGATTCCACCCACTTTCTCTGCTGTGAAGATTGCCGGCAAGCGGGCATACGAATATGCCCGAAAAGGACAACAAGTGGAGATTAAGCCGAAACAATTGGTCATTGACGAATTAGAGGTCGTGTCTTTCTCTTCGGAAAGCATGCAACTCACTATTCGGGTGGTCTGTTCCAAAGGCACGTACATCCGTGCGTTGGCACGCGACATCGGCGAAGCACTCCATTCGGGCGCACACCTCATTGCTCTCCGCAGAACGCGTGTGGGCACTACAACACTCAGCGATTGCATGACAATCGAACAGTTTATACATCTTTTAGACAATATTCCATCATCGGACGCAACTCCGATGACAAACCAATAAAATTGTACGACCGTGAATGACAGCTTGAAACTTGCGCAGTTTAAGTTTAATCTGCCTCAAGAACTATTAGCACAACATCCCGCAGAGTTTCGGGATGAAGCCCGCATGATGGTGCTGCATAAAACAACCGGCGAGATTGAGCATCGTCAAGTGAAAGATATCATCGAATATTTCGATGACGGCGACCTTTTCATCTTCAACGATACGCGCGTCTTTCCGGCGCGTCTGTATGCCACCAAAGAGAAGACGAATGCCCGCATCGAGGTGTTCTTACTCCGCGAGCTCAACTACGAGAATCGGTATTGGGATGTGTTGGTTGACCCTGCACGAAAGATACGTATCGGCAACAAACTGTTCTTTGCCGATGACGGCACGATTGTAGCCGAAGTGGTTGATAACACCACTTCGCGCGGACGTACCTTGCGTTTTCTTACTGATTACGACCACGATGAGTTCATCGAAAAACTCTACGCATTGGGAGAAACGCCGCTGCCTAAATATATCAAGCGCAACTACGAGAACACCGAAGAAGACCCTGTCAAACGAGCGGAAAGAGATGCTGAGATTAGGCAACAACGCGCCGAGGACGAGGAGCGTTATCAGTCGATTTTCGCCACTAAAGTGGGCGCAGTGGCTGTACCCGCCGCGTGCCTCCACTTCTCTAAGATCCTAGTTAAGAGAATGGAAATCAAGGGCATCGACGTACAGTTCCTTACATCACACATGGGACTGGGCAATTTCCGTCCCGTCGATGTGGAAGACCTCATCAAGCATAAGGTGGATAGCGAGAGGTTTGAGATTGGTCAAGAACTGACCGATGCAGTTGACAAAGCGCATGCTCGCGAAGCCCGCGTATGCGCCGTGGGAACGGAAGTGATGCGTGCACTTGAGACGGTGGTCAACACGGCCGGACAAATCACTCCTACAAAGAGTTGGACTAACAAGTTCATTTTTCCGCCATACCATTTCACGGTGGCGAACACGTTCTTCGTTAATTTCTATATGCCGCAATCATCGCAACTGCTTGAAGTGGCGGCTTTTGGCGGATTCGATAACGTGATGCATGCATACAATGTGGCTGTTCGCGAGAAATATCATTTCGGCGACTACGGCGATGCTATGCTTATTGTCGATTGAGGCTTATGGATGTGCGCATTGAATCGAGTTGGAAACAAGTGCTGCAACCGGAGTTCGACAAGCCCTACTTTCGGTTGTTGACGGATTTTGTACGCCAAGAGTATCAGAGCAAGCAATGTTTCCCGCCGGCCAAACTCATTTTCAATGCTTTTGATTCGTGCCCTTTCGATAGAGTACGAGTGGTTATCATCGGCCAAGACCCGTATCACGATGTCGGGCAAGCGCAAGGATTGTGTTTCTCCGTTCCCACCGGCATACCTATCCCGCCGTCGTTGCAGAATATTTACAAAGAATTACAGCACGATGTGGGTATTACGTATCCAATGAGCGGTGACTTGCATCGTTGGGCTGAACAGGGAGTATTGTTGCTCAATGCGACACTCACGGTGGTTGCACATCATCCGGGAAGCCACCAAAATAAAGGTTGGGAGGAACTGACAGACGCTGCCATTCAGGCACTGAACGAACAACGCGAGCACCTCGTTTTTATGCTGTGGGGCTCATACGCTAAGAGGAAGGGACAGATTATTAACAGCCGTAAGCACCTCGTTCTCACAGCCCCGCACCCTAGTCCGTTGAGCGCATATAGCGGCTTTTTCGGGTGCGGACATTTCTCCAAAGCTAATGAGTATCTCGTCCGCCACGGACAACAACCAATAAACTGGCAACCATGAAGAGACTGCTGCTAATAGATGCATACGCAATGATTTACCGAGCGTATTATGCGTTCATTCGTGCTCCGCGCATTAACTCCAAAGGCGAGAACACTTCTGCTATTTTCGGTTTTCTTACCACACTCGACGAACTCAAACGTCGCTTGCAACCGACGCATCTTGGCGTGGCTTTCGACCCGCATGGTCCCACTTTCAGGCATGAGGCTTTTGAGCAATACAAGGCACAGCGGGAAGAGACACCGGAGGATATCCACAAGGCGGTGCCTCTCATCATGCAAATTCTTCAGGCCATGCGTATTCCCGTACTCGAAGTGCAGGGTTATGAGGCAGACGATGTTATCGGCACATTGGCCACACAAGCTGACAAACAGGGTTTTGATACGTTCATGGTCACGCCCGACAAAGATTACGGGCAGTTAGTGACGGAACATTCGCACATGTACCGTCCGCGCCATACTGGCGGGTTTGAGGAGCTCGGTCCCAAAGAGATCTGCGAAAAATACGGCATTGCCAACACAACTCAAGTCATTGACCTTTTAGGACTTATGGGCGATGCGTCCGACAATATCCCCGGCTGCAACGGAGTGGGTGAGAAAACGGCCATCAAGCTCATTCAACAGTTCGGCTCCATCGAACAGCTGCTTGCCCGCACCAACGAAATTAAAGGAGCCTTGCGAGAGAAGATTGAGTCGCAAACCGAATCCATTCGGTTCTCGAAGTTCTTGGCCACCATCAAGACCGATGTACCCATCACGCTTGACGAGGAATCACTCCGCGTCCGAGAACCGGACATGGCGGCTCTCACGCCCATCTACATCGACTTGGAGTTCCGTTCTCTGCTCAAACGCTTCGCGCCTGAACCACTCGCCAAACCGGCCACTCAGCCGGATTTGTTCTCGTCATCACAACCTGACTTATTCACATCTACACAGCCGGATTTGTTCTCTGCTGTTCCGGACATTTCGGCATTGAGTGAACAGGATAAGCAGGAGATTAGCATTGCACATTATCTACTTTCGCCCGAGTCGTCGCACGACCCTGAATATTTGTGCCTTGTGTATCATTGTAAGCCAACGGAACTAAAAGAGCGGGTGCTCACGGAACTTAAGAAAGATGCTCGACTATATACTCTATATACAGATGTCGAATTGCCGCTTGCACCTATTTTGAAAGAGATGCACGAGGTTGGCGTACGTTTTGATACGCAGATTCTGCACGAGGCCTCTCTCGAGATGCATCAAGAACTCGATGACTTGGAGGATGAGATCATACAATTGGCGGGAACGACCCTCAACATCAACTCACCTCGTCAAGTGGGCGAACTGCTCTTCGACCGACTGCACTTAGACCCCAAAGCGAAAAAAACCAAGGGGGGCCAGTACGTCACGTCGGAAGAGGTGCTGCAAGGACTGCGCAGCAAGCATCCGATAGTGGGCAAGATTCTCGATTACCGTGAACTGAAAAAACTCCTCTCTACGTATATTGATGTGCTACCGACACTCATCAACCCCAAGACCGGCAAGATACATACCACGTATAATCAATTGGTTACGGCTACGGGTAGGTTGTCGTCGTCGAACCCCAACTTGCAGAATCTGCCTATCCGCAGCGAGCGGGGTAAGTTCATTCGCATGGCCGTCATCCCCGATGATGGGTGCTTGTTCCTCAGTGCCGACTACTCGCAGATTGAACTGCGGTTGATGGCACATTTCAGCGGCGATGAACACATGCTTGAGGCGTTCCGTTCGGGTCAAGATATTCACGCGGCCACTGCTGCGAAGATTTTCAAGTGCTCTATCTCAGATGTGACGAAAGAGCAACGTCGGCGCGCCAAGACAGCCAATTTCGGCATCATTTACGGAATCTCCGCATTTGGTCTTGCGCAACAACTCGACTGTACGCGCACAGAGGCGCAAGCGCTTATCAACGACTATTTCGCGGCGTTTCCGAGTGTCATCCGTTTCATCGAAGAGAGCAAAGAACGTGCCCGTAAACAGGGATATGCAGAGACGGCTTTCGGCCGTAAAAGGTATCTTCCGGACATCCTCTCGCACAACGCTACAGTTAGAGCTTTTGCGGAGCGCAACGCCGTCAACGCCCCCATCCAAGGCACGGCGGCAGACATCATCAAGATTGCCATGGTGCGTATTCACGACAAGATGAAGGCTCAAGGACTCAAAGCACAGATGACGATGCAGGTACACGATGAACTCAATTTCAATGTCCCTGAAGACGAAATTGAGCTCATGAGAGAGTTAGTTGTGAGCGAAATGGAGCATGCGATGCAACTGACTATCCCGCTTATCGCCGAATGCGGGATCGGGCGCAATTGGCTCGATGCGCACTGACGCTATTTACGTTTGCGCTTGAGGATACGCTTGAGAATGGGGAACAAAACGGTGGTGTACTCCAGCTTGGGGAGAAGCGTCCTCGCAATGTTCCTTACACGGAAGGCACCATCTACCCATTTTTGGAAGCCGTTCTGGATGTCGGTCACGTCGTTTAGAACGGCTTTCTCCTGCTTGCGTACTTTCTTTTGCAAGGTCAGTTTTTCCGAATAGAGTTGACTAAGACCGGATATGGAGCTGTACTTATTCATTGGGCTTAACCTCCTCAATTGTGTCTGTCAAGGGCATCTCAGTATCGGACTCTGCGAACAGAATCTTTGCGAGTGACTTGACGACGGGGTTGATGAACCACTGCTCTCGACAGAAATATGCGAGAACAATCAACAACAAGAACACAGCTCCGAGTATGCAGCAACTGACAGAAAGCGGAACAACCTTGCTCAATAGGAACATGAGCGCCATTCCGAAGAAAGACAATGCTCCAAAGACGAGGAGTACCACCACCAGAGCCATAATCACCAAACCAAGAATGCGGGAGAGTTTCTCCAACAGTTCCAAACGGAGCAAATCATAGCGACTGTTGAGGTATTCCTTAACGTCTCCAAGCAGTTTCTTGTACTCAGAAGTTTCCATTAGGCTTCTTCTTTTTCGTCTTTGGACTCGCTGAGTACCTCGTCAACAGCCTCCTCAAGATCTTCGAGAGAGCAGTAATCTTTCACTTTCGCGATGACTTTCGAACAGAGGGCCTCCAGCTCTTCTTTGTTAAGTTTCAGTCCTTTCTCGCGAACGATGTCAATGATTTGTTGACGAATTTCAGCTCCACTCTTAGGAGCAAACAGCAACGCTGCAATAGCTCCTAATGTTGCACCGCCTAAAAATGCGGCAATCACTTTACCTGTACGTGCCATAATTGTAAAATTTAAATTGTTTGTACTAATTTGGCCAACGCCAAATCCTCTTTTTGTGTCATTTGAGCTTTCGATTCGGGTGTTTTGTCACCTTGTCCTGTTAAGTGTAGCACGCCGTGAATCATAATTCTCATCAACTCATCTACAAATACTGTGCCAAGTTGTTCTGAGTTATTCCGAATCATGTCTAAAGAGACAAAAATATCGCCAGACAGGACAGAATGGCAGGTGTAATCGAACGTGATGACATCGGTGTAGAAGTCGTGCTGTAGGAACTGCCGATTAACGGTCAGTTCCTCTTCGTCGGTGCAAAAAACAAACGTAATATCTCCCACGTTGAATCCGTAGTCGGCAGCAACGGCGCGAATCCATTGCTGCACTCGCCGACTATCGAAAGCGGGCATCGGCGCACTCTGTGTCACAAATCGTATCATTGGTTTTCCACTGTGTAGTTTAAGAAATCGTTGAGGGGTTTACCGGCTCGGCATAGAACCATCAGTCGTTCCATCAAGTGCGGACTGCACACTTCTTGGTCAGTCAATGGGTGCGAGAACGTATATGCCTTGCGTTTGAGCCAGTCAGCATGCTTCCATTGCGGGTCGAAATCTGGATTCATCTGCCTAAACGATGCAGGCACTGTTTTGAGCATGAAATCGGTGTCGAAATCCTGAAGATAAGGTTTGACATCCTTGCATTCGAAAATTGCTTCCAACTCATCGGCGTTGTCGTAGATATCTTGTCGAAGGGCTTTCAGCAACTCCGGTTCGGGACACCACACACCACCCGCGAACATGCACTCATGAGGTTGCAGATGAAGATAATAACCGCCGTAAGGGGATCTACGACCACCGTTTTTTGCTACATAAATACCCATCCAGTGCTTGTAGGGGAGTTTGTTCGGCGAGAAACGGATGTCACGATAGATACGATAAACGCAGTCCTTTGGTGTCAGTTCTGCCACTTCCGGCTCCAGTTCCGTCAACTGCGTAATCCACTCTTGTGCGAAACCATATACCTCGTTTTTTACCTCCAAAAATTCCTGTTTGTGCGCACTAAACCACTCCCGATTGTTGTTTTCTGCCAGTTTTTCGATGAAAAATAGTACTTTTTCTTGCATATTTGAAAAATTTGTATTAACTTTGCAGTCGCAAACGAAAAATGGCTCCTTAGTTCAACGGATAGAATACGAGTTTCCTAAACTTTAGATCCGGGTTCGATTCCCGGAGGAGCTACTTTTTCATTTGCGGGCACAAAGTTACAAAGAAAAATTGACATGTGCAAATTTTTTTCGCATTTTTAGGCAAAAGACCTGCATTTTGAGTAACAAAAAGCAAAGATATTACACAGTTTGGTTCGGAAAACAGCTCGGAGTGTATGACACTTGGGAAGAATGTGAGGAACAAGTCAAGGGCGTTGAAGGTGCCAAATTCAAGAGTTTTCCGACCCACGAGGAGGCGCAAAAAGCCTTGTGGGAAGACCCTGCCAAGTATATTCAGTCGTCGGGTCGCAAACCGACCGGTAAGACGGGGAAGAGAAGTTCCGGCGGTCATACGGGTTCATCGGTCGTTGTCAATGGTGCGGGTAAGCCCATTGTGCCGTCGTTGGCGGTCGATGGAGCTTGCTCTGGTAATCCCGGTATGATGGAGTACCAAGGAGTGGATACTGCCACAAAGAAAGTGATTTTTCATTTTGGTCCCGCTGCGGGCGGAACGAACAATATCGCCGAGTTCTTGGCCATTGTACACGTGCTGGCTTTGCTGCATAAACAAGCCGCAGAGCGCCCAAAGGATGCGGAGTTCTTACGGACTCTGCCCATCTATTCAGATAGTAAGACGGCACTCTCTTGGGTGAAGAAACGCCGTTGCGGCACCAAACTGGCCGAGACGGAAGAGAACAAGCGGCTATTCGAACTGATTGACCGCGCCGAGAAATGGTTGGCCGTCAACACCTATAGCAACCCGCTTATTAAGTGGAACACCGATGCTTGGGGTGAAATTCCCGCAGACTTCGGACGAAAATAACTGACAACCTGTGTTTCCAATATATAGAAGCCGCACATATCCATCGTTAGTTGACAAAGTCGATGATATGGTGGATAGAGAGGATACCGATGATGTCGTCGTCCTTTTGTGATGTGACGGCAAGGGTCGTGATATTGTACTTGTCAAGCAGTTCGAGCGCGTCGGTCAAGAGGGCATCTTGCGGCACGCGCTTGTAGTTAGGTGACATGATGTCGGCGGCACGAATGGCATTCAAGTCGTCGAAACGACGAATAGCACGGCGAATATCGCCATCAGTGATGATTCCCACGGGTTTGTCGGCATCGTAAACAAACGTGGTACCCATGTGTTTGTCGGTGACCTCGTTCACCACTTGTTTGAATGTTGCATCTATGCCGACGCGCGGCACTCGACTCGACATGCGATGCCTCACTTTCCCGAGTAGTTGTCTGCCAAGTGCACCGCCCGGGTGATACAGCGAGAAATTCTCGGCCTTGAATTGCCGTTGCTCCATCAGACACACCATCAGCGCATCGCCCATGAGTAGCGTAGCTGTAGTGGATGAAGTGGGAGCCAAACCAAGCGGACAAGCCTCGTGATCGACGTGCACGGACAGGACGAGGTCGCAGTCTTTAGCTAATGGCGACTGCGGATTGCCGGTCATCGCTATCATCCGACAACCGATGCGGCGGATAGGTGCAAGCACGTTGAGGATCTCCGTAGTGGCTCCACTGTTGCTGACCAGCATGACGATATCCTCGGACGCAATAATCCCCAAATCGCCGTGCATCGCCTCTGCAGCGTTCACGAAAACCGCCGGTGTGCCTGTTGAGGCAAGCGACGAGGCAATCTTGTGTGCGATGATGCCCGTCTTGCCGATACCCGTCAACACCAATTTGCCCTTGCAAGCGAGGACAGCCTCTACTACTGCATCAAAATCGCCGTTGATGGTCTCGCTTAAGCGTTGCAACTCTTGTATCTCTTGCCCGAAAATCTCTTTGGCTCTTTGTGAGTACTTCATGTTCAGATGTTTTTTACCACATTATCAATCGCAATCGCCTCCTCAAGCAGCGGTTGTATGTCGCTCAGAAACAGTTGGTTGGCCGCATCGGAGATGGCGTGAGGCGGATCAGGATGCACTTCAAGAAAGAGCCCGTCAATGCCGACAGCGAGAGCCGCGCGCATGAGGAAAGGTACCATCTCGCGATTGCCTCCGGTGATGCCTTGCTGTGTCGATGGTTTCTGCACGCTATGCGTGGCATCGAAAACAACAGGAAAACCAAGTCGTCGCATCTCAACGAGGGAAGTCATATCCACAACCAAGTTGCCATATCCGAACGACGAACCGCGTTCGGTGAGGAGCAATCGGTCAGAGCCGGCGGCTCGCATCTTGTTGATAACTCCTTGCATGTCCCACGGTGCCATGAACTGCCCTTTCTTCACGTTTACCACTCTACCCGTTCGTGCAGCGGCTTGGATGAGGTCGGTTTGGCGCGAGAGGAAAGCGGGTATCTGCAAGATGTCCGCCACACGCGCCACAGGCTCGCACTGCCAACACTCGTGCACATCTGTCAAGATTGGTAAACCGAGCGTCTGTTTCACTTCATTGAGGATGGCCAGTCCGTCCTCTATCCCGAGACCGCGTTCCGACACGTTCGTGCGATTTGCTTTGTCGAACGACGACTTGAAAATCAGGTCGATATGCAATGCCTCGCAGACGCGCTTGAGTTCGGTCGCTGAATGAAACACCAACTCGCGACTCTCAATGGCACAAGGTCCTGCGATGAGGAAAAACCGCTTATGTTCGCGACAGAAATCCATAACGTAAGACTTTGATTCAGTCCGTTCTTTTATCGTTCAAAAGCGCGAATCCAAGCGATGTCCATTCGTCCTTCGCCCGCTTTCTTCACCGGTGCGAACGACTGGCACGAGAAATATAGTTTCTGTCCCGGCAACGGGTTGACGCACCGGAAGACTTCGACCTCGTTGACCATCCATACAATCTCTTGGCGGTTAACAGCGACGGACATGATGTACCAATCGCCGGGTCGGATGGCGCGTAGCACCTCTTCTTCCTTGCCGTTCTTGTCGGTGATGCCCACGACGATATTTTGACCGTTATAATGGTAGAGCTCGATGAGCGGGAATCGGTTTTCACCCACGAGGTAGATGGCGCTGTGACAGCGACCTGTAGCACGCACTTTGGCCATGAAAAGGCCGATAGGTTGACTGAACGAATCGCCCGTGTTCACTACTGCCGATGTATATGCGAACGGATGCATGATGAACCCGCGTTTCTCGTCCCAAGCAGGCGCAGTGGTTTGTTCTTTACGAGTGACGATGGACATGATGTCGTTCTGTATGTTCACGTTCTGCTCACCCATATATGCTTGAGCCTCTTCGCGATATGAGAAATGACGCTTCAGTTCGGGTTGCTTGAACCAGAACCCCGCGCTAAACCCGTTCTTCTTCAAGTCGGGCTCGTGGAACGGCGCTTTGAACGTCTCTTTCCAACTCTCTGTCTCTTCGATGCGGCGTTTGTTGGCATGCAGGAAGAAATGGATATCGGGTGATTTCTTCAGTTCCTCGTAACGCGCCTCTTTCTTGCCGTTCTCGCTGTGTACCCAACGCTCTTTATCTGCCCAGAAGGCGTTCTTCTCCTTGAACTCAGCAGTGGCCGTCTCTTCGCTCAGGCGCAGATAACGCTTGACGGCGATGTTACCTAACAGCTTGTTGCGCTCATCGTCGGTTCTCGCCGCCAGATACGTCTTGACATCCTTGTTGCGGCGCAGAGCCTCCAGTTCTTTCGTTTTTTGGCAATATTCGGTGTCTTGGTATTTGCGAGAAGTGAGGTCACGTTTCTTGGCGAGGAACTTATCGTCCGTCACTAGGGCGTGCAACTCTTGGAACTCCTTGTAAGAGTCGGATTGTTCGATTTCGCGATAACGTTTGGCATCGGCAAGAAGCGAGCGGATGTACTTCTCAAACCGAGCAGTCGGCATCAGTTTGCCGGTAATTCGTAGAAAGAATAGATTCATAATATAATGGACGATTTACAGATTTACTAATTTACTTATTGGATTGATTTCTACGCATCGATGTTGGCATATGTTGCGTTTTGCTCGATGAACTCGCGGCGCGGTGCCACGTCGTCGCCCATCAGCATTGCAATCGTGCGATCAGCCTCTGCGGCATTCTCGATGGTCACCTGTTTGAGCATGCGACGTTCGGGGTCCATCGTCGTCTCCCAGAGCTGCTCATCGGACATCTCGCCCAGACCTTTATAGCGTTGAGTCTTAATGAGTTTCTCGTCTCCACCGCCATATTTCATGATGAAGTCGTATCGTTGTTGGTCGTTCCAGCAATACTCGCTATAGTTGCCTTTCGAGCACTTGTACAATGGAGCCATGGCGATGTAGAGGTGTCCGGCATCGATGACGGCTTTCATGTGGCGGAAGAAGAACGTGATGACGAGTGTAGCTATATGTGCACCATCAACGTCGGCATCGGCCATGATAATCACTTTGTGATAACGTATGCGACTGAGGTTCAGAGCTTTCGGGTCTTCCGGTGTGCCGATGGTGACACCCAGAGCGGTATAGATATTGCGGATTTCTTCGCTCTCAAACACTTTGTGCTCCATCGCTTTCTCTACGTTGAGGATCTTGCCGCGCAAGGGCAGAATAGCTTGATGGAAACGGTCGCGTCCGGTCTTGGCAGTACCGCCGGCCGAGTCACCCTCAACGAGGAACAGCTCGCACTCGGCAGGGTCTTTACTCTCGCAGTCTGCCAGCTTACCGGGCAGCCCGCCGCCGCTCAACGGCGACTTGCGCTGCACACTCAGACGGGCGTTACGCGCTGCTATACGCGCTTGTGCTGCCAATATCACTTTCTCCACAATCTTGCGCGCATCGTCAGGATGCTCTTCGAGATAATTGGTAAGTGCCTCACTCACAGCTTGATTGACCATGCCCATCACTTCTGAATTGCCAAGCTTGGTCTTTGTCTGACCCTCGAACTGCGGTTCTGCCACTTTGATGGAGATGACGGCAGTTAACCCCTCGCGGAAATCATTCGGGTCGATAGTCGATTTGCCGTCTTTGTCGCGCAACTTGGCTTTCTCAAGCAATTTGCTCTCCTCGGCATATTTGTTCATCACGCGCGTGAGCGCTGCACGAAAACCTGCCACATGTGTGCCACCCTCTATTGTGTTGATGTTGTTGACGTACGAATGTACGTTCTCGTTGAAGTCGGTATTGTATATCATCGCCACTTCCACCGGCGTACCATACTTGTCGGTATTGAGGTGTATGACCTCGGAGATGAGCGGCGTGCGAGTCTGGTCGATATAGCGAACGAACTCCGAGAGCCCTTTCTCCGAATAGTATATCTCGCGCTTGTAAGGGCATTGTGGTTGTTGCTCCTTGCCGTCTTCATCGACGACGGGTGCTGCAACTTCGCGTTTGTCTGTGAGCGTTATACGCACGCCGGCGTTGAGGAATGCCAGTTCGCGCATGCGGTCCGCCAAACGATTCCATTGATAGACCGTTTCGGTGAAGATCGTGTCATCGGGCCAAAACTGCACGCGCGTGCCCGTTCCCTCTTCTGCCTCCACGTATTGCCCCGTGATGCGAACGGGGAAGAGCGGTTTGCCCTTGGCATACTCTTGCTGATAAACGTTGCCGTCTCGGCGAACGGTTACTTTCAGATGCGTTGAGAGTGCATTGACGCAACTAACACCCACGCCGTGCAAACCACCTGACACCTTGTAGCTTTCTTTATTGAACTTACCGCCCGCATGAAGAACGGTCATCACCACCTCCAAGGCCGAACGGTGCTCTTTCGGATGCTCATCCACGGGTATTCCGCGACCATTGTCTTCCACCGTGATGCTGTTATCCTCATTGATTGTCACTTCGATATGGTTGCAGAAACCTGCCAACGCCTCATCGATAGAATTGTCAACCACCTCGTACACCAAATGGTGTAATCCCTTTACCGAGATATCACCGATATACATTGCAGGACGTTTGCGCACTGCCTCCAAACCTTCGAGCACTTGAATACTCTCAGCTCCATAGTTTTCTTGTACTTCTGCCATATATAGTTGTTGTTTTAATTCAAATAGTCTGCAAAGTTACAAAAAAATATTGACATATGCAAGTGTTTGTGCTACTTTTTTCTGAAAATGCCTCAGCGGGCAAAAAAACGCCCTTTATAGCCAACGCCCTTTTGCCGACAGGTGGTCGAAACGCATGTCTCGATGCCTTACAAAGCAAAAAATCGAGGTAACCACAGACAAAAAAAAAGAGAGGCGCATGCGTCTCTCTTTGTGGCGGAGGAAGGGATCGAACCAACGACCTTCAGGTTATGAGCCTGACGAGCTACCACTGCTCTACTCCGCGATACAGCTCCGATTTTTCGAAAGCGGCTGCAAAGTTACTGCTTTTTTTTGATATGACCAAATAAATGAGCGAAAAAACGCACAAAAAATGCGTTTTTCGACTCATTTTGTATGTTTTGCGGTGATTTTCCCGAACGAAAGTGTACTTTTCACCGCTTCGAGCGGTTCTTACAAACTACTTATCGGGGCTTACTTGCTGCTTAGATGTTCACTTACTGCTTCCGTAAGTATGCACACTCGTTTCCCGAGCAGATGGCAGATAGTTGATTCCCCACCAACACATCTGCAACATACAGAAAGCGATAAGCAGGATGGCAATGGCCGAGCGATGATGCGCGGGTTTCCATCGGCGAAAATGGATATAAGCCAAGTAAGCGAACCACGTCACGGCCGCCCACGTCTCCTTCGGGTCCCACGACCAATAATGTCCCCAAGCCTCTTTAGCCCAGAGCGCACCGAAGAGCATGCCAAACGTGAGGAAAGCGATGCCCAGCGTCACAAGTTGGTCGATTTGCGGCAAGTACTGTTCGCGCTTTTTTGCGAAGATAGCATATAGTGCGATGAGCGTTGCAGCGGCCAAGAGTGCGTATGCGAACATATAGACGATGACGTGCGGCGCGAACCACGGCGACTGCAAAGCCGGCATCAAGGCCTTGGTATGAATCTCCGGCTTGAACAGGTTGATGCAGATGAACACCAACGCCATCAAGGTAGAGAAAGAGAGTATCCACGGGTATTTCCACCGCGCGTAAATGACCAGTCCCACTACGGCGAGGAAGAACGAGTACCATAGGCGCGTTTCGCCCAACGTGCGCATCGGTGGACGCTCCAGACTCACCCACATCGTGATGATGAAAGCAAGAAAAACCATCGTTCCGAGCGTGTAGAGCAAGAGCGCCACCTTGCGATTATCGAACGCAGCTGCACCGGTATGTTTAGGCGCAATCCACGCCATCACTGAACCCGCTACCCAAAAGAGCAGCGCGGCAATGGCAAAATAGAGAAAATTGTTCCAAGGCATAATCGTCAGTTTTTAGCAGCGGTACGTTTGGTTCGGAACAGCACCGACCAGAGTGCGCCTGCGATGAGCATGAAGATGCCGGTATAGACAGCGGGCAACCACGGGTCGCGTACTACTTGTAGTATGCTATACGAACTGTTCGGACCGGCCATCTCGTCGTAACCGAACTGGTAGATGTCGTATCCCTCTACAGTCACCGGATGGTTCACATCCACCGTTGCCGCTATTTTGCGACCATCCTCTATATAGAAAAGGAGATCCGATGCAAAACGTTTGGGAGTGCCGTCGTCGTACGTCTCCATGATGAACCGCTGCAGTTCGACAGAGAAAGGCATGAGTACCTCCCCACCCTCTTCGTTGTATGCGCGCCACTCTACTTGGTCGAGCGAGGCGAGCATCCGTAGTTGCCGGAAGTCGCTGCTACCGAGTGTGGCTGCCACAACCGCAATGAACAGGCCTGCATGATTGAGCAGGAAAGGGGTGTCGGTTCGCCAGTCGTAATGTTTCCGAGCGATGATTTTCCTCACTCGATCAACCACGGCGATGCCGAGGATGATAATCATCAGCACATAAGCGAGTTGGAACGGCCAGAAGGAGAGCATGTCATGAAACCAATGTCCACCGCTCTCTTGGCGCACCAAACCCATCACCATCGTGACGATGACCACATATGCCATCACGGGCACGGCCGCCTTGTACGTGCGAAGCACTCGGAAAGCGCGAAAACGCTCTCCGAGTGCGTATAGCAGCGCAATCACTGCTACTAGCACGCACAACAGAAGTATATTGTGTTGTAGCAGCATCGCGTGGTCGGTTTAGATAGCGTTGATGAAAGCTACAACGGCATCGCGGTCGGTTTTCTTCAGCTTGTAGAACTCTTGTGTGGGATAGTACGCATCGCTCTGCTTGCTGTATCCGTGCCACATGATAGCCTCGATGACATTGCGGGCACGCGTATCGTGCAGACGTGCTTCGTACTCGTCACCCGTGGCTTTTTGGTGTAGTCCGCGGCCCCAGAGAGGCGTGGTGCGACACCAACCCGTGCGGATGTCGTTCTCCATGCACAACTTATGCTGAACCATGTCGGTATAGGGCCAGATGACCTGATTAGGATAGCGAGGCATGTCGTTCGCGCCGGTGAAGAACATGTTCGGGTCGCGCAGCACATCATCGCCTGTTGTCCACGATGGACGATGGCAGTAAGCACAACCCATGTCTGTGAAGAGTTGCTTGCCGCGCAGCACCTGTTTGTCGGTGACGTTACGTGCAGCAGGCACAGCTAAACCACGGTGCCACCTCATCACTTGTGTGTACTCCGCATCCGACATCTCTACCGGCAGCTCGTGGCTCGTGAGGTAGTTGTAGATGTTGGCCTGCATATCGTCTGTCCACCAGTCAGCATGCTCGTGGTTCGGGTCCACTTCAGCGATGTACGCTGCGAACTGCGCCTGTACCTCAGGATCTTTCGACGCATACTCGGCATAGATAGTGCCGTTCAGGTCGAGATAATGGTAACGGCGGTCAGAACGGGTCACGTTTGTGATGTTCCAAATCGCGTTGGCACCGGCAGCGTCCAAGATAGGACCACGGGTGAGCGCATACGTGAAGCGTTTGGGACCCCATTGCGGGTCGTTCTTGTAGTACCCGGTCGTTTGGAACGAGCCGTCAAAGAAAGCGGGATTGAGGCCGTTCTGCAACTTCCCATCGGCCGCTTCCAGCTCGTACTGCGCGATGATGTCGGCATCGTCGATGGCATCCAGCAAGCCCGTTCCATACACACCGATGGTGTTCTCCAGCACCACCTCGTACCCCTCGCTCGCAAGCAGGCCGTCAGGGTCGCGATAACCTTGATTATAGACGTACACGGCCGAACTGGGCATCGTCACTTTCGGATACACCAGTTCGTATGTCTCGCCGTCAGCGAACGTGTTGTTATGTTCATCGGTCGCGGTGAGCCACGTCAGGCTTATCTGCGATGGGTCGAGCGGAGCTTTGAAAGGTGCAGCCCCGAAGAGTTGCGGCATACCTGCCAACCATGGCACATAGGCGTTCGTGGCAGGATTATACACTACAAGCAACGTACCGTTGCCGATATTCTCCACATCGTAGTTGGTCTTGCCCACCAAACTCTTGCCGTGCGAATAGGCCGGATGACAATGGATGCACGAGGCACGCACATACACAGGACCCAGGCCGTGTTGACGACCGGAATGCGTCGTGAGGAATGTTTTCTCACCCAGTTGGTCTCCCAACGAGAAATCAACGTCCATACCCGCACTGACTGTCGCCGGTGTCGGCTGACGGAAGCAGGTGGATGAGGTACTGGTGGTCGTGCCCAGCTGACCGCCCGTATAGTACCAATCGGGGGTCTCCTCCGGCTCGGGTTGATTGCACGACACAAGCGAAACGGCTACAAGGGCCATCAAGAAATAACGTGTTTTCATTGTTCGTTTATGTTTGAGGGTGCAAAATTACAAAAAATATTTCACATATGCAAGAAAAAGTGCCAAAAAAACACTTTTCCTTGCATATTTTTACTCGAGAAGCGACTTATTTGGCCAACAATGGCAGCACTTCGTCGTCAAGAATACCCTCCAACTCACTCACTTTGTCGATTGCAGCTTTTACGTCAGCATTGTTCTGTGCGGTGAGCTCGAAGTCCTTGATAGCACCAATCAAGGTGATGGCCTCATCGATAGTGGTTAACACGTTGGTGTTAAGTGCTGCATCCTGTTTCTTGACATAGTCAGCAATGCACTCGTCGCCGTCAATGGCACCACAGTAAGCATGCTTGATAGAGAGGATATTGTCGATGAAGTCGGTGGTTGATGTACGGCTGTAGGGCGACTCCAGATACTCACTATCACCGCCGTTGTCACTACCACGATAGGGGTTGCCCAGCTTGAGGTCGGCCACCTCGCCCGCGATATCTACACAACCCGCGATAATCTGCTCTGCCACTGCCTGATACGTCTTCCATTGCGGGTGAGAGGCGTTGATGAAATACTCGCCGTAGTTCTCGTCATAACTCATCGACTCGCCCTCTTCATCGGTAATCATAGCCTCTTTTGCGGCACTTACTTCGCCTGCCCAGCAGTCCTCAAGCAGGATGGCCTGTTGTACGAGGTCCTCTACAATACCAACCAAGTAGATTGCCTCGGCCTTGGTGAGGTTGCACGCATGCGGTTGGCCTTCAGAGAAGATGAGGTACTCCGCTGCATGGAAACCTTTCAGAGCGTATCCCAGCTTGTCGCCTACATAAGCACCACCCTCTTCTTCTATCTGTGCCATCTGGCTCTCGTTGGCCAGCAACGCGTTCATTGCGTTGTAATCCAATGGCCATGAATCGATATGCGGGTCAATGTTGTGTTTCTCGGCCGGACCGAACAAGAAAGCCTCGCTCTGTTCCCAGTAATGACGCATCGCACGCCAATCGTCACCGGCTTGTCTCATCAAAGCGGTAT
>CALAUY010000190.1 GCA_937892015.1 uncultured Bacteroidales bacterium | reverse complement strand
GGAAAGCCATCCGCGCCATGCAGCAAGGACAAGTCGCCATCTTCAGCGCAGGCACCGGCAGCCCCTACTTCACCACCGACACAGGGTCCTCGCTGCGCGGCATCGAGATAGAAGCCGACGTTATGCTGAAAGGCACACGCGTGGACGGCATCTACACCGCCGACCCCGAGAAAGACCCGACAGCCACGAAGCTCAACGAGATAACCTACGACGAAGTAATCCGACGCGGACTGAAAGTGATGGACCTGACCGCAACCGTCATGTGCAAGGAGAACGGCATGCCTATCTATGTCTTCAACATGGACGTGCCGGGCAACCTGCTGAAAGTGATGCAAGGCGAACAAATCGGCACCCTCGTCAAACCATAAGAGACATATCAACAAACATATTGTAAATTAAAGGTTTATGCAAGAAGAAGTACAATTCTGCCACGAAGCAGCAGAAGAACAGATGCAGTCGGCTGTGCGCCATCTGGATGACGTGCTGAGCCATATCCGCGCCGGCAAAGCCAGCCCTGCCCTACTCGACTCCATCAAAATCGACTACTACGGCACGATGTCTCCACTGAGCAGTGTGGCCAACGTCATCATCCCCGATGCCCGCACCATCACCATTCAGCCGTGGGAGAAGAAACTGATTGGCGACATCGAGCGCGCCATCATCAACTCGAACATCGGCCTCACGCCATCAAACAACGGCGAAGTGATTCGCTTGAACATGCCGCCTCTGACCGAGGAGCGCCGCCGCAACCTTGTCAAGCAATGCAAGGGCGAGATGGAAACGGCCAAGATGGCAGTGCGCAATGCGCGACGCGACGCCATCGAGGAGTTCAAGAAACTGCAAAAACAAGGTCTGCCCGAGGATGCAGAGAAAGATGCAGAGGTAGAGGTGCAGAAGACGCACGACAAGTTCATCAAGAAAATCGACGAACTCTTTGCCGCCAAGGAGAAAGAGATTATGACCGTGTGATGCGGTTCCCGCTGTTATCGGCTAGGCTTTGAACGGACTGATTGTCAAATCGTCAGGTAGTGCTTTTGGTGTGCTGTTATCAGACGGCCGCACCATAGATGCGCATGTCAAGGGCAATTTTCGCATCAAGGGCATTCGCTCCACCAATCCTGTGGCAGTGGGCGACCGTGTCGAAATAGAGCAGTTGGCTGACGGAACGAACTGGATAACAGCTATTTGCGACCGACGCAACTACATCATCCGTCGCGCCACTAACCTCTCTAAACAGTCGCATATACTGGCAGCCAATGTCGATCAAGTGGCACTGCTCGTCACGGTTAACCATCCCAAGACAAGCACCACTTTCATCGACCGTTTTCTCGCTACATGCGAAGCATACCGAGTACCCGCAGCACTGATAATCAATAAGATTGACCTCTACGACGCTGACGACCAAGCCGAACAGGAGTACCTGACACTACTCTACCAAAGCATCGGCTATCCCGTGTACGCCATCGCCGCCACGCAACTCGGGAACGAACTCGACGAACTGCTGCGAGGCAAGACAACGCTGCTCAGCGGCCATTCCGGAGTGGGCAAATCGACGCTGCTCAACACCCTATTCGGCGAGGAAAAGACGCGCACAGGCACTATCAGCGATGCACACGACAGAGGCATGCATACCACCACGTTCTCCGAGATGTATTTCCTTGCGCCCGACACAGCCGTCATCGACACGCCCGGCATCAAGGGATTTGGCACGTTCGATATGAAACGAGAAGAGGTGGGACACTATTTCAAGGAGATTTTCCGTACTTCAGCACAGTGCCGTTTCGGCAATTGCACGCACACGAACGAACCCGACTGCGCCGTTCGCGCGGCTGTGGACACCGCGCACATTGCGCCTTCACGCTACGAGAGCTACCTCTCGCTACTGGGCGACTGCGAAGAGGGAAAATACAGATAAAGTTTAGAGTTTCAGGTTTCAGGTTTCAAGTTTCAAGTTTCAGGTTTCAAGTTTAGAGTTGCTCGCGGAGATGAACGAGGTCTTCGCGGATGGAGGTGAGCAGTTCGTACGCTTTGCGGCGAGTGTCTATTCCCTTGCGGTCGAGAGTCAGTCGGCGACTGATATCTTTCACCGGCACGTTCTGCGACCTGAGATAGATGATGCGCCGGATAACATCCAAATCGTTTTGAGAATAGTAGCGCGTCTGCCGTTCAGTATGCGGTTTGAGTTGCTTAATCTCCTTTTCCCAAAAACGCAACGTGCTGTAAGGCAGCGAGAACATCTCACTCACTTCACTGATAGAGTAATACGTGCGATGTACGTCGTTCGCCGCATCGTTTTCCACAGAAGGTATCATCGTTTCGCGTGCGTCGTTTTCCATTTATTTTTTGATTTTTAGTACTTGTCCGACGCGGATGTTCGTGCCTTTGAGTCCGTTCCACGTCTGTAGTTGTTTGACGGTACAGTGATAACGTTTGGCAATACCGCCGAGCGTATCACCTTTCTTTACTTTATGCGTGCGCACGTTAGGCGTGACCAATGCCTGCTGAATCTCCTCGCGACGGTTATTGATGAGCGAGTCGGCCATATACGCAACAATGGAGTCCTGCAAGTCGATGTAAGCTCCCACCAGTTCAATCGGTAGCACCAACGGATACGGTTTGCCGCCAGGCAGAATATCTTTCATATACTGCGGGTTGAGTTTGCGCAGTTCTTCTATCGGCATTCCCACCACATCAGCTGTCTGGCGAAGATGTTGGCGTTTGTCGGTCATGATGGTGTCCACCAACATCGGCATCAGTTGCTGCTTATGCGTCAGTTTATGCTCCTCGACCAACTCTTCAGGACAGAAACCGAACTCATCGGCGTACGAAAGAACGAACGTGGCTGCAATGAAACAAGGCAGATAACCGCGCGTCTCGGCCGGCAACCACGGATAAATCTCCCAGAAATCTTTCTTTCCGCCTGACCGATGGATAGCACGATTGACGTTGCCCGGTCCACAGTTGTACGATGCGATAGCAAGGTTCCAATCGCCATAAACGCGATAGAGTGAACGGAGCATCTTGCATGCTGCCATGGTCGATTTGTATGGGTCTAAACGCTCGTCAATCAGCGAATTAACCTCTAACCCGTAGTGTTTGCCCGTGGATGGCATGAACTGCCAAAGACCGGCTGCTCCCACGCGCGAGTAGATGTTCGAGTTGAGTGCCGACTCTATCACGGCCAAGTATTTGAGTTCTTGTGGCAGTCCGTTCGTCGTCAGTTGGTCTTCAAAATACGGGAAATAGTACTCGCTGAGTCGTCGCAGTGCCGCCATCTGTTTCGGGCGACCGAGATACATGTCGATATACTTGCGAACGACAGCATTGTACGGCATCTCGATGATGCAAGGCAGTGCCGCCAGTTTGGCTCGCACTTCCGCTTCACTGAGCGAAACAGCCTCTTGCGGCGTTGATTCACAAGCCGTTGTGTCCAACCATTCCATCGCCCAATCCACCAACCGACAATCGATGTCTGTCAGTTGGTATTGCAGACTGACAGAACGAATGGTGTCAGCCGCATCAACCTGCTCAATCAGCTCATCGAGCAGTAGCATCTCGGTCGAGTCCACTTGGTCGGCAACCGTGTCTTGAACCACCTGTGCGAACAGACTGAATGGCAGCAGCAAAAAGAGATATATAAGCGTTTTTTTCATTAGAATCGTAGTGCTAAATGAAGTTCGCCCGAAGTGCCGAACGGGTCGTGATTGAGCATCGGGTCGAGTTGCAAAGAGAGGTCGTCGCTGATGTCGTAGTCGAAGAGCTGCGCATCTACGTACGCGTCAATGAGCGAGAGAGCATAAACGGCCACAGCAGCCACGATAGACAGGTCACGATAACGGCGATACGTGTTCTGCCGGTTCTTGAGCGTGTTGCTCCACGTATCTTTGCCACCCACGCGCGATAGCGTGTAACCCTCCGGCAGAATAGCGATATACGATTTCGATTCGTCCTCCGTAACGGCGTTGTTATTGATGTCGGTGAGAATGTCGCGGTACGCCGTTTTGTAGTCGGAGTAGATGCCTTGCGTCCACGTGATGGCATACGCACAGCCAAAGAAAGCACCATAGACAATCGGCAGTTTCCAGTACGAACGGTTGTATATCTGCCCGTAGCCTGGGATGATAGCACCCATCCAGACAGCACGCATGGCATCGGGTTTCCAGAAAAGCCGGACGCTGTCGCGATGAGAGAGCACCTCAGTAGCCGAAGCAGCCGGAGCAACGGGAGCAGCTTCCGCGACAAAAACAGCCGTATCAGCCGGAGCAACGGAAACCATCCTCAACGTATCAGCCGCAACCATCCTAAGTGAGTCTTGCGCTTTCACGCCGAGACCAAAGCAACACAAGAGTACTATGACAAATCGAACTCTCAAACTTAATGCAGGTGTTTCAAAATCTTCTGCAGTTCGTCTTCCGAAGCGAACGAAATGACCACTTTGCCTTTCCCTTTGGCATTGGCACTGATTGTGCATTGCGTGCCTAACGTGCGCGAGAGATGCTCGGCTTCGGTTTGGAATGGCTCTACTTTGTTTGTCTTGGCTTTCTCGGGCGGCAACTCTTTTCCTGCAAGAGCTTCTACTTGCCTAACAGACAGTCCTTTAGCAAGAATACGCTTATAGAGAGCCAACTGTGCCTCTGCCGATTTGTTGGCGAGGATGGCACGTGCATGCCCCATCTCAATCTGCTTGTCCTTGATGCCCATCTGAATCTCGGCCGGCAACTTCAGCAACCGGAGATAGTTGGCCACAGTCGCACGTTTCTTACCCACCCGTTCCGACAGTTTCTCTTGCGTCAGGTGATACTCGTCCATCAGCCGTTGATATGCGAGCGCAATCTCGATTGCATCGAGGTTCTCGCGCTGGATGTTCTCGACGAGCGACCATTCCATCACCTGCTCGTCTTTGGCAGTGCGGATGTAAGCGGGAATAGTGGTCAGTCCCGCCAGTTTGCTCGCACGGAAACGGCGCTCTCCGGCAATAATCATATAGGTGTCGTCATCGTTCTTGCGAAGCGTGATGGGTGAGATGACTCCGTGTTCGCGAATGCTTGCTGCCAGTTCCTCCAACGCTTCTTCTTCAAACGTGCGGCGAGGTTGATTAGGATTGGCCACAATCCGGCTAATATCCACCTCGTTGATAGACGATGCGTTGCCGGTGTCAACGTGCGAAGTGTCGATGAGAGCATCCAAGCCGCGACCAAGACCTGTTTTCTTATTCATGCGTGTTCTGTTTTTGTTCTTTGTTCTTGCGGATAATCTCGCGCGCCAACTGCCGATAGTTGCGTGCTCCCTTGCTGGTCGGGTCGTAGTCGAGGACAGACAATCCGTGTGAAGGTGCTTCCGACAGGCGCACATTGCGGGCGATGACGGTGTCGAACACGAGCGGTCCGAAATGGCGTTTCACCTCTTGATACACCTGCTGCGACAGACGCAACTGCGAGGAGTACATCGTCACTAAGAATCCCTCAATCTGCAAACGTCGGTTCAGTTGGCTCTTCAGAATCTTGATGGTGTTGAGCAACTTAGCAATTCCTTCGAGCGCGAAGAACTCAGCCTGAACAGGGATAATCACCGAGTCGGAAGCGGTTAAAGAGTTGACTGTCAGCAATCCCAACGATGGCGAGCAGTCGATGATAATGTAGTCGTACGGCTTACGAATCTTCTCTAAAACGCGCTTGAGAACAGTCTCGCGGTTCTCCGTCTGCAGCATCTCTATCTCAGCCCCGACCAAGTCGATATGAGACGGAATCACGTCGAGGTTTTTGACAGCTGTTGCCACAATCGCGCTGTTGGGGTCCGTTCCCGACACCAGACACTCGTAGATGGTGTTGTCGAGGTTGCGAATCTCAATGCCCAAGCCCGATGAAGCGTTCGCTTGCGGGTCGGCATCAATGAGCAGCACGCGTTTGCCCTCTGCAGCCAAACCGGCCGAAAGGTTGATGGCGGTAGTGGTTTTACCCACTCCGCCTTTTTGGTTTGCAATGGAAATAATTTTTGCCATATATTTTGGTTTTATTCTACAACCCAAGTGGAAGGTTCGCGCACGAGTCGAGCCGAGTAGCCTGTTCGTGAGAACCAGTCACTATCCTCGGAATATTGCCACTGAGACCAGCCGCCGCCGAAGTAGTACGTCATGACGTTCTTCTCCTCAGAAACAGCAATCAGCGTGTTGTCTTCAACGAAGCAACGGTCCACTGCGGGCATGACGACAGCAGCGTAGTTGCGTCCTTGCGGTTCGCCGGCATCGGAGACAGCATTCTCCGCATAAGCTATATAACCGCCTTTTGCCGAGAACTGCGGCGAGCCTGCCAATGGTATCTCGGGATTGGAAGTGCTTGTATGCAAGAAAATACCTGCACCCAACTCCATCTCATCGGCATCAACCACGCTCACTTCTGCCTTGCATAGTTGCTGATGAGCCATGCAGGTGATGGTTACGACAGCTTTCACTTCTGCCGAGTCGCGGTCAGTAAGCGGGAAATGGTCGTAGTAGAGTCGAAACGTGACAGCCAGAGGTCCACTATTCAGCACTTCCCAACGGTCGTACTGACAGCCTATCTGCGGTTTGCCGCCAATAACAGGGAACCATCCTCCACAACCGGGCGTATGCGCCACTTTGTAGCAGTCGAGTCCTTTGCCATAGTTGATATGATACGGCAGATGCAGTTCATGCTCGCGATAGTAGAACGAATCGACAATCAGTTCGTCGGTGCATTTCAGCCAGAGATCCACACCATTAGACGGATTCTCCGGCGCAAGAGCCGGTCCGTACATGCGATACGCAGCAAGGTCGTTCTCCCAAGCAAAATCGTCCTTACGTTCGGGCACAAAACGCGCATGAACCAAAGGCTTGACGGCTTTGGGTTTGCCATCTACCAGCATGTATTTGGAAGAAAAATGCGCTTTGGTAGTGGCAAAAAAGAGGATGCTCAATTCGGGATAGTCGATTAACTGATAAGGCAACTCATTGCCGTCAGCATCAATGAGTTTCAGGTGATTTGCATCCGTCAGACTCAATGCGCTGAGCGGAACGACGACAGCCTCGTTCTCGCGGTAATCGCTGCTCGGGTTCGACACGGTGATAGTCTTGACAGGTGCTTTCGTGCACGCAGCCAAGACCATCGCCAGCAGTATAGGATAGAATCGTCTCATGATTACTGCGGTTGTTTGCCGATGTAAGCGAGGATTCCGCCATCCACGTAGAGGATATGTCCGTTGACGGCATCTGACGCATGCGAAGCGAGGAAGACCGCGGGTCCGCCCAGTTCAGACGGGTCGAGCCAACGTCCTGCGGGAGTCTTGGCGCAGATGAACGAGTCGAACGGATGACGACTGCCGTCG
>CALAUY010000189.1 GCA_937892015.1 uncultured Bacteroidales bacterium | reverse complement strand
GCAGGCCCCGTGCCAGCCCGATGGCCCGGCAGGGCCACTCCTCCACGAAAACGTCGCGACAAACGCCCTCCCGGGCGTGCGGGCTGGCACAGGACCCTCGGCTGGGGCTGCTTTTTCTTTTGAAAAGTTTTGGCGGTTCTCAAAAAAAGAGCCAATTGTTTGGTTAGTACGAATAAAAGTACTATCTTTGCATCGTCAGAAATAAAAAGATGAAACGTATCTTAGAACTGACAGAAAGAGAATACGACCTGATAGAAACGGTCAGGAACTACAAAAGAAGTTATCCTCGGGGAGAGCCAAACCTGAGATGGTCCCTAAGAGTGATGCTTGAAGACCTGCTTGAAGAGCCTCTTGAAGATAGAGTTTGACAGTCCGGTCATTTTTTTATAATTTAAAAGAGAAAGATACTATGGCAGTAATGACTTTGAAAGAAACGCAGCAGGACACGATGAAAGGCCGTTTGGCCGACATTCTGATGTCGATATCTTGGGCAGACTTGTCACGTGACTATTTCGGCAAGTCGGGTTCTTGGTTGTATCACAAGCTCGATGGTATTGACGGCAACAAGAAGCCGACCGGCTTCACTGTCGAGGAGCGCTACCAGCTGAAGGGTGCACTCGTTGACCTTTCAGAGCGTATCCGTCGGGCAGCAGACAGCATCGATTGAGGTCACAAGTATCACGGGTACAGCCTCCCGTTCGGCCGGATTTGCCGCTCGGCATCCCGCAGGGTGACGCTTGGCTCGTCCAAGAATCCGACCGCACCGAGTATAAGCATTTGCAATGCGAAACCTCCAGATGCGCCACCCTGACAGGCGCGGCGCGTCTGGAGATTCGCCAGCAAACTCCTAAGAAACCAAGAAAACAGACAACCCAAACAACCAAAACGGAAGTAAACAGGCAGAAAATTTGGCAGATTCCAGGAAATGCCGTACCTTTGCAGCGTCCAAGTAGGAGGTCACGTGTCTCACGTGACAACAGGGTGCGACGTGAGACACGTCGCCTCCTACTGCAAAGCGGTGAAATAACCGTTAGGTATATAGCGGCAACGCAGACAAAGCAACAGCAAAACAACACGACTATGGAGACAAAGACGAAGAGGACACGCGAAGAGGTCCGCGCAGCATTCAAGGAGTTCATGCGCAGGAAGAAGGAGAACGAGCTACGAGCCATCGTTGAGCTTGAAAGCCTACGGAAACAGGGATTTTTTGAAACAGCACTGAACTGAACTCTCAAAAGATGAACAGCCTTCGCTTAGACAGAGTAAACGAGAACTCACCATACAGAATCCTCTACAGAGAGGGACATGAGGGGGAGTACTATTTCAGAACGGACTACGCCATCGAGTTTAAGATAAGCATTACCACCGACTATTCTATCATCCCAAGTGGTGCCTATACACTCGACATCATCAATGCAGGAAATAAGCCATCGCCCGGCGACCCGAAGTTCCGCCTAACGCTGGTGGCCATCATTGAGGAGTTCTTCCGCCAGAACAACGACGTGATGCTCTATCTCACTGAGACCGGCGATGGCCGGCAGGCCATGCGCAACAGGCTGTTCATACGGTGGTTCAACACCTACGAGCATCGCGACCGGTATGTCATCCGTGCCGCAGAGGGCAGGATGGAAGGCCAGCTGAATTTCATGGCACTCTTCTCGCGCACCGACAACCCACGGCTCCAGCAGGCCCTCGACGAGTTCGACGAGACCGTATTCCTCCTCTTCGACCCTCCCGCCGCATCCCACGACTAAATACCGGGTCTATGCTGTTTCGGGTGGGATAATATGGGTCACAGGGGGACAGGCACGCTGTGAGGTTTTCCTTCTGGGTATCACGGTAACAGCCCCCCTGATAGATTACAAGATAATTTCGCCTCGCACCCGCTTCGGGTTGCGGGGCGAATTTTCCATGATTTGTTTG
>CALAUY010000188.1 GCA_937892015.1 uncultured Bacteroidales bacterium | reverse complement strand
AATATGAAATTGTTCAGATCCATCTGAAGCGCCCTCCTGTTATAGACCCCGGTCACGCGGTCGATCCGTTCATCCTCGGACTCAACGGAGCTCCGCAAGCAGGCGATGAGTTCAACGTCATATCGTCTGAACAAGAGGCGCGAGAGATTGCCTCCAAACGGGAGCAACTCCAGCGCGAACAGTCCATTCGCACCAAGAAGCATGTGGGACTCGAAGAGATCGGCCGACGGCTGGCAATCGGAGACTTCAAAGAGCTGAATATCATCGTTAAAGCGGATGTGGACGGTTCTACAGAAGCTATCGCCGACTCGCTCATCAAGCTCTCGACGGAGAACATCCAAGTGAACGTCATCTACAAAGCCGTCGGTGCTATTTCCGACTCCGATGTCATGCTGGCAGCTGCGTCCGATGCAATCATCATCGGCTTCAATGTGCGACCGACGGGCAGTGCACGCAAGATGGCCGAGAGCGAAGAGGTGGATATCCGACTCTACTCGATTATCTACGACGCTATCGAAGAGGTCAAAGCAGCCATGGCGGGCATGTTGGCTCCAGAAGTGAAAGAAGAGGTGACGGCCACGCTCGAAGTGCTCCGCACGTTCCATATATCCAAAGTGGGAACTATCGCCGGCTGTATCGTCCGCGAGGGCAAAGTGAAGCGTACCAACCGCGTCCGCGTCATCCGCGACGGTATCGTCATCTTCACCGGTGACCTTGCCTCGCTCAAGCACGAGAAAGATGATGTCAAAGAGATGGGTGTCAACCAAGAATGCGGGCTCTCCATCCGTTCTTACAACGATGTGCAGGACGGCGATATCCTTGAGACGTTCGAGACCATTGAGGTGGCGAAAGAGCTGCAATAACCCATGCGAAAACGTTTCGGCATATTGTTGTTGAGTTTGCTGACAGCCCTTTCGGTTGTCGGTCAGAACTACGGAGAAGAGGATGCTACGGATGGCCTGCTGAGCAAAGTGATGGACAAGATTGAGGCCAAGAGCCGCTATATCCCCACCATCAACGGGTCCATCCAAGTGGGTTACCTCTTCCGCTCCGACCCTGCCGCAAACGTGAGGAGCAATTCGTTCACGTTCAACACCGCACGACTCAACATCAAGGGCAACCCGCTCGACTGGCTCGACTACAACCTGCAAGTGGAGTTTGCCAACAAAGTGCGTATCCTCGATTTTAACCTCAATTTTCACCCGTTGGCGTGCACTAAAGCTCAATCGCAGTACGTCAATTTCTGGATGGGCGAGAGCAAGACCCCCATCACCCTCGAGAACCAGATAGGTCCTGCCACGTTCGAGGCTGTCAGTTACACACAAGTCATTACCGCGCTCTGCGGATACAACCAAGACTTGATACCCGAGTTGACTAATCTGGCCGGTGGGCGCGACATCGGCGTGGCAGTCTATGGCTACGCTTGGCGCGTGCCCTGGGGCGGTGCTGACCACGATTTTTTCGAGTATAAGTTCGGCGTGTACAATGGTTCAGGCATGAACTGCGTCGATCAGGACATTATGAAAGATGTCAGTGGCGCTTTCTATGTTCACCCGACCGCAGCACTGACTCTCGGCGGGTCGTTCTACATCGGTGCATACAAGCAGCAACTGACCACCCGTGCCGGCAACGACACCCTACTCACCCGACGACGTGACCGATGGGCAGCCTCGCTCCGTTACGATGACAAGAGCCATTGGCTCGCACGCGCCGAGTACGTACGTGGTTTGACACACGGACAACAATCCGACGGATGGTACGGCATGCTCCAGTACACCATCAACCCGGGCACAACGCCCAAGAACCAATGGTCGCTACTCGCCAAGTACGATGCTTACCGCTACTGGTGCGACTACCTGCCCGACTACTGCAACCACCAGTTCATCGGTGGCATCAACTACCGACCCGTGCGGTGGCTCTACATACAGGCGCATTACGGCTACAAAATCAACTGTTCGCGTCATCGTATCGACTCCAAGAGCCAGTATTTCCAGCTCACTACCTGCCTGATTTACTGACAATCACCACGACCGAGACCGAGCATGAAAAGACGCGTTGGGATAGTATTGCTAATGTTGGTTGTGCTGCATGCAGCGGGACAACAGACATCGCAGTCCTTGACGGGACAACAGACATCGCAGTCCTTGACGGGACAACCCGCCGCGCCTCTCACGCTGGATAGTTGTCTCGCCTTGGCGAAAGAGAACAACGCCGACATCCGCATCTCGCGCCTCGAGATAGCGAAAGCGCGCGAAGTGAAAGCACAAGCGTTCACTAAGTTCTTCCCGCAAGTCAGCGGTAGTATCGTCTCGTATCATGCCCTCAAACCCATTCTCGAGTTCGGAATCAGCGACATCCAGTCTGATGATGCCCGTCGCGTGCTGCAAGCACTGTACGACCTCGTCAAGACGAACACCGACGTAGAGAACGAGATAAGCCTGATGCGGTACGGAACGGCGCTGAGCGCAACAGCTATGCAGCCTCTCTTCGCCGGTGGACGCATCGTCAACGGCAACCGTTTGGCTCAACTGGGCATCGAGGCGGCTGAACTCAACGCACAAGTGAGCGAACGCGACGTGCTCGAAGAGGTCGAGACCACGTTCTACCTCGTATTAGGACTGCAAGCCAAAGTGGCGACAGTGGAATCGACGCTCGCACTGCTCGACTCGCTCGGCCACACTGTGGACGTGGCACTACGAGCGGGACTCGTCACGCGAAGCGATGCCCTGCAAGTGGAACTGAAAAAGAACGAGATGCGCGCCACCCGACTGCAGCTCGCCAACGGCATACAACTCGCCTCACAACTGCTCTGCCAGCAGATGGGCATCAACGTGCCGCAAGAACCGCTGACGCTGACCGAACAGACAGAGAGTATCCCACCACTTACGCAGCTCGCACTCGCACCTGCCGACGGCAGCCGACCCGAAGAGCAACTGCTCAACCTCCAACTGCAAGCCGAAGAACTACGCAAGAAGATGAGCATCGGTGAGGCATTGCCGCAAGTGGCATTCGGCGGGACATATTTCTGGGGCAACCCCGTCAAAAAAGATTTCAGTCACAATGGCATGCTCTTCGCCACTGCCACCGTTCCGCTCACGCAGTGGTGGGAGACGGCTCACAAGATACGCGAACACAACGTGACCATCAAGCAGTATGAATGGCAGCGCGACGACTTGACCCGAAAGATGCGTATCGAAGAGCAACAAGCTTATAATCAGATGATTGAGGCACAAGCCCTACTCGCTTCCGACTCGTCCGCACTGGCTATGGCCGAAGAGAACTACCGCCTCGCTACACTCCACTACGAGGCAGGACTCGCCACCATGAACGATGTGCTGCAAGCCAACGCCATGCTGCTACAGGCCCAGAACGCCATTACCGACAGAAAAATAGCTTATTACACTGCCCAACGACGACTGCACGACCTAACCGAGCACTAACGCCACGTGACATTTTGGCAGTCGCTTGTCAGTCTCCATCACCCGAAAACTGACAGATTGTACCATCCGACACTTTCGGCACTCCTTTTGCATATAGGGGTAAAAAATCAAATTTAGACAATTATGGCAACACAGAATCAAACATCATCCACTTCTCGGTACGAGAACTTGGAGAAGTACGCCATCAACCTGAATGAGCGTGCAAGAAGCGGCAAGTTGGACCCTGTTATCGGTCGCGACGAAGAGATCCGCCGTGTGCTGCAAATACTGAGTCGCCGCACTAAAAACAACCCTATTCTGATAGGTGAACCGGGTGTCGGCAAGACCGCTATCGCGGAAGGTCTGGCTTTCCGTATTATGCGGGGAGACGTGCCCGAGAACCTCAAGAAAAAACAGCTCTATTCGCTCGACATGGGCGCACTGATTGCCGGTGCTAAGTATCAAGGCGAGTTCGAAGAACGACTCAAGGGTGTTATCAACGAGGTCATCCAAAGCGAGGGAGAGATTATCCTCTTCATCGACGAGATCCACACGCTGGTCGGGGCAGGACAGTCGAGCGGGGCTATGGATGCCGCTAACATCCTCAAGCCGGCACTCGCACGCGGCGAACTGAGGGCAATAGGTGCCACCACTCTCGATGAGTACCAGAAGTATTTCGAGAAAGATAAGGCTCTGGAGCGTCGGTTCCAAGTCGTCATGGTTGATGAGCCCGATGAAGCTGCCACAATCAGTATTCTCCGCGGACTGAAAGAGAAATACGAGAACCACCACCATGTGCGCATCAAGGACGACGCGCTCATTGCAGCCGTGCAACTGTCCACGCGTTATATCTCCGACCGGTTCTTGCCCGACAAAGCAATCGACCTCGTCGATGAGGCAGCCAGTAAACTGCGATTAGAGATGGACTCCGTACCCGAAGAGCTCGATCTGCTGGAACGGCAGATTAAGCAACTCGAGATAGAGCGCCAAGCCATCCTCAAAGAGGACGACAAGCCCAAACTGGAACGCCTGACCGGAGAGCTCGACGACAAGAAGAGTGAGGCGGCACGCATGCGTGAGCAATGGAAAAAAGAGAAAGTGCAGTACGACACTATCCAGAAGGAGAAAGTGCGTATTGAAGAGATGAAGCACGAGGCCGAAGTGGCTGAACGTGAGGGCAATTACGGCAAAGTGGCCGAGTTGCGTTACGGCAAGATCCAAGAGGCCGAGAACCATATCAAAGCAGCCGAAGAAGCCCTCAACGCCGGCGGGGCAGGACTCATCGACGACACCGTCACGGAAGATGATATCGCCGAAGTGGTCAGTCGCTGGACAGGCATCCCCGTGACCAAGATGCAGCAGTCCGAACGCGAGAAACTGCTCAGTCTCGAAGAAGAGCTCCACAAGCGCGTCATCGGTCAAGACGAGGCCATCCAAGCCGTCAGTGACGCCATTCGCCGCTCACGTGCAGGACTGCAAGACCCCAAACGACCCATCGGCAGCTTCATCTTTCTCGGCACTACCGGTGTCGGCAAAACCGAGTTGGCCAAAGCTCTCGCCGACTACCTCTTCAACGATGAGAACATGATAACGCGTATCGACATGAGCGAGTACCAAGAGAAATTCTCCGCCACACGACTCATCGGTGCACCTCCGGGATACGTCGGTTACGACGAGGGTGGTCAACTGACGGAAGCAATCCGGCATAAACCCTACTCGGTCGTGCTCTTCGACGAGATAGAAAAAGCCCATCCCGACGTGTTCAACGTACTCCTGCAAGTGCTTGACGACGGACGACTGACCGACAATAAGGGACGAACCGTCAACTTCAAGAACACGATTATCATCCTCACGTCCAATCTCGGTTCGCAACTCATCCGAGAGAACGAAGAGAAAGGCGTGCCGCGCGAGGAAACCAAACGCGAAATCTTTGACCTGCTTAAGCAGACAATCCGTCCCGAGTTCCTCAACCGTATCGACGAGACAATCATGTTCACACCGCTCAACGAGGAGATGATTGAGCAAGTGGTCGGTCTGCAGATTAGCGGCATCCGCAAGATGCTCGGACGCCCCGCAGAACAAGGTGGGGCAGGCATCGACCTACGCGTCACCGATGATGCTATCCGTTACATCGCACACGAGGGGTACGACCCGCAGTTCGGTGCACGACCCGTCAAGCGAGCTCTGCAACGACTCGTCCTCAACGAGCTCTCTAAGCAGATTATCGCCGGTAAGGTCAACCCCGCTCAACCCGTCATCGTTGACCTCCATAACGGCATACTCACCTTCACGAATTAATGTTCCGGAACTTCGGTTCCGGAACTTTGGTTTCAGAACTCCTGTTTCCGCACCGGCTACTCGTCCTCTCTTATCCGCCCTCGTTCCGGACTCTCCTTACCCTCTTGCTAACATCTCTGTAAGCCCTCGACACAAAAATCACACCCAAAAGTGCACTTTTTTCACTTTTTTCTTGCATATGTCAAAAAAAAATAGTAACTTTGCACCCAAATTGCTAAAAGAAAACAAAAATGGAGTTTAAGTACGCACCAATGTTCCAGCTCGGAGACGACACGACCGAGTATTATCTGCTGACAAAAGACCACGTGTCAGTCAGCGAGTTTGAGGGTCATCCTATCTTGAAAATCGAGAGAGAGGGCCTCACCAAGATGGCAAACGCTGCTTTCCGCGATGTCAGTTTCTTGCTTCGCCGTTCGCACAACGAGCAGGTGGCAAAAATACTGCGTGACCCTGAGGC
>CALAUY010000187.1 GCA_937892015.1 uncultured Bacteroidales bacterium | reverse complement strand
TTTGCGCAAAAACCTGACAAAATGTTGCACATGTCAAATAAAAGCAGTAATTTTGCAGCCGATTTGGTTCTCGTACTAACTCACGGGTTGACAATTGCGATTGAGCAGAACCGAGTCTTTTGGGTATAGATTGTATAGGGTTGGTTTGTTTATTGTAGGGTACGACTTCATGCTTTTGGTAGTGGCAAGAAGTGGCAACATGCTCGCGTATGTTGCGGTCTCGGCGTTGAACTTTTCCGTTGCTTGGCGCACCACACGCTCCTCCGCCCCATCGCTCGGCAACCGCTGTTGCCGTCCAACGCACCTTTTTTAGTCGTCCGCGCACACGTATGCAGCAACCACTTTTAGTAGCAACAACTTTTTTTAGTATTAATTTAAATAATTACGCTTATGAAAAAATTTACTCAACGACTTTTGTCTGCTCTATTGTTGCTTCTCGCAACTTGGGGGGGGCAAATGTATGCTGAAACATTGACCGTTCATGAGGGAACAACGAATAACGAATATGTTCCCTTTTATGGTTACTATGCCGATGCAGCCCAACACAATCAGATGATTTTCCCTGCCGATGAGTTGGCAGCAATGAGTGGCAATGTTATCACTCAGATGGTGTTCTACATTGATGGAACCGCCAGCAATGGTAGTGGCACGAGTGCAGATCGTCTTGGCACTTGGACCGTTTCCCTTGGCGAAACGACAGCAACGACACTTAGTGGTCTTGATAACACCACGACAGTGACGCAAGTGTATCAAGGCTATTTTGATTGCTCAACCGGTTCGCTGACGTTGACTTTTGACGACGATTATCTCTATAATGGAGGTAATTTATTAGTTGACCTAAATCATGCAGCCGCAGGCTGGAACCACTGGTATTTTTTGGGCGAAGCTGTTACCGGTGCCAGCTACACTTACAGCTCTCAGCGCAATTTCCTTCCTAAAACAACGTTCACGTATCAAGCTCCTCCCTCTTGTCCGAAACCGACAGCACTTGCCGCTTCCAATATCCAAACCAACTCTGCCGAGTTGTCTTGGACGAATGGTGGTAGCGAATCATCGTGGAAGATATTTTATAAAAAAGCGACTGACGATAACTTCTCTGATGTTACTGTAAACTCCAATCCTTACACGTTGTCGGGTTTAGACCCTGCCACTGTCTATCAATTCAAAGTGGTTGCAGTCTGCTCCTCTATAGACGAAAGTGCCGAGTCTGCTGTTGCCAGCTTCCAAACCGAATGCGAGGCTGTTACCATTGATGCCGACCACTCGTACTCTGAGAACTTCGATGCCCTAACCGCAGGTGACAATGTACTGCCGATTTGCTGGAGTGCCATCAACACAACAAGCAGCAGTACCTACAATAAGTATCCAAAAGTGTATGCAAATAGTTCTTATAGTACTTATGCGCAATCCTCACCTAACTGCTTGTATTTCTATTCTTATTATTCTTCTTATTATTCTTCTTCTTACGACCCGCAGGACCAGTACGCAATTCTGCCGGAAATGAGTGACTTAGATGGTAAAGAGATGGTTTTGCAGGCACGTGGCTATAACTCTAGTAGTACCATAAAGGTCGGTCTTATGAGTGACCCGTCAGTCGCAAGCACGTTCGACCTGATAAGAGAACAAGAACTTACAACTTCTTACGCCGAATATACATTCGACCTCTCTGGTAAGTCGGGCTCTTATATCGCCATCATGATTGATGCTGCCGATGCCACAAGAACAACCAATGGCGCATATATTGACGATATTCTCGTTCGTGAAAAACCTGCTTGTGTTAAGCCTGCCGGTCTTGCCGTTGCGGACGACGAAGACGCTATACAACCTAACTCAATCATGCTGCAAATCACTGCCGGCGAATCTGAGGAGACGGCTTGGCAACTGCAGTACAAGAAAGCATCCGACGACGAATGGACAACTCTATCTGAACCGGTTGCCGAGAATCCATTTACCCTTTCCGGTCTTGAAGCATCGACGTTGTACAACATCCGCGTTGCCGCTTGGTGCGACCCCGATGAACCAGAGGCTGTCAGCGATTTCTCTGCTCCTATCAGTGCGCAAACCGAATGCGCAGCAATCACTTCGTTCCCGTGGAGTGAGAATTTTGAGGCCTATGCTTCAGGTAACTTTGCAGCACCTTGCTGGGTAAATGAACATATTTCAGGTAATGGAACTTCTATCTTTAAAGTTTACACCTCTTCCAATGGTTCAAATTCTTCGCACCAGCTGCAATTACCTGACATGAGTTCCGGTACGCTTACCAAACTGATTCTTCCGGAAATGACATTACCGAGTGATAACTATCAGTTTGTCTTGGATGTATATCGTGATGCATCTGGTACTAGTTACCCAGAAGAAGGAATTCGTGTATTCGTAAGCACAGATGGTGAAATAGAAGGAGCAACAGAATTGGCGTTTATTAGCCGCAATTATTCTGTCAGCGATAATAACTTGATTCCGGCAGAAAATGCGAGCGGTTGGTACACATACGAACTGCCCATTGGTATTAGCGGAACATGTTATATCATCTTGAGAGGTGAAAGCAAATGGGGTTCTTCCACTTATATGGACAATTTCTTTGTAGAGCAAATCCCTACTTGCAAGAAACCCAAAGCTCCTGCCTGCTCTGCTAAAACGGCGCATTCGGCTACTTTGAGTTGGACCGCAGGAGAAGACAGTCAAACGGCTTGGGAGATTGCTTACTCCAAACTGGCTACTTTCAACCCCGCAGAACAAGTCAGCGACTCTATCGCGGCTGCGAATGCTAATCCGTTCGAACTGACAGGGCTCGAGCAGAGCACCACTTACTATGCATACGTGCGTGCTAACTGCGGCAACGATGATTTCAGTGCTTGGAGCACCAACAAGGTTTCGTTCACAACCGTTAGCGGTCACCAACCACTGACCAATCTGGCCGTTGTAGAGGGCTCTCTCGGCAGCAGCAGCGTGACAGTTAATTGGAAATCCAACGCTAACAACGGTCTGCACGCAAGCTACGAACTGTACTATTCTAAGCTCAGCTCAATGCCTAATGAACTCGACGCAGACAGCCTTATCGAGAACATTGCAGACACGTTCTATGTCTTCAATAATCTTGACCCCGAGACCCAGTATTACGTATGGGTTCGCGACAACTGCGGTGACGATGGTTTGAGCGAATGGAGCTCACGCGGTACGTTCACCACTACGGTCAACTGCCCGATTCCTGAGGGTGTAAGCGCTTCGGATATCACTGCCTACACCGCTGACATCGCTTGGACTATCGGCGAAGCTGACGGCTACACCGTTCAGTACAGAACAGCAGCGGGAATGAAGGACTTGGTTCTCAATGAAGCGTTTGCTGCTTCTTCTATTCCTTCTGGTTGGGAGAATAAAACCGGTCTCCTCTCTGGTGTCATGGGTGGAACAACTACTCTGTCGAGTGGCTCTCAATGGAATTTTGGCGCAAGCAATGATGTCTTTGATTCCCACGCAAGAATTAATATTTATGGTTCTTCTCGCTATGGATGGCTCATCTCTCCGAGTGTAGAGATTGCCGAAGATGCAGTTCTTAATTTCGACCTCGCATTGACGGCATATAGTGGTTCAGGTGCGGCATCTGGAACATGCATTGATGATAAGTTTGTGGTCCTTGCTTATGCAAACGAGACATGGGTGACTCTTCGCGAGTGGAACAATAGTGGCGCAAGTGATGTATATAATGACATTCCAACTACCGGCACTAACGTAAATATAGACCTTTCCGCATATGAGGGGCAGAGTGTTAAGATTGCGTTCTACGGTGAGTCAACAACAAGTAGCAATGGCGACAACAACCTGCACATTGACAATGTAGCCATCGGCACCACTGTTTCTGCCGGTGAATGGTCGTCTGTTGCTGCCGTGAGTGGCGAGCGTCTGGCTCATCTCAATGCTCTCACTCCCGAAACCAAGTACGAAGTACAAGTGAAAGCCGCTTGCGGCGGAGAAGACGACTGGAGCGAGTCTGCTTTCTTCACCACCGAGCCAATTACCCGTTGAGGAATTAAGACCTGAGTTTTTAAAGCAAATGAACCTCGTACGACTTCTACGTACGCGCATACTGCTCCGCTGATGACCAGAGTGAGGCTGTCAAACTCAACTTCCGCACTGACTGTGAAGCATTCGTAATTGATGCTGAGCATAGTTTCTCTGAAGGCTTCGAGGAGACAGAATTTGCTCCGAACTGCTGGAATACAATTGGCGCAATCGTAGAGAGTACTGCTCGTGACTGGTCACGCTCTTCATCTAATGCTCACTCCGGTAGTAGTTGTGCAAGCAGTGGATTCTATGGTGACATTTATTTAGTATTGCCTGATTTGCAGATAACAGTAGATGCTTTCCTGTCGTTCTGGTCTTATAATTCTTGGACAAGTGACTACGATAAGAATTCAGTAGTTATCCTTGGCGAAGAAGAAATTGAACTTTGGTCGCCTGCATCGGTAAGCCAAAGTCAGGTTCAGACAGTTATTGATCTTTCTGCTTACAAGAACCAAACTATCAGCATCGCCTTTAAGTATGAGGGCAGTAATGCTCATGGATGGTATATTGACGATGTGCTCGTAAGTGCTATCCCGTCACTTGATTTTAATGAGACCGGCTATGCAACATACTACAACGCTGACAATGCTTACATCATGCCGGAAGGCGTGGTAGGACATGTCTTCTCTGTTGAGGGTAATGCAGAAACCAATCAACCGGTTGGCCTAACTCAAGCGTATGCATCCAATACTGTCGTTCCTGCTGCTGTACCGCTGGTATTGGAAGGCAATGCAGGTGTTGCCTATACCCTCATGCCGACGGATGAAACAGGTACTAATCCTACTGCTGTCAACGACCTCATCGGTGTGAACGAGGCAACTACCATCGCTGACGATGCAGACTATTACTTCTACGTCCTCAGTATGAATGCTGCTGGCGCATCCGAGTCTGTTGGCTTCTACTGGATGAACGAAACCGGTGCCGGTGGCTTCGATATGCCGGCTCACAAGGCGTACCTCAAAGTGGCACGTGAGGCTTCCGAGGCTGCTCCGCGATTCTACCTCTTCCATGGCGAGAACAACGCTACTTGGCTCAACAACCTCCGCGGCGTGGACGGCGCAACGAAGTTCTGGTATCAAGGACACATCTACATCCTTCGCGACAACGTCATCTACGACGCTACAGGCAAACGGGTAGAATTGGTTCTTGAGTAACTGACAATCTTCTGCTCTTCGGTTCTCCCCGACTCGCTCGGGGAAACCGAAGAACAAAGTAACATCAATAATTAATTTTAATAATGATTATTATGAAGAAATATCTCGAAGCACAAATGCATATCGTGCATATGCCTGCTAACGATATCATCACTATGAGCGTTAACAACGTAGAAGGCAATCATAATCCCCAATCCCCCGGCCACAACCTCCCCGGCCACCGCTCCATCTGGGACTAACGCCGCCCAATACTCTCTTTTTAAAAATCACTTGCACCCCGTGCAAGTGATTTTTACGTTCATTAGATTCCCTTTGAACTCCGTTCCCTATTGACGGTTGGACGAGGTACGAGTTGACGATTGATTTACGATTGAAGATAATTGGACAATTTACGCAACATGCAGTTTCTTTCCGAAGGACGATCGGCAGAGCCGTACATACCCCTCCCCCGCAAGCGGGACCTGTCCTACCTTAGGGGAGGAGTCCGCGCCGGAAAACACTGAACATGAGGAGTTTACAACACAGGAGTCATTGTGTTACAAGGGCATTCCGTATAGCGAGATTGTGGACGAGTTGCTGTTACAGACGGGCAATGCCGGTGGCGTGGTGCAGGGCGAACGCAACACGGTGTATTTTGCGCTGGCGAACTACATGCGCTATATCTGCGACTTCGATAAAGAGTTGCTAATGAAAGTGTTACCCGACTTTGGGTTGAGTGTACAAGAGCGTCAACAGACTATCGCATCGGCCATCGGTCGTCCACGCAAATCGCAGATGCCGGTCATCGTCCAGAGCGTCCTTGCCATCTGCGAGCGCAGTCATCAGCGCGCTAATCGTCCCCTGCTGCCGAAAGCGACGGACATGGAAGTGCCGGCTTTGCCGCCATTGCTGCGCATCCTCTGCCGCCGTCTGCCTGCTGCCTATCAACCCGCGATGATTATCGCTGCACTGCCCGTGCTCGGCACGCTGGCCACACGCATCCGGTTCAATTACCTCGACAATCAGGAGCAGAGCCTGTCGTTTTTCTCCTGCATCACGGCACCGGCTGCATCCGGCAAGTCATTCATCCGCCGACCTATTGACCTGCTGTTAACGCCTGTAAATGAGCAAGATAAGATTGAGCGCGAGAAAGAGATGAAGTACAAAGAGGAGCTGCGCACGTCAAAGAACGCGAAGCATCAGCCGGAAGACCCGCATGCGTGTCCGCGAAATAATGGTGTGTCCATCTCGGTGGCCAAACTGCTGCAATTGCTCACGTATGCGGAGGGCAAGCACCTCATCGGCATCGGTGAGGAGATGGACACGCTCGTCAAGAGCGAACGAGCAGGCGCATGGAGTCAGAAAAGTGACATCTATCGGCTCGCTTTCGACAATGCCGAATACGGTCAGGCATACATGTCCGATGCGTCGTTCAACGCGCATATTCGCGTGTATTACAATCTGTTACTGACCGGCACACCCAACTCGATGCAGCGCTTTTTCAAGGACTTGGAGAACGGTTTGGCCACGCGCGTTTGTTTCGCCCAATTGCCCGACACCAGTTTCGCGAACATGCCCGTTTTTGCATCTTACACCGAAAACGAGAAAGCGGAGATTATCCGTTGGGCGCGGCTACTCGATGCAGAGCAGGGAACGATTGAGTGTCAGTTGGTTAACCGTGCTATCCTCGAGTGGTTGGAAGCCAAGCGTCAGGTGGCGAGCGATGCCGACAGTCATGCCTTGGACACGTTCCGTCGCCGTGCAGCAGTCATCGGTTTTCGTGCGGGCATGCTCTGTTATCTGCTGGAGAATCGTCAGCCGACGCAACTCACCGCACGGTTTGCCACGTGGGTCGCCGAGTACGTCCTGCGCAACCAGATGGAGCTCTGGGGCGACCAAATGGAGCAGGTTCTCACAGCTCCAATCGAAGCACAGACCACGTCGCTCTCGTCCGGCTCACTGCTGGAGCAGCTGCCGCAGGAGTTCACCACAAGCGAGCTCATCCAACTGCGCATCCGCAAAGGACAAAGCACGAACATACTGAGTATCAAATCATTGCTCACGCGATGGCACAGAAACAGGCGTATTGACCACGTTGGTGAAAGCAGGTGGAAACGGCTTACGTAGTATGCATATCAATGAGTCAAGGTAGCGTGCCTTGACTTTTTTGATGCACCCAAGTAGGCAAAGTATGCAAAGTAGGCATTACATGTGAGTGGATAGTAATTTTTCTATTAGACTATCCATCAACGATTGGGGCGATTTTATTGAGCCGGCATTTATCTGAAAGCAATGTCGTGTACTTGCGCTTGTGATTCTTGAAGTCGGATGGGCAAAAAGCGGCTTTTCATTCGCAAAAAGTGCGCAAAACGGCGTTTTAGGTGTCAAAAATGCCTTTTTTTAAAAAAAAAGCGACAAAATGTTGCATATATAGAAAAAAAATTGTAAATTTGCGGTGGAATTTTGATTTTATAAATTGCTACAAAAATGGACAAACAAATGACATACGATGAAGCTGTTGCGCGGATAGAGGTGCTGACGAAAGAACTCGCATCGGTGGGTGCAATGGGAATGGACACGTACAAACAGAAAGCGCAAGAAGCGCAGAAACTGATTGCGTTTTGTCGGTCGCAGCTGACCGGTTTAGAGCAGGAATTAGAGTCGGTGCTGAAGAGTTGAGCCTACCGAATGCGGATGCGTTTGCCAATCTGCAGAATGCTCGTCTCTTTGAGCCCGTTCAGTTGGCATAGTTTGCGTACGGTGGTGTTGTTGCGACGTGCGATAGCCCCGAGCGTGTCTCCCTTGCGAATGGTGTAGTACTTGGCAGAGCCGTTCGATGTGCCGGCCGCTGAAGCCGTCTGCTGTGCGTGCATCTTGTGATAGAACGAGCCGTTCTTGGTGATGAGGTACGTGGAGTCGCGCGTCGTTCCCGTCGCAAAATCCACAATCAGTTCGGGATTGAAAGCGTTGCCCAAATAGCGGAACTCGAAATGCAGGTGCGGACCGGTGGAGCGTCCCGTATTGCCGCCCAAACCAAGTACTTCGCCCGAATAGATGCGCATATCTTCATCCACAAGCGGAGTGCTCAAGTGCCCGTACACCGTCTCCAGTCCGTTCGTGGATGAAGATATGCGCA
>CALAUY010000186.1 GCA_937892015.1 uncultured Bacteroidales bacterium | reverse complement strand
TAGAGCGCATCCTTGGTAAGGATGAGGTCCCGAGTTCAACTCTCGGAAGCAGCTCACAAGAAAAGAATATAAGTTTATAAACTAAAACATTAATGTAATTATGGCAAAAGAGAAATTCGACCGTTCGAAACCGCACGTAAACATCGGTACCATCGGACACGTTGACCATGGTAAGACGACTCTGACTGCTGCTATCACCACTGTGCTGGCAAAGCAGGGCCTCTCTGAGGTGAAGTCTTTCGACCAAATTGATAATGCTCCCGAAGAGAAGGAGCGTGGTATTACTATCAACACGGCACACGTAGAGTACGAGACGAAGAACCGTCACTACGCTCACGTGGACTGCCCGGGACACGCAGATTATGTAAAGAACATGGTAACGGGTGCTGCCCAGATGGATGGTGCCATCATCGTAGTGGCTGCTACTGACGGTCCGATGCCTCAGACTCGTGAGCACATCCTGCTCGCTCGTCAGGTGAACGTACCTCGCTTGGTAGTGTTCATGAACAAATGCGATATGGTTGACGATCCCGAGATGCTTGACCTCGTTGAGATGGAGATGCGTGAGCTTCTCGCTTTCTATGAGTTCGATGCTGACAATACTCCGTTCATCCGCGGCTCTGCCCTCGGCGCACTCAATGGCGTTCCCGAGTGGGAAGAGAAGGTTATGGAGCTCATGGACGCAGTAGATAACTGGATTCAGCTTCCTCCGCGCGCCATCGACAAACCGTTCTTGATGCCTGTTGAGGACGTGTTCTCCATCACCGGTCGTGGAACTGTAGCTACCGGTCGTATTGAAACGGGTGTTGTTAAGGTTGGTGACGAAGTACAGCTCGAAGGTCTGGGCGCAGAGGGTAAGAAATCTGTCGTTACGGGCGTTGAGATGTTCCGCAAGATCCTTGACGAAGGTGAAGCCGGCGATAACGTTGGTCTGCTCCTCCGTGGTATTGACAAGGATGAGGTTAAGCGTGGTATGGTTATCACCCACCCGGGTGCCGTTCATCCATACAGCGAGTTCAAGGCTTCTGTCTATATCCTGAAGAAGGAAGAGGGCGGTCGTCATACTCCTTTCCACAACCACTATCGTCCTCAGTTCTACATTCGTACCATGGACGTCACGGGCGAGATTACTCTCCCCGAGGGAACTGAGATGGTAATGCCGGGTGATAACGTAGAGATCAATGTTAAGCTCATCTATCCGGTAGCTTGCTCTGAAGGTCTGCGTTTCGCTATCCGCGAGGGTGGCCGTACCGTTGGTTCGGGTCAGATCACCAAAGTTATCGACGACTAATCAGTGCAATTAAGCCAAGTGTCAATAAGTTGAGTCTGAAGGCACGCGGCACAACAATGCGGTCGGGCTTCGGCCCGACCGAACAAACGGAAGTAGCTCAGTTGGTAGAGCACTGGTCTCCAAAACCAGGTGTCGAGAGTTCGAACCTTTCCTTCCGTGCACATAATCATCTGCTCAAAAGGCTGCTTCAACCAAAGGCGGGGATAATATGCCCTGTTGGTTGGGGTCTTTTTGGGCGGGTATAAACGAAAAAAAACACACGGTTATGAAGATAATTGATAACATCAAAGAGTCGTACAACGAGCTGGTTCATAAAGTTAGTTGGCCTACCGGTAAGGAGTTGGCCAGCAGTTCGGTGCTTGTGTTAGTTGCTTCCCTCATCCTTGCACTGATTGTATGGTTTATGGATTTCTGCTTTGAAAACCTCATGACGTTCATCTACGGACTTTTCTAAAAGGTTGAAAGTATGGAAGAGAACAACGTTAACAACAATTACAAGTGGTACGTTCTGCGTGCCATTAGCGGCAAGGAACAGAAGGTCAAAGAGTATATCGAAGCCGCCTGCCAGAATGCCGGATTGGATGAATATGTCTCTCAAGTACTGATTCCCACGGAGAAGGTCGTACAATTGCGCGGCACGAAGAAGACCATCAAGGAAAAACCCTTGCTGCCCGGATACGTGCTGGTTGAGGCTAATCTTTGCGACGAGTGCTATCCCCGTCTGCGTAATGTGCCAAATGTGCTTGGTTTCCTCAGCGTCACCAAAGACATGAAGCCCGCGCCTGTTCGTCCCGCTGACATCAATAAGCTGTTTGGCAAGATTGAAGAAGTGGACGAGTTGTCGCAACTGGAAGAGGTATATTTCGTTGGCGAGAAAGTGAAGGTAGTGGAGGGTCCGTTCAACGGATTCACCGGTACTATCGAAGAAGTACAAGCCGAGAAGAGAAAACTCAAGGTGATTGTCGTTATCTTTGACCGACAGACTCCTCTGGAGCTGTCGTTCAGCCAAGTGAAAAAAGAGTAGAAGACTGTGTTACGGGTCGTTTGACTACTCGATAGTTATTTACACTATTAACAACAAGTAAAACAATTATGGCTAAAGAAATTGCTGGCTTTATTAAGTTACAGATTAAAGGTGGTGCGGCAAACCCATCACCCCCGGTAGGACCTGCTCTTGGTTCTAAGGGTATCAACATTATGGAGTTTTGCAAACAATTCAATGCCAGGACCCAAGACAAGGCTGGTAAGGTTCTGCCGGTCGTTATCTCGTACTACACCGACAAGTCGTTCGACTTCGTGGTGAAAACTCCCCCCGTGGCTATTCAGCTGCTTGAGGCAAGCAAGGCAAAAAGCGGAAGCGCTGAGCCTAACCGCAAGAAAGTAGCATCAGTAACCGAGGAGCAAGTACGCGCTATCGCCGAGGATAAAATGCCCGACCTGAACTGCTTTGAGGTGGAAAGTGCCATGAAAATGGTTGCCGGAACCGCCCGCTCGATGGGTATTACCGTTAAAAATTAAAACTTCAATTAAGGTATGAGTAAACTGACGAAAAACCAAAAGTTGGCAGCCGCTAAGATTGAAGCCGGTAAAGCCTATTCGCTCGCTGAAGCAGCAGTGCTTGTTAAGGAGATCACCACTACCAAGTTCGATGCGTCGGTGGATATCGACGTACGTTTGGGCGTTGACCCGCGCAAAGCAAACCAGATGGTTCGCGGCGTGGTCAGTCTGCCCAACGGAACAGGTAAGCAGGTGCGTGTTCTTGCATTGTGTACAGCAGACCAAGAAGCGGCTGCCAAAGAGGCAGGTGCCGACTACGTAGGTCTGGATGAGTATATCGATAAGATCAAGGGCGGTTGGACCGACGTGGACGTGATTATCACGATGCCCTCTATTATGGGCAAAATCGGTGCTCTCGGTCGTATTCTTGGTCCTCGCGGTTTGATGCCAAACCCCAAGTCCGGTACCGTGACGATGGATGTGGCTAAAGCCGTTAAGGAGGTTAAGCAAGGAAAGATCGACTTCAAGGTTGATAAATTCGGTATCGTACACACCTCTATCGGAAAAGTGTCGTTCACCCCGGAAGCTATCACGGAGAATGCTAACGAGTTCGTACAAACTCTTATCAAGCTCAAACCGGCTGTTTCCAAAGGGACTTACATCAAGAGCATTTATCTTTCCAGTACAATGAGTCAAGGCATCAAGGTTGACCCGAAGTCGATTGAGTAATCGCGTCAACGATGCTAATAGAAACAATCTAAAGTATGTATTCTTATGAAAAAGGAAGATAAAAACGCGATTATTGAGAACCTGAAAGGTCTTTTGGCCGACTATTCGCACTTCTATGTGGCAAACATTGAGGGGCTTAATGCTCAGCAGACCAGCGACTTACGCCGCGATTGCTTCAAAAAAGAGATCAAGCTTCACGTAGTGAAGAACACGCTCTTTACGAAAGCTCTCGAGGGCTCGGAAGTTGAACAGGGACTCATCGATGCTCTTAAAGGCAACAGTGCCATCATGTTCTGCAACACGGGTAACGTGCCTGCACGACTGATTAAGCAGTACGCCGATAAGAACAAGAAGAATCCTGATGTTAAGCCCGCTCTTAAGGCTGCATTCGTCGAGGGAACAACTTACGTAGGTAAGGAACAACTCGACTTCTTGTGCAACATCAAGAGCAAGAACGAACTGATTGCAGACCTCGTAGCATTGCTGCAGAGCCCTGCAAGGAACGTTTTGAGCGCACTCCAATCCGGAGGAACTACCATCCATGGCGTTCTACAGACGCTTGGTGAACGTGCAGAGTAAACCTGCACAACCCAGATGCTCCATAAGGCGCATCACCAATTAACTTAATAAAAAAACATTTAAAATTATACGACAATGGCAGATTTGAAAGCTTTTGCTGAACAATTGGTTAACCTCACCGTTAAGGAAGTTAACGAACTCGCACAAATCCTGAAGGATGAATATGGTATTGAACCCGCAGCCGCTGCAGTTGCAGTTGCCGCACCGGTAGCCGCCGATGCCGCTGAAGCCGCAGAAGAGAAGACCTCTTTCGACGTAGTGCTCAAGAGCCCCGGTGCCGCTAAGCTGGCTATCGTTAAGCTCGTTAAAGAGCAGACCGGTCTCGGCCTGAAAGAGGCTAAAGACCTCGTAGATAGTGCTCCTTCTAAGATCAAAGAAGGTGTTGACAAAGCTACCGCTGAAGCGCTGAAGAAAGCCCTCGAAGAGGGTGGTGCTGAGGTTGAACTCCAATAAGCCTCTCCTTAGGAGAAAACAGGTTTAGATTCCGTACTTGGGGGTCTAAACCTTTTTGTCTTAATAGAGCAGACCTGTTAATTTGTGTTAAATAGCGACAAACAAAACAGGGGCTGCACAAATGAAGTTAAAAAGAAAACTTGTCTTTTTTAAGCTATTTTTTTGACAATGGCAAACAACACCAACAACCAAAGAGTCAATTTTGCTTCCATACAGAAGCAGATGCCTTTCCCTGACTTCTTGGAGATTCAGCTGAAGAGTTTTCACGACTTCTTCCAGATGGACTCATCGCCCGAACAGCGACGTCAGGAAGGACTCTACAAAGTGTTCTCGGAGAACTTCCCGATTGAGGATACCCGGAACAACTTTGTGCTTGAATTTCTTGACTATTATATCGACCGCCCACGCTACACAATCAAAGAGTGCTTGCAGCGCGGTCTGACATATAGTGTGCCACTGAAAGCGAAACTGAAACTGTATTGCACCGACCCCGATCACGAGGATTTCGCGACCGAAGTGCAGGACGTGTACTTAGGAACGATCCCGTACATGACACCTCAGGGCACTTTCGTCATCAACGGGGCAGAGCGCGTCATCGTGTCGCAACTGCACCGCTCGCCCGGCGTGTTCTTCGGTAGCAGTATCCACTCCAATGGCACCAAACTGTATTCTGCCCGTATCATTCCTTTCCGCGGCTCGTGGATTGAGTTTGCGACGGACATCAACAAAGTGATGTATGCGTACATCGACCGCAAAAAGAAACTGCCCGTAACCACCTTGCTCCGCGCCATCGGTTTCGAGAGTGATAAGGATATCCTCGACTGCTTCGACTTGGCAGAAGAAGTGAAAGTGACCAAAACGTCCCTCTCTAAATGCGTGGGACGTGTGCTCGCGGGCAACGTACTCAAAGCCTGGACTGAAGATTTCGTCGATGAAGACACCGGCGAAGTGGTTACCATCGAGCGTAATGAAGAAATCATCACGCGTGAGACGGTATTAACGCCCGAGCACTGCCAGACCATCCTCGAGTCGGGCGTGAAAACGATTCTCTTGCACCGTGAAGGTGGCGAGGAAGAGGATTACGCCATCATCTTCAACACCCTACAGAAAGACCCGTCGCACACCGAGAAAGAGGCGGTACTCTATATCTATCGTCAGTTGCGCAATGCCGAACCGGCAGACGACACCACTGCTCGCGAGGTGATCCAGAACCTCTTCTTCTCCGAGAAACGTTACGACCTCGGCGAGGTGGGACGTTTCCGCATCAACCGCAAGTTGGGTCTGACGACCGACATGAGCGTGAAGACCCTCACCAAAGAGGACATGATTGAGATTATCAAGTACCTCGTGAAGTTGATTAACAGCAACGCCGAAGTGGATGATATCGACCACCTCTCCAATCGTCGCGTACGCACTGTGGGCGAGCAGCTCTACAATCAGTTCAACATCGGTTTGGCCCGAATGAGCCGCACCATCCGTGAGCGTATGAACGTGCGCGACAACGAAGATTTCACCCCGACTGACCTCATCAACGCCAAGTCAATCTCATCGGTCATCAACACATATTTCGGCACGAACGCACTGTCGCAGTTCATGGACCAACAGAACCCGTTGGCAGAGATAACGCACAAACGTCGTATGTCGGCGTTGGGTCCCGGTGGTTTGAGCCGTGAGCGTGCCGGTTTTGAGGTACGCGACGTGCACTACACGCACTACGGACGACTCTGCCCGATTGAGACACCGGAAGGTCCGAACATCGGTCTGATCTCGTCGCTGTGTATCTACGCCAAAATCAATGATCTCGGCTTTATCGAGACACCTTACCGCAAGGCAGCCGACGGACGTGTCGATCTCAGTGATGAGGGCATCGTTTATATGACGGCCGAAGATGAAGAGGCGCACATTGTGGCGCAAGGTAATGCCCCGCTCGACAAAGAGGGTAAGTTTGTCCGCACACGTGTTAAGTCGCGTTATCAGGCCGACTTCCCCGTAGTGGCTCCTACGGACGTGAGCTTGATGGACGTGGCTCCCTCGCAGATTGCCTCTATCGCCGCTGCACTCATTCCTTTCCTCGAGCACGACGACGCACACCGTGCACTGATGGGCTCGAACATGATGCGCCAGGCCGTGCCGCTGCTCCGCCCCGAAGCTCCTATCGTGGGCACGGGTATCGAAGATAAGTTGGTTGACGACTCCCGCACCCAAATCAAGGCTGAAGGTAATGGCGAAGTGATCTACGTTGATGCGGACGTTATCCGTATCCGTTACGACCGCACTGAAGACGAAGAGTTCATCAGTTTCGACTCCGCAACGAAAGATTATCCACTGCCTAAGTTCCAGAAAACCAATCAGAACACCACCATCGACCTGCATCCTCTGGTACGCAAGGGCGACCGTGTGGTCATGGGACAGATTCTCACAGAGGGATACGCCACACAGAACGGCGAGTTGGCACTTGGCAAGAACCTGAAAGTGGCATATATCCCATGGAAAGGGTATAACTACGAGGATGCCATCGTGCTCAGCGAGCGCATCGTTCGCGAAGATATGTTCACGTCCGTGCACGTAGTGGAGCAGTTGCTCGAAGTGCGCGAAACCAAGCGCGGTATGGAGGAGTTCACATCCGACATCCCGAACGTGAGTGAAGACGCAACGAAGAACCTCGACGAGCAGGGTATCATCCGCATCGGCGCACACGTGGAGCCGGGCGATATCCTCATTGGTAAGATTACGCCAAAAGGTGAGAGTGATCCATCACCCGAAGAGAAACTGCTCAAGGCCATCTTCGGCGACAAGGCCGGCGATGTGAAAGATGCGTCTCTCAAGGCCTCTCCTTCGCTCGACGGCGTAGTGGTAGATAAGAAACTGTACGCCCGTGCCATCAAGGACCGCAAAGCCAAGATGGAAGAGAAACGGCAGTTGCAAGAACTCGATGAGCAGTTCCACGAGGAGGCGAAAGCCCTCAAGACCGCTCTGATTGGCAAACTGATGCACCTGTTGAGCGACAAGAGTTCCGCGGGTGTCAAGGACTACATGGGTACTGAATATGTGCCACGCGGACAGAAGTTCACTGAAGAGAAACTCGAGCAGATTGACTACACGACGGTGCTGGTCAACCGCTGGACACCCGATGAGAAACGTAACGACCTCATCCGTCGTTGCATCATGAACTACCTCGTCAAGTGCAAAGAGCAAGAGGCGAAATTCAAACGCGAGCGCTTCAACTTGATGATTGGCGATGAGTTGCCTAACGGCATCATCCAGATGGCCAAAGTGTATATTGCCAAGCGCCGCAAGATTCGTGTGGGCGACAAGATGGCCGGCCGTCACGGCAATAAAGGTATCGTGTCCAAGATTGTGCGCATCGAAGATATGCCGTTCCTCGAAGATGGTACACCGGTGGATATCGTTCTGAACCCGCTGGGCGTGCCCTCTCGAATGAATATCGGTCAGATCTTCGAGGCCGTCCTCGGTTGGGCGGGTAAAGAGCTCGGAGTGACGTTCTCTACGCCTATCTTCGATGGTTGTACGATGGAGGACTTGGATGAGTGGACCGACAAGGCGGGCCTGCCTCGTTCGGGTAAGACCTACCTCTACGATGGTGGCACAGGCGAGCGATTCGACCAACCCGCCACTGTAGGCGTCACGTACTTCATGAAACTCGGCCACATGGTCGATGACAAGATGCACGCGCGCTCCATTGGCCCGTACAGCCTCATCACCCAGCAACCGCTTGGCGGTAAGGCACAGTTCGGTGGACAACGTTTCGGCGAGATGGAGGTTTGGGCACTCGAGGCGTTCGGTGCTGCACATGTGCTCCAAGAGATCCTTACCGTCAAGTCGGACGATGTCACGGGTCGAGCACGCACTTATGAAGCAATCGTCAAGGGCGAGGCGTTCCCCACTCCGGGACTGCCCGAGTCGTTCAACGTACTGCTGCACGAACTGCAAGGTTTGGGACTCTCTATCAAGATGGAATAATAGGTTTTCGTTAATCTCTAAATGATTGAACAATGGCTTTTAAACAAGAAATTAAAAAGAACGGCTTCACCCGTGTATCCATAGGATTGGCCTCTCCTGACGAGATTCTGCGTCAGTCGAGCGGCGAGGTACTGAAGCCGGAAACAATCAACTATCGCACCTACAAGCCTGAACGTGATGGCCTTTTCTGCGAACGTATCTTCGGTCCTACCAAGGACTACGAGTGCCACTGCGGAAAATACAAACGTATCAAGTATAAAGGTATCGTCTGCGAGCGATGCGGTGTAGAGGTTACCGAGAAGAAAGTGCGTCGTGAACGTATGGGCCACATCAAACTGGTCGTGCCCATTGCACACATCTGGTATCTCCGCTCACTGCCATCGAAGATGGCGTATCTGCTGGGCATTCCTACCAAGCGCTTAGAGGCGGTTATCTACTACGAGAAATATATCGTTCTTCGTGCCGGTATTCTTGAGGGACAAGAATTCGGCAAGGATACCGACCGCGACGTGGTAGAAGATCACGTGCTACTTGACGAGATGCAGTATCAAGAACTTATGGATCGTCTGCCGGACGACAACCAGTATCTTGAGGACGATGATCCGCAGAAATTCATCTGCAAGATGGGTGCAGAGGCCATCTACGACATGTTGTCCGCACTCGACCTCAACTCCTTAGCGGCTGAGTTGCGCCACAAGGCCGACACCGACACGTCGGCACAACGTAAGGCCGAGGCTCTCAAGCGTCTGCAGGTCGTGGAGGCTTTCCGCACTTCCAGTTACTGCAACAAACCCGAGTGGATGGTGATGAAAGTCATACCTGTCACTCCTCCCGAATTGCGCCCGTTAGTTCCGCTCGATGGTGGACGATTCGCCACATCCGACCTCAACGACCTCTATCGCCGCGTTATCATCCGCAATAACCGCCTGAAGCGACTTATCGAAATCAAGGCTCCGGATGTCATTCTCCGCAACGAGAAACGTATGTTGCAAGAAGCGGTCGATTCGCTCTTCGACAACTCGAAGAAGACCACTGCCGTCCGCAGTGATGCTAACCGTGCACTCAAGTCACTCTCTGACTCACTGAAGGGCAAACAGGGACGATTCCGTCAGAACTTGCTGGGCAAACGTGTCGATTACTCCGCACGTTCCGTTATCGTTGTGGGACCCGAACTGAAGATGCACGAGTGCGGTCTGCCCAAAGATATGGCTGCGGAACTCTATAAACCGTTCATCATCCGCAAACTTATCGAGCGCGGTACGGTCAAAACAGTTAAGTCTGCAAAGAAAATCATCGACCGCAAAGACCCCGTTGTGTGGGAGATTCTCGAGCGTGTCATGATTGGACACCCCGTACTGCTCAACCGTGCACCGACGTTGCACCGTTTGGGTGTACAGGCGTTCCAACCCCGTATGATAGAGGGTAAGGCTATTCAGTTGCACCCGCTGGCATGTACCGCCTTCAACGCCGACTTCGATGGCGACCAGATGGCAGTGCACCTCCCGCTGAGCAACGAGGCCATCCTCGAGGCACAGATACTCATGCTCGGGTCACACAATATCCTGAACCCCGCAAACGGTGACCCTATCACCGTGCCGTCACAAGACATGGTGCTTGGTTTGTATTACATCACCAAAGAGCGCCCGGGCGTCAAGGGCGAGGGACTTGTGTTCTACTCTCCCGAAGAGGCCAACGTGGCACTTGCGGAACAGAAAGTGGATATCCACGCCAAGATCAAAGTGCGCATGAACGGACAGATTATCGAGACCACCCCTGGCCGTCTGATGGTGAACGAATACATCCCGAAAGAGGTTGGTTACGTCAACACCGTCCTTAAGAAAGGTGCATTGCGCGAGGTCATTGGCAAGGTCATCAAGGCTTGCGGCGTGGCTCGTACTGCCGTCTTCCTCGACGACATCAAGGACCTCGGCTACGCGATGGCGTTCAAGGGAGGACTCTCGTTCGCGCTCAACGATATCATCATCCCTGCCGAGAAAGAGGAGATGATCAAGCAAGGTAACGCCGAAGTGGAGAACATCACCGAGATGTACAACATGGGCGAGATTTCCGACAACGACCGTTACAACCAAGTTGTCGGCATCTGGAGCAAAGTCAACGACGAACTCAAAGCGGTCCTCATGAAGCAGATGAGAGAGGCCGACCAGGGCTTCAACGCCGTATATATGATGATGGATTCGGGTGCCCGTGGTTCGGACGACCAGATTAAGCAGCTCTCCGGCATCCGTGGCCTGATGGCCAAACCGCAGAAAGCGGGTACAAGCGATGGACACGCATACATTGAGAACCCTATCCTCTCTAACTTCAAAGAGGGAATGTCTGTGCTCGAGTACTTCATCGGTACGCACGGTGCACGTAAGGGCCTCACCGATACTGCCCTCAAGACGGCCGATGCGGGTTACCTGACGCGTCGTCTGGTGGATGTGAGCCACGACGTTATCATCACTGAGGAAGACTGCGGCACTCTCCGCGGTCTAACCGCAACGGAAATCAAGCACGGCGACACGGTCGATGAGACACTCTACGACCGCATCCTCGGACGCGTCAGTGTGCATGATGTGTACAACCCAGAAACGGGTGAACTCATCGTGGCTGCCGGCGAAGAGATACGCGAACAGCAAGCGACAGCTATCATTGACGCGCATATCGAGTCTGTCGAGATACGTTCTGTGCTCACTTGCGAAGCTAAACACGGCGTCTGCGCTAAGTGTTACGGACGCAACCTCGCTACACGCAAACTGGTGCAGAAAGGTGAGGCTGTCGGCGTGGTCGCTGCACAAGCAATCGGCGAGCCGGGAACACAGCTCACTCTGCGTACGTTCCACTCCGGCGGTGTGGCCGGTACTGCCGCCATGGAGAACTCTTACTCTCTTCACCAGAGCGGACGTATCGAACTCGAAGATCTCCGCACGATAGAAGCCGACAACGAAGCGGGCGGCAAGGATACCATCGTAGTAAGCCGACAGACCGAACTCCGACTCATTGACGAGAAAACGGGCGTCGTGCTCTCGATGTTCAACATCCCGTATGCCTCCAAACTCTTTGTGCAATCGGGCAAAGTGTACGAGAAAGACACCAAAGTGTGCGAATGGGATCCGTTCAACGCCACTGTCGTCATCGAACAGAAAGGTAAGATCAAGCTCGAGAACGTCATTGAAGGACTCACCTGTAAGACCGAGACGGACGACACCACAGGCCTGAAAGATACGCTCATCATCGAGTCGAAAGACAAGACCAAGATTCCTGTGGCACATATCGTCGATAAGGGCGGTGAAGTGCTCCGCACATACAACCTGCCGGTGGGTGCTCACTTGGTTCTCAACGATGGACAAAGAGTCAAACCCGGCGATGCACTCATCAAGATTCCGCGCACGTTCGGCAACGCATCAGATATCACCGGTGGGCTACCGCGTGTCACCGAGTTACTGGAGGCACGTAACCCGTCTAACCAAGCCGTAGTGGCCGAGATTGACGGTATCGTCAGCTTCGGAAAAATCAAGCGAGGCAACCACGAACTGGTACTCACCAACGACAAGTTGAGCGACAGTAAGAACTACCTCATCCCACTATCGAAGCAGATTCTTGTGCAAGAGGGCGACTTCGTTCGTGCCGGCACTCCGCTGTCGGACGGAGCTATCACTCCCGAGGATATCCTTGCCATCAAGGGTCCGACTGCCGTCCAAGAGTATATCGTCAACGAGGTTCAGGCCGTCTATCGTCTGCAGGGCGTGAAGATCAACGACAAACATTTCGAGATTATCGTGCGCCAGATGATGCGCAAGGTGCTTATCCTCGATGCCGGCGATACGCGATTCCTTGAAGGACAAATGGTGGATAAACTCGATTTCCTTGAGGAGAACGACCGCATCTGGGGTAAGAAGAAGATTATGGATGCCGGTGACAGTGACCTCAAGCCCGGACAGATTATCTCCGCACGTCGCTTACACGACGAGAACTCGCTCCTCAAGCGCAAAGACCGCAAGCAGGCTCAAGCTGTTGACGCTCGCTGTGCCACCTCCAGCCAAGTGCTGCAAGGTATCACACGAGCTGCTCTCGGAACCAAATCGTTCATCTCTGCCGCTTCGTTCCAAGAGACCACCAAAGTGCTCAACGAGGCTGCTATCAGTGGACGCATAGACCGTCTCGAGGGTATGAAGGAGAACGTGATTTTCGGCAACCTCATCCCGGCCGGTACAGGCTTCCGTGAGTTCCAAAAAATCACCGTCTATAACAAGCAAGAGTTTGAGGAACTGCAAGCCATCCACGAAGACACGGACTACTACGATTAGCCACGCTCTTCCGACTTTCTATCCTTCAGCCATCAGGCGAGCAACCCACGCCCGATGGCTGAAGTTGTTTGATGTGGTTTGATACTGTTTGAGGTTGTTTGACGATGTTTGAAGTTGTTTGACGATGTTTAATCAAGCTCTGGGAGCGCAGCGGATTGACTGTATCGTTTTTCTCTCCTGAACATTAATTGCCATTAATCAACCAATGATGAATGACCTATTACATGGTAATTATTTTTTTTATTAGTCCCATTAGTCTTATTAAACCTATTTGTCCTATTAGACCTATTGGCCATATTAGTCTCATTCGTTCGATTCTTTCCTACGCTACGTTCCGGACGATCTGCTTCTTTCCTCGCAAGCTCGGACAATCGCTACGCGTGCGCTGTGCGTGTTCGAAAAAACCACCCACGCTCGCTCCGCTACGGGTACTTTTCTGTCTTTTATGCTAATTATCGTTGTCTATTATGCCGGATGACATCCGGTTCATCCCCCTCCCTCCTCTCTTAATATGGATTTTTGCCCTCTAAAGCCTAATTTTCACCCTAAATCACACTTTTTTTGCATTTTTTGACAAAAAAATTTGTTTATATGAAAAATAAGTTGTAACTTTGCAGTCGAAAATGAATGATTGTGTATAATCAGCGGTATCTACCGCGTACACCATATCGGGCTTCACCACCCGAAAAACCACTGCAAAGTGTTGCAGAATACATACTGATATAGCGTTTTAAGCTGTACTTGATTCTTCAGAACTTCGACAATTCTAAGAATTAATCTCAAGTTAAGGCTCAATAACGCTCACGTTGATTGGCGTGGGCTTTTGCGTAGATTTTGAGATTAATAGGTAGTCGAAGACCTTGAAGAATCAGATGATGCGAACAAAAGTTCCACGCTTTTTTGTGTATCTGACAACTGACTAACATAAATAAAACGGAGTATGCCGAAAATCCGACAAAGAGTAGGCTTTTATTAATAACATTTATCATGAAACGTAACTTGTTGTTTTTAGCAATGCTTTTCGTTGCTACAAT
>CALAUY010000185.1 GCA_937892015.1 uncultured Bacteroidales bacterium | reverse complement strand
AAACGGGCATAGCCGTTCTTGCACTTTTTGTAGAGCCACATATCAAACGATTCTGCCATCACCATCATACCCAGCGAGTCGCAAACCTCCATCTGCATGGTAGAAGGCATATTGTGCGAGGTACGGATGGCGTCACAGCCCATCTCTTTGAGCATTGACAGTTGATGACGCAGTGCGTCGCGATGGACGGCTGCACCGAGCGGCCCGAGGTCATGATGCAGGCAGACCCCCTTGAACTTGCGGGATTGGCCATTGAGTTCAAACCCGTTCTCGGGGGAGTACGACAAGCTTCGGATGCCAAAACGTGTGGTATATGAGTCGATGATGCGGTCGTCACGCATCAGTAGGGTCACGGCGCGGTAGAGGTTAGGTTCTTCAGGCGACCAGAGGCGCGGGTTCTTTACCTCCATCGTGCCCGAGGCATGCTCGCACGACGCAACCGGTTCGTCCCCCAGATAGAGCGTCGTCAGTACGAGCACGTTCTCTTGCGGACCCGTTACGTCCACATCGATATGTACGAGTGCTTTGTCAGCGCTCACGTCGGGCGTGGTGATATGTGTGCCCCAAACAGGCACGTGCGTTTTGCCCGTCGTGATCAGGTGCACGTTGCGGTAGAGCCCCGCTCCCGGGTACCAACGGCTCGATTGCGGTTTGTTCTCTAAGCAGACAATCACCTCGGTCGTGTCGCCCATGATGAAGGGCGTCATATCCACTACAAACGAGTTGTACCCGTAAGGCCAGTACGCTGCCAACTCCTTATTGATATACACGTGCGCGTGCGACATAGCCCCATCGAAGAGTAGGGTGTAGCAGCGGTTGCGGTCGGGTGTTGCGACGCGTGTTCGGTACCATCCTTTGCCCATCCATGGCAGCCCGCCTGAACGGCCGGTCTTGACGGTTGCCGACTGCTCGCCGTTCTGCACCACGGCCACTTCTTGCAGGTCGTGACTGCGGTCGAAAGGTCCGGTAATCGCCCAATCGTGCGGGACAACCACCTCCTCCATCTCGTTGGGCACGAGGTTCTCAGGCCCGTCTGCTGTTTGCGACAACGCGAACTGCCAATGTGTCAGCAGCTCGTCTGTTCGATAGACCGTCTCTGCTTTTTTGTGGCAACCGGTCAGTGCCAACGCGCACAGTGCTAAAAAAAGTATTCGTTTGTTTTTCATAAGAAAGAATTGTAGGCCGTATTAGACGAATCGACCTGATGCGACTTATTCGTTAAACAATGCTCTGAAGGCTTCCATCGGGCAACCGTTGGGGTCGAACGCACCCATCGGGTAACTGCCCCATCCAAGCGGCTCATACTCAGCGGGTTTCCATCCACCGAACACCTGCGGTTCCCAATAGAAAACGCCCACGTATCCGTCCAGTCCGTCGGTCTTGCTGCGAAAATCGCGGATGCAGGCTTCGGATGCTTCGGGCAACCACGATGCTATTCCTATCTCTGTGAGCATCACCGGGCAACCGAAGGTGTCGTGCAGCTGCCGGATATCCTTGGCACAGAGGCTGTTCATCTGTTCAGGTGCGATGGTGTCTTGCGTGAAAGGGTAGTGACTCAGACCTATCATGTCCCAACACCCGCCCGCTTCGCGGAAATGCTTGAACCACGGCACTCTGGGGATGAAGGCGTTATCTACATGCACGATGCACGTGATGTTGGGAAAGACCTGCTTGGCGGCTTCGTAGCCCGAGTTGCTCAGCCGTGCATAGTTGCGCCAACCGTTCTCGGTCTTCAGTGCGCCCACGGGCCACAGCATGCCGTTGGTGGTCTCGTTGCCTATCTGCACCCATTCGGGCTCTATATCTGCCGCTTTCAGCATTTCGAGCACTTCCACCGTGTGAGCCCCGACGGCGATGCACAGCTCGTCCAAGTCCAGCGCACGCCACGCAGCGGGGATATCTTGTCGTTGCGGGTCGGCGAAGAAATCGCTGTAATGGAGGTCAATCATCAACCGCATACCCGCTCGTTGTGCGCGCCATGCCAGGGTCAACATGTCTGGTACGTTGCTCCAACCCGTTGCATGATTGACCCACACGCGCAACCGTATAGCATCGCAGCCCGACTCTCTGAGGATGGCGAAGCAGTCGTCCGTCTCGCCTTGTGCGTTATGGAAAACGACGCCGTCATGCTCCATCTCCGAGAGCCACGACACATCCGCACCATGTGCGAACGATGCATCGTATTGCGGCGTTTTCGAGCAGCTCGTTAGCAGAGCTAACCCTATCAATAGTGTGAGTCCTAAACGTCCTTTCATCATAATCTGTCTTGTTTGATGGTGTAACTATACGGCTCGATAGTCAGCCCTGCAACCTCCGCGGTGGTGTCGCTGTTGTTAATACCCACTACAACTTCGTCGCCCATGTACGTGCGGCGGAAGACGAGCACGTTGTCGTCGCAGTACAGCTCTTCGTAGTCGCCGTACAGCAGTGGCATACTCGTGCGGCGCATGTGCGTCAGTGCTTCCACCTGCTCGCGGAACCATTGTTCGTTGTTGCTGTAACCGGCGAATCGCATCATGCGGCGGTTGTCGGGGTCGTTCGCGCCGCACTGGCCGTACTCATCACCTTGATAGATGCACGGCACGCCCGGGATAGTGAGGTTGATAACCTCCAACAGCAGCGCTTTCTTGAACGCCACCAACTCGTGCTCGGGGTTGCCGTCGGCCGTCACACCAATCGTGCGATTCCAACCCGCGGCCTTGTCGTCCTCGTCCCAACGAACAGCACCGCCCGCAAGCGAGATGAAGCGCGTCTTGTCGTGGTTGCCGCTGATATTGCCCATCGTGTGATGGAAGCCGTACGATGCCAACGACTCGTCGATAGTACGACTCAGACGGCGCATCGACTCGCCCTCTTTGCCCAAGATGTCAATGGCAGTGTGGTAAATATTGAAATCGAACTGGGCGTTCAGCATGCCCGTCTTCACGTACGAACCGATGAGTGCGTTGTCGCCGTACGTCTCGCCTATCATCCACAGCGGACGACCCGCGAAACGGCTCTTCATCTTGTGGGTGAACATCCGCCAGTAGTTCAGCGGGATATGCTTGCATGCGTCGTGGCGGAAACCATCGAAATCGTAGTTGGCCAACCAGTACAGTGCCGTGTCCGTCATCGCATCGCAAACCTCCTCGCGCTCCAAATCCAGTGTCGGGATATGTACGTCGAACCACGTCGTCAGGCGTTGCTCGTCCCATAGCTCGAAATTGCGCCGACCATCGGGCAAGATACTGTCCGTTATCCAGTCAGGATGTTCCTGAAGCATCGGCGAGTTGATGTGCATGTGGTTAGCAACGTAATCGAGGATGACGTTCATGTTGTGCGCATGGGCTGTTGCAAGCAGCTCTTTCAGCTCTGCGTCCGTACCCATACGGTCGTCAATCTTCGTGTTGAAGATAGGCCAATAGCCGTGATAACCGGAGAAGCGCGTCTCGGGATGATGGTACTGCCCCCACGCATCTTTGGGGTTCTGCGTGATGGGCGAAATCCACAACGTGTTCACGCCCAGGCTGTCGAAGAACCCGTCGGATATCTTCATCGTGATACCTTTCAGGTCGCCGCCTTGATAATCGACGCGCGGGTCAACGTCCGGACGACAGAGGGGCGCATCGTTTGCGGGATTGCCGTCGAAGAAGCGATCGACCAACACACTATATAGTATCTGCGCGTGCGCGTCATGGCGCGTGAGCGCGCGTGCGCATACAACGGGAGTGCCGTTCTCTAATGGGATAAGCAGGTCGTTCATCAGCGCGTCCTCGTTCCATGCATACACGCGCAAGTACGAACGCCCTTGTAGTTTGGGCTTCAGGGCACTCAAACGCAGACGATACGTGCCCGCTTCCGAATCTTCGCTCACGGCATCGTCACTCAAGTGCCGGTTCTGCACGAAACATGCGAAATGCAGACCTGCAGGACCCGACAGCACGAGCTCTTTCTTCGTCATACCTGTGGTCGTCAGACCCTGACGCACAGGCATGTCCGGCAGCTCGGCAATATCAATCTGCTCATTGCCATGCACCACCGTCAGCACGCCTACTTCACGCGGATGACCATACAGCACACGCACCTCGTTGCTCTCCGACAACGTCGGCAAGTAGTCCGTCATATACACTTCTGTTGAGTCGCCTTGCATATGGATAGGCATGATGACCTCCCCATCCCGAACACCGCAGTTTCCTTGACCTTTACCGCAGTTTTCTTGACCTTTACCGCAGCCGCATAACATAACCGCCGCGACCATTATCGCCAAGCATAATCTTCCTTTTCTCATGGTTGTATCGTTTTCGTTTTTCATTATCGTTATCGTTATCGTTAGCGTTATCGTTTTTTCATTTCCGACTGCAAAGTTACTGCTTTTTTTTCATATATGCAAGAAAAATCGTAAAAAAGTGCATTTTGAAGTGCTTTTTTTATATTCCCTTGCTGTAATTAGACCCATTGGTCCAATTAGTCCCATTAGCATCGTTACTTACTTGGCTAGCTCCGCAGGAGCGCTCCCCTAAGGTAGGGGAGGGGGACCGCTTGCGGTGGAGGGGTATGAAACAGAAGCAATTTGTAAATGAATAATTAGTAAATTAATAAATGCGTCAACTTGAAAAAGTCTTCTTGTCAAAAAAACGACTACTGATAATCAGCAAGTTACAAGTCCAAATTTGGCAAATTTGGACTTTTTCATGTGAACTCATTGTATTTGGAAATCGTAACCATCACCCCACAAACGAGCTGCTTCCATAGTTCAAAATAAGTCTGAATGTGTTCCCGTTCGCTCTAATGAAATGATTCTCACGACTTCTCTTTTGTCGTATATTAACAGCCAATCCGGCTCGATATGGCACTCATGATAACCCCTATAATCGCCCCGCAATATATGGTCACGACACAGAGCCGGCAATGGTTGGTCTTGCCGTAATAAATCCACAATGGCAAGAAGTTTTTCAATATCTAACCCGCGCTTTACTGCTAGTTTGAGGTCTTTCTCAAACTTGTTAGTTGTCTGTATATCAAACACTTTCATAACGCACGCATGGCTTGGGAAAAGTCATCGAACGAGGCATACGAATGGATGCCGATACCTTTTCGTGAGTCTTCAATAACGCGCATGGTCTCGTCATTCAGATACTCGCCGCTTTCGGGGTCGTACAGACGGGCTTTTTCCGCCTTACCAACGGGAGTGATGGTCCAACCCATCAGTTTGGCAATACCCTTAAAACGCCGCGACTCTATTTTGGGAACAGAAACCGTGAAGAGTTCTTGTTTTGGTGCTAATGTCTCCATATCAATGATTGCAAAAGATGTCTCTAAATCAATTTCGGGCTGCAAAGTTACAAAAAAAAATCCATATATGCAAGAAAAATCGTAAAA
>CALAUY010000184.1 GCA_937892015.1 uncultured Bacteroidales bacterium | reverse complement strand
ATTGCAAAATGTACATTGGAACCGGCAGAAATAGTACATGTGGATTGTAGTCGAATATGTTATCCCTCTTTTCAGCCTACTTTTTGCCCTATACGTCCTTTTTTTACCTACACTTTGCTTCTTGTATCTCTTTTATGCGTTATTTTTTTTATCGTGCAGAACAAACCGGTCACAATCTTTCCAGAGTGGCAGAACCGTTCGATAATGCTCCAATCGTTTCATGTCGAAATCGGCAATCTTAATGCCTTCTTCGTTGTCGGCGAACGAAACGATTGGTTCCAGTCGCGTATCATATGCAACTGAATGACCTTTATAATGAAGTCCTAATCCATCGTCTCCAACACAATTGACACCTACTAAATAGCATTGGTTTTCAAGGCATCGAGCTGCCAGCATCGCATCCCATGCTTTAATCTTCACGTCCGGCCATGCTGCGCAATAAACCAAAATGTCGTAGTCAAAACCCGACATGTTTCGACTCCAAACGGGGAACCGCAAGTCGTAACAGATCTGCACGCAGAACTTAACACCCTTGTATTCAACGACTCTTCGCTCTTTTCCCGCAGTGAACAACTCTGACTCGCCGCGACTGGGATACAGATGTCGCTTATCTATGAATGTGGCTGTGCCGTCAGGCTTAACAAAAAAGCCGCGGTTGTACAGTTTACCCTCATCTTTGCACATGAACGAACCGATGATGGCTAAGTTGTATTCCTTAGCCCATCGCCTGACGGTTTGTAGTGTTGTGCCGTCCATACTTTCTGCTAAATGGGGGTTGTTGGTACAAAAACCCGTTGTGAACATCTCCGGTAAAACGGCCACATCGGCCTCGCCCGCAATCGTCTGAAGGCGCAAACCTGTCCGGCGAAGATTCTCTTGAATCTCTGCCCACACAACCGGAAACTGAAGTAACGCTACTTTCATTTCTTCGGGGCAACACCCGTCTTTGGTTTGGCGATAGAATCTCGCATCGACGTGTCTGCCTGGATATTCTGCATTCGATAATAGTCCATAATGCCGAGATTTCCGCTACGGAACGCTTCTGCCATTGCCTTCGGTACTTCCGCCTCTGCCGCAACAACACTTGCGCGAGCTTCTTGCTCTTTTGCTTTCATCTCCTGTTCCAGTGCCACTGCCATCGCCCGACGCTCCTCAGCTTTTGCTTGTGCGATGTTCTTATCGGCCTCTGCTTGATCCATCTGCAATTGGGCTCCGATATTCTTACCTACATCAATATCGGCAATATCAATGGACAAAATCTCGAAAGCTGTGCCTGCATCTAAGCCTTTTTTGAGCACAAGTTTACTGATGGAATCGGGGTTTTCGAGCACAGCCTTGTGCGTTTCGGCCGATCCAATCGATGACACGATACCCTCACCGACACGAGCTAATATAGTGTCCTCACCTGCACCTCCTACTAAGTGTGCAATATTCGCTCGCACGGTGACACGCGCCTTGGCAATCAACTGAATTCCATCTTTAGCTACGGCCGTTACCGGTGGTGTATCAATCACCTTCGGGTTAACCGACATCTGTACCGCCTCAAAAACGTCACGTCCTGCCAAATCAATGGCAGTTGCCATCTGGAACGACAAGTCGATATTCGCTTTGTTGGCCGACACTAACGCATGCACCACATTGACGATATTACCGCCAGCGAGATAATGGGCCTCAAGACCATCACGACGTACATCCTCGATGCCCGCTTTGTGCGCCTCGATCATGCAGTCAACAATCTTATAAGGCGGCACTTTACGTATGCGCATTAAGAACAGCTGTACCAATGAGATACGTACACCACTCACTTGTGCCGAAACCCAGAGCAGAAATGGCACGTAATAAAAGAACAATAATAGTAGAACCGCCAAAATGGCCAACAAAACAATTTCAAAAACTTGCATATCACATATATTTAATGGTAAAACAATCTGTATTTTTTAGCTCAACCGCCTTCTTCTCACCACATAGCAGAACGAACATCTTTGCATGTGTCAATCAACCGGTTTTACAACCACGATGTTTCCCTCGATTTTCTCGATGGAAACGGGCGTTTCCGGATCGATGAACGCACCAATACTCTTCGCCTCCAGTTCCGCTGATCCGACTCGCACTTTGCCCATCGGGGCAAGTCGAGAAGAGGTCACTACCACGTCACCCACATGCACATCTTTCCCCTCTATCAAGTCAACACGAGCATCGATGTCCGTTTTCAACGCCATCTTGTCAAGCGTCTTGCCGCGTAGAAACACATAGATGCCAACTGCGGCAACAACAACCGCTGCGCAAAGAGTAATGTGCCCTGCAATGGGCGAGATATATACGTACGCCAGCACCACAGAGGCTGCCAAACTTAGAAAACCAAACAAGCCGGCCAACCCGACTCCCGGAATCAGAAAAATCTCGGCGACCACTAACGCAACGCCAAACAATAACAATAATACGACAAGAAATGTGTACATAATAATTCTCATTTTGGTCACAAAGTTACTGCTTTTTTTTGAAAAAAACAAAAAAAAAGCGAAGAATTTGAAAAAAAACACGTTTTTTTGCGAAAAATGACCAATAAATTTGTATATTTGAAAAAAATACTGTACCTTTGCAGTTCATTTTAATAATCTCACCTGCATGGCGCAACATAATATTTTAGGACGAAGAGGCGAAGATCTGGCGGTAACTTTCTTACGAGAAAAAGGTTACCGAATACTTGACCGTAACTGGAAACATGGCGACTTGGAGTTAGACATCGTTGCTAAAGAAGGTGACGAGATTGTTTTTGTAGAAGTGAAAACACGCTCTTCTTCCGATTATGGAGAACCCGAAGATTCTGTTGACGAACTCCGTAAGAGGCGCTTGACATCTGCCGCCAGCATATACCTCAAACATCATCGGCTCGACAATAGATCCCGTTTTGACATCATTGCAATTATTCTTAATGATAAAGAGCAGAGTATCAATCATATAGAAGAGGCCTTTCATCCACGCTCACGGTTTGTCGGACCACGGAGCATGCTACCAGAAAATAAATGGACGAAAAGTTATTGGAAACACAGAAAATGACGACCACATACGATGTCATAGTAGTAGGTGCAGGTCACGCCGGGAACGAAGCTGCTTCTGCCGCGGCCACGATGGGAAGCAAGACACTTCTCATCACGATGAACATAAATACAATCGGCCAAATGAGTTGCAACCCTGCTGTCGGTGGAATAGCTAAAGGTCAGATTGTGAGGGAGATAGATGCTCTTGGAGGGCAAATGGGAATCGTTACGGACCGTAGTGCTATTCAGTTCCGTATGCTCAATAGGGGGAAAGGCCCTGCGATGTGGAGCCCGCGTAGTCAGAGTGACCGTAAGCGCTTCATCGAAGAATGGATTCATACTTTAACCAATATCTCCAATCTGCACATCTGGCAAGATTGCGTTACCTCTTTGATAATCAAAGGCAAAGAGGTAGTTGGCGTACGCACTCTTCTCGGGGCAGAATTCCTTTCTCGCAGCGTCGTCCTGACGAACGGCACATTCCTTAACGGACTAATGCATTTCGGTCCTGTTAAGTTGAGAGGCGGGCGAATTGCCGAACCTGCCAGCTATGGTCTTTCGGACCAGCTCGCGTCTCTCGGTTTTAGAATGGCTCGTATGAAGACCGGTACACCGGCCCGAATTGACAAACGAACTATCGACTTTAGTCGCTTGACAGAACAAGCTGGCGATGATGATTTCCATAAGTTCAGTTACTTAGACTCTGTTTGCAGAGACCTAAAGCAGATGAGTTGTTGGATTACATATACCAACCCGCACACACATGATATACTTCGAGCCCATCTGACCGAATCGCCCCTTTTCAACGGACAAATTGCCAGTATTGGTCCTCGTTATTGTCCCAGTATTGAGACAAAAATAGTTACGTTTGCAGACAAGGCTTCTCATCAATTGTTTTTAGAACCGGAAGGAGTTGATAGCAATGAGTACTACGTCAATGGCTTCTCCAGTTCACTTCCGATGGATGTTCAAATGGAAGCACTACACTCCATTGTCGGACTTGAGAATGTTGTCCTATACCGTCCCGGCTATGCAATCGAGTACGATTTCTTTGACCCGACTCAGCTATATCACACTTTACAAACAAAACTCTTGAAACGCTTGTTCTTTGCCGGGCAGATTAATGGCACAACAGGTTACGAGGAAGCGGCAGGACAAGGCATAATCGCCGGCATCAACGCCCATCTCACTGCGCATGATACTGGAGACTCTTTCGCCCTTTCCCGCAACGAAGCGTATATAGGGGTTCTTATTGACGATTTGGTTAATAAAGGTGTTGACGAACCATATCGCATGTTCACCTCTCGTGCTGAGTATCGTATTTTGTTACGCCAAGACAACGCAGATGAACGACTGACAGGAAAAGGTTTCTCTTTGGGTTTGGCTTCTTGCGAACGTCACAACTTACTTACCATTAAGAACCAAGAGAAAGAGCGTTTAGCTACTGTTCTTCAATCCACAGCCATTTCGCCGGAAGACGTAAATGGTATGCTTGAAATGGTTGGTTCTCAACCTCTTTCACATAGTGTTAAACTTAGCGAACTACTTCTCCGTCCACAAGTAACTCTTTCTCTTCTGATTGACTGTTCCGCTGAACTTCGTGAAGCTGTCGCTTCTATACCGCGTATTCGTGAAGAGGTTGAAGAAAGTGTGGAGATTCAGCTCAAGTATCAAGGTTATATAGAAAGAGAACGACTTTCTGCAGAGAAACTCCAGCGTTTGGACAAAATCCGTCTGCCTGAGGATTTCGACTATTCTGCCGTTCAGTCACTTAGCACCGAAGCTCGTCAAAAACTCACCCGTATTAAGCCCCGTACAATAGGTGATGCAGAGCGCATTCCGGGTGTATCTCCAAACGATATTAGCGTCTTGTTGGTGCTGCTGGGAAGATAATGTTCCACGTGAAACAACCAAGATAATCATCTAAAAAAACGGATAATCATTTAAAAACAAAAAAAATGACATTAGAAGAAGTGAAACAAGCAATCAGGAATGTTCCTGATTTTCCTGAAAAGGGCATCCAGTTCAAGGATCTCACCACAGTATTCATTCGTCCCGAATACCTTTCGTTTCTAAAACAACAGATGGTGCAAAAGTATCGCGAGAGGGGAGTGACCAAAGTTATTGGAATCGAAAGTCGCGGATTTATCTTAGCCCCCATGGTGGCAGAGGCTATTGGGGCGGGATTCGTGCCTATTCGCAAGCCCGGGAAACTACCCGCAGACGTGATGGAAATGCGCTACGAAAAAGAATACGGAACGGATGTTATCCAAATACATAAAGATGCACTGACCCCACAAGATGTCGTAATCATTCACGACGACCTCCTCGCCACTGGTGGAACGATGCAAGCGGCTATCAGTTTGGTTAAACAGTGTGGCGTAAAACACATATACGCAGATTTTATCGTTGAACTCGACGCTCTAAATGGCCGTAATCTCTTCGACACCGATGTGCACATAGAGTCACTGATTCATTTCTGAAAAAAGGGAACGAAACGCAAAAACCTATCTCGGCAAGAATACATTACATGAAGCCTGGCGCACAAATAGAATACATACTCAGGAGTTTACCCGAAAGTCCCGGAGTATATCAATACTTCAACTCGGAAGGGGTGATTATATACGTCGGGAAAGCAAAAAACCTCAAGAAGCGGGTCTGTAGCTACTTCGGGAAAGAGCACGATAGTTACAAAACACAACAGCTCGTTAAGAATATTGCCGACATCAAATATATTGTCGTCAAGAGCGAACAAGATGCTTTTCTTCTGGAAAACAATCTTATCAAGCAATACCAGCCGCACTACAACATCCTGCTCAAAGACGGGAAAAGTTACCCATCTATCTGCATCACCAAAGAACCGTTCCCCCGCATTTTCAAAACAAGGAATATCATAAAGGGCATGGGAGAGTTTTATGGTCCGTATAGTTTCGCCACCACAGTAGATATTGTCTTAGATCTCATCCATCAACTCTACCCCATAAGGACGTGTCGATTCGCGCTCACAGAAGAAAGCATTGCATCAAAAAAACACAGAGTTTGTCTTAAATACCATATAGGAAACTGTTGCGGCATCTGTGAAGGTCTAATACCAAAATCCGAATACGACAAGTTCATCGATGCTGCGCGCAAAATCATCAAGGGAGATGCCGAAGAAATAAGCCTTTTGATGCTGAAAGAAATGCAAAGACTGTCAGAGCAACTTCGTTTCGAAGAAGCACAACAGGTAAAAGAACAATATCTCCTTGTCGAAAAGTTCCGAAGCAAAACAGTCATTTCCGGCTCTAACGTACGCGATGTTGATGTGTTCGGGTACGACGAACAAGACAAAAACGTCTATATCAGCATGTTACGCATCCACAATGGAAGCATTGTTCAGGGACAAACGATAGAGTACAAAAAACAGTTAGATGAACCCAAAGAGCAAATGTTAGCATACGGCATTGCAGAACTGCGAGAACAGTTAGGAGAAGCCTCGAACGAGGTTCTTGTCCCGTTCATGCCTGAATGGTCGAGCGACTCGCTCCATTTCAGCAGTCCCTCTTCAGGGGACAGAAAAAAACTGTTAGACCTCGCAATGCAGAACGTAAAACAGTACCGACTCGACCGACTCAAACAGTCTGATCGCCTCAATCCTGATCAACGCGCTATGCGTATTCTTTCGTCTCTGCAAAAAGCATTGGGTATAGAAGAAATGCCCTTATGGATAGACTGCTTCGACAACTCTAACATTCAAGGCACAGACGCAGTTGCCGGTTGCGTGGTCTTCAAAAAGGCCAAACCAAGCAAAAAAGACTATAAACGGTTTAAAATCAAAACAGTACATGGGGCAAACGATTATGCAAGTATGCGAGAGATCGTTTTTCGTAGATACTCGGACCTTCTGAATGAGAACGCCGGATTACCTAATCTCATCATCGCTGACGGTGGAATCGGACAGATACGAGCCATTCGCGAAGCGGTCGAACAACAATTGGGACTCCACATTCCCATTGCCGGTCTTGTTAAAGATGACAAACACAAAACGTCCACTCTCCTCTTTGGAGAGCCGCCACTCGAAATAGGAATGAAAGCAACAGATGAGTTATTCATCTTTCTCACAAGTATTCAGGACGAGGTTCACCGCTTCGCCATCAATTACCACAAACAAAAACGCAGTCAAAGTCAAACAAAGAGTGAACTTGATAGTATTAAGGGAATCGGAGAAAAGTCGAAAACAGCGCTACTAAGACATTTTGGCAGCATCAAGCACATCAAAGAGGCTAAAATCGAGGAGCTGTCTCGGCTCGTCGGAAACAATAGAGCCTCAATTATTTATGAATATTTCAATGGTCAAATATCGCGCTGAGAATCGAATATTTGGGCTCGAACTGAATAAAACCCAAGCACAAAAAACGCATAAAGACGCCGAAAAATAACACATGGAATACATTTTAATACAAGACTCCACAAGCGACATCGTTACAACCCGAGGCGGTCAGGTTGTAAGTACGACTGACATTCTGTCCATATACCCCGAACATCGTGTCTATGCACTGCATGGCGCAATGGGTGCGGGGAAAACAACATTCATCAAACAACTCTGCCGCGAGATGGGAAGCACTGACGTAGTGAATAGTCCCACTTTTGCCATTGTGAACGTGTATGAAGACAAGGATGGTGAAGAAATGTTCCATTTTGACTGCTACCGACTGAAGAGCGCATCCGAAGCACTGGACCTCGGCATTGAAGAGTACCTCTACTCCGGTAAATACTGCTTTATCGAATGGCCGGACATCATCGCAGATATTCTGCCGGAAGACACTGTTCACATCAACTTCCGCGTTCTGTCGGACACCCAACGAAAACTGGAAATACAATCAAAATAAACCAACATGATAGAAGTAAGAAACATCTGGAAAAATTTCGGCTCAATACAGGTGCTAAAAGGCGTTAATCTAAACGTCCAAAAGGGCGAGATTGTCTGCATCATCGGGCAAAGTGGTGCGGGCAAAACGACCTTACTACAGATTATCGGCACATTAGACAAACCCGACAAGGGAAACATCCTCATCGATGGCGTAGATGTGTTCAGCCTCAACGATGTGCAACTGGCTGCTTTCAGGAATAGTCATATCGGTTTCATTTTTCAGTTCCACCAATTGCTGCCGGAGTTTACCGCTATTGAAAACGTTATGCTGCCGGCACTCATAGCTCGCTTGAACGAATCAGAGGCACGTGCAAGAGCACTCCGACTACTGACCGATTTGGGACTTGAAGACCGCATCCACCACAAACCTAACGAACTATCCGGTGGAGAAAAGCAGCGGGTAGCAGCTGCAAGAGCGATGATGATGCAACCAACAGTCATCTTGGCGGATGAACCAAGTGGAAGTCTCGATAGCAAGAACAAATCCGAGCTGCACCATTTGCTCCTCGAAATGCGTGACAAATACAACCAAACCATCGTGATTGTAACGCACGACAAGGAACTATCCGCCATCAGTAACCGCGTCATTGAGATAAAAGACGGCATCATAAAAGAAACGACGACATGAAAAAAGTGCACTATATACTTCTACTCGTTTCGATGATTTTCTGTTCTTGTCAGAACGAGCGATCGTATTTCCCGAAGAACTTGCCATCCACCAAAGTGACGATTATCCGTTTCGACCAAGCCGTCTTGGAGCTCAACACTGCCAAAGATAGTACCACACTGCATCGTTCCGTTGAAGAACTGTATGACTCTTTCCCCGACTTCATGCCCTTCTGGGTAGAAGAGATTCTCGGCTTATCAGTAGCCGACACATCGTATCTCTGCGAAGTTATTCCTCAGTTCCTTCATGACACCACGTACGGATTCGAGGCAACGAACGCCAAATGCGCAGAGCTGTTTGCTGATATCAACGACTTAGAGCAAGAGCTAAACGAAGCATTTTCCCGTCTGCGGACAATCTACGACTATGAAATACCACAAATATATTTCTTTATCAGCGGTTTCAACCGTTCTCTTTCCGGCTTATATAACGGAGATATTGCCGTGGGTGTCGATATGTATTTAGGCAGCAACTACGAGTATTACAACCGCGTCGTGTATGACTACCAGAAACAAACGATGCGCAAAGAGTGCATCCCCGTCGATGTAATAAGCTATTTTCTCTTCACGAAAACGCCATTCAACAGCACCAAAAGTCGGCTACTTGAAAATATGATTTATCGTGGCAAGATAATGTTTGTCGTCTCACTGCTTTTTCCAAAGGAGACCCCATGGGAAGTGGCCGGTTACACCAAAGAGCAGTGGGATTGGTGTCTGCGCAACGAACGAGCCATATGGGAGTTGATGATGGATAAAAAAGACCTCTACAAAACCGACCCGTTAGTGTTGACAAGCTACCTCAACGATGGACCATTCACGTCCGAAATCAGCCAACAATCTCCCGGGCGACTCGGTATGTGGATAGGATGGCGCATTGTAGAGAGTTACATGAATCACCACCCGGAAATAAGTATTAGGCAACTGCTCGAAACCTCGGATGCTCAACTTATATTAGAACAGTCATACTACAAACCCTAAAAACCAAATATGAACAAGAACGACTTTCCCATATTACGAGAAATGGTGTATGGCAAACCATTGGTTTATCTCGATAATGCAGCAACAACCCAAAAACCCCAAGTGGTGCTTGATGCCATCACGAATGCATACACGCATTTCAACGCAAACATTCACCGCGGAGTGCACAAACTGAGCCAAACAGCCACCGTCGAACACGAAGCTGCGCGCGCAAAAGTAGCTTCTCTCATTGGGGCAAAATCACCCAACGAGGTGGTTTTCACTAAAGGCACGACAGACTCAATAAACGCTCTTGCTATTTCGTTCGGCGAGTACGCCGTAAATGAGGGAGACAACATCATCGTCAGTGCTGTTGAGCACCACTCGAACATTGTACCTTGGCAAATGCTCTGCCAACGGAAGAAAGCACAACTCCGAGTTATCCCCCTCACAAACGACTTGTCACTCGACCTTGACGCTTACAAACAAATGCTCGACCAACGAACCAAATTGGTAAGTGTGGCACACGTAAGCAATGTGCTCGGAACAATTAATCCCGTCCGCGAGATTATAGAAACAGCTCATTCTCACGGAGTTCCGGTTTGTGTCGATGGTGCACAGTCCGTGCCACACATGCGGCTCAACGTACAAGACCTAAACTGCGATTTCCTTGCGTTTTCGGCCCACAAGATGTACGGTCCGACAGGCATAGGTGTGCTTTACGGCAAAGAGGACTGGCTCGTAAAACTCCCACCCGCTGAGGGTGGCGGAGAGATGATAGAACATGTCAGTTGGGAAAAGACTACCTACAACACTCTACCCTATAAGTTTGAAGCGGGAACGCCCGATTTCAACGGAAGTTATGCCTTTGGAAAAGCAACGGATTACATCACAAGCATCGGGTGGGAAACAATAGAAACGCACGAACGAAATCTGGTTGCCGAAACTCAACAAGCCATGCGCCACATCCATCTCAATGGTTGCCGACTGCATATCTATGCTGAACAGCAACCGAAAATCGGAACATTCAGTTTCAATGCTTACAACCACAACGGAGCGCTCATCCATCCTTTTGATATTGGCACCCTTCTTGACCGACAGGGAGTGGCAGTCCGTACAGGTCATCACTGCGCTGAACCACTTATCAACCTCCTTGGAGTGCCAGGAACTGTACGTGTCTCTTTTGCCCTTTACAATGATGAAAACGATATCCGTATCTTTGCAAATGCACTCGAAAAAGCACTTACAATGCTTGGCTGATGAAACGCCTTTTGATAATATGGCTTGCTTGCACGTCCCTCCTGTACCTTTCGGCTCAAGAGGACTACGAACTCTCGCACGTCATTGAAGACATCTATTCCACGGTCATCGAGAACGGCGGTGAGGCGGATTTTGAAGAACTGCAAGAACACTTGATGCTTCTTAGTACCCAAAAAATCAACATCAACCAAGCCACTCGTTCTGACCTACAGGAACTGTATTTTCTCGATGAAGACCAGATAGACAAAATACTCGTTTACAGAGACTTATGTCCACTTCACAGTGTATATGAAGTACAACTGATTCCCGGACTGAGGGAGTGGGAATACCGTTTTCTTGCCCTGTTTGTTGAGGCGGGTCCCATAGAGAAGGAAAAGGTTTACGTTCGCGACCTATTCCGCAATGCACATCATGAAGCCGATATTCGTTTGGATGCACGAAATATAGAAAACAACCTTCCGGACCCCGTTTATACGAGCCTCAAATATCGATTCCGCAGTATGCGCACACTCGACTTCGGCATAACACTCAAGCATGATGTCGGGGAGCAATGGTGGGGACCGAAAACATACCTGTTCGATCATTATGGCGGCTATATGCAACTTAGTAATATTGGTCATCTGAAGACGCTTGTTGTGGGCGATTACAAGGCCAATTTTGGGTTGGGACTCGTCATGAGCGGACAGATACGTATGGGCAAAACGGTATATGTCCACGATCTCAACTACGGCAGGCAAGGGCTGAAGAGTTACGGTGGAACCGGCGGGTCACCTTTCCTCCGAGGAACAGGTGCAACCATTCAGCTCGGACCTGCCGATGCATCCGTATGGTACTCCTGCAAAAACGAGAACGCAGTCTGGCAACACGTTATTGGGGCGAACGTAACCTACAACTGGAAAAGTCTGAGGGTTGGATTGACAGCCACTGAGAGTCTTTTCAGTGACACGTTTCGCGTGAGGCATGCGTATTACAGCACACACTATTTTGAAGGCAAACGTCAAGCTGTGGTGGGTGCAAACGCATTCTATCATTTCCGCCGCGCATCACTCTTCGGCGAGCTGGCAGTAGCGCAAAACACCAAGTGGGGCATCGGCACATTGTTCGGCTCCAAGATAGCAGCCACAAACGACATCAGCATCCTAATGGTTGGACGTTACTACTCGCCGTGGTTCGACAACCGACTGGCAGCCGTTTTCGGCGAAACGACGAAAAACAACGATGAATTGGGGCTTTACGTGGGGTCAGAGATACTCAGTGTTAAAGATTGGAGGTTCGGATTCTTCGGTGACCTCTTCCGTTTCACAGGGCCCAAATACGCCATCCGAGACACCATTGGAGGCGCGGAAATACAAACAGTGACCGCTTGGATTCCACAAACCAATCTGCCCCATATCGAGCTAAAACTTCGTTGGAAACGAAAGAAAGCAGCTTATCTTGACCTCTTTCAAGGCCGTTACCGCATCTCGTGGGAGAGGGGCGGGTGGCAGTTAGAGACCAGCCTCATCGGAAGCTTGTGTCGATACGAACCCACATCTGCCGTCAAAACCAAAATCACCCTCGGCGGTATCATCATGCAAGATGTGCACTACCATTTCGCCTCCGTACCCATCGTGCTGCAATTGAGGGCAGAGTATTTTGACATACAGAATTGGAACAACCGCATCTACGCATACGAAAACGATGTACTCTATGCGTTCAATATCCCCGTCTCTTACGGACAGGGAGCTAGATGGTACATAAACGCACGTTACAAAATCAGTCCGCATTTTTCTTTGTACCTGAAGGTGGCGGAAACAATCTACACACGAAGATGGGTGCAGGCGAATAAATACCAACACCCCACTCGCACAGAGGCACATCTATTGCTCCGCATCGCGTACTGAAGTCCCTATTCTCGCAATACCAACGTCGTTTGCCGTATGTGGTTGGCAAGTCGGTAGTCGTGAGTGGCAGAAAAAGCATATGTCGAGTCATTGCTCTGTAAGAGTGCGTTCCTCCCCCGACGAATAAGTAGCGTGGCATTCTGCCCGCGATAATAGTACCGCACCTCCTCTTTCTGTCCCGCTGTATGATAGTCTGCCAACAATGAGCACACAAAAACAGCAGTCAACACCATTGCCGCAATCCAACGCCAACGCCAACGCAACATCATACAGACGACAATACTTATTAAAATGGCTGTTAACCACACATTCAGATATACTTCCGAGGTTGAACCCGGCAGCGACTGAACCCAAGAAACGAATTCATTGAGCACCCACGTCTCACCCTCTAACACTTTCCCGACGAACGTACCCACAAACGGCAATGGTGCAAGCACTATAAACACGAAGAACGTGGGGATTAGTAGCGTCTCAACCAACGGCAACACGCCAAGATTCGTCAGAATGAAATAGTTACTAGTGCGGTGGAAGAAAAAGATGGTCCACGGCAACGTTCCCAGTTGCGCGCAAATCGACACAACCACCAAATCCCACAATCCGGAAACGAACTTGTTTTTTTGCCGTTTTAGTCGCAGAGACGGATAGAACCGAATAATGGACAACACTGCCGAATAACTCAGTAAAAAGCCCGACATCATCAGTGAAAGCGGCCTTGCAAGCAGGATTATTACGGCCGATGCAGCGAGGTCGTTGTATCGGCTTTGAGTGGAACGGACCAACGAACCGATACAGAGCAAAATGAACATCAGTACACTTCGGCACACTGATGGTGAAAGACCCGTCAAAAAGGCGTAAAAAATCAGTGCACCCGACACCACTACCACTTGAAAATATCGCCGCTTGCGCTCTTCATACAATGGTTTGCGCCAACCGCCAAGCGTGACCACCCAAAGAAGAATGTGGGTAATGATTCCCACATGCAGTCCACTTACCGCCAACACGTGCATGGCACCAGAAGCGCTGAACGCTTCACGTGTGTCTGCCGCGAGGTGTCTTCTATCCCCGAGTAACAATGCCTCTAAGACACTCCTCTCACGCCATGCAAACGCTGAAAAACGCCGCTCGATGTTGTCTCTAAGCCGCTGCATCGTTGGCAATATACCCCGCAATGGTTCATGTCCGAGAACAACCATCTTCCCACGGGGCACAAACCCACTGCCGGCAAAACCTTGTTGCAACAAGTACTCGCCGTAATCGAAACTAAACTCATCAGCGGGTTGAGGGTGCGAGATGGTCGTTCTAACCAACAACCAATCGCCGACATCAGGCACACGCAAAGTGCTGTCTTTCTGCAAGTATAGCATCACTTTCTTCCCATCGGTCAAACCTGCTTGAACCTGCCAACTCTTCGCTTTCTCAATCGGTGTTTGCAGCACGTGCACTTTCAGTGTGACCGGCTCGTTCTGCGAACCATACCAATCGCCTTTTTGCACCGCCCGTATGGTGTTCCACATGCTGAAAACAAACAGAAAAACGAGCGCGGCAGAATCCCACATCGACTCTCGAAGACGGCGACTTACACCACCGATGCCCAGTAGTAACACAACGAAAATACCTCCAATGATCAACGTCAGGAAAAACGGGAGAACATCGTAATACGAAAGCAGAATGCCCGCAACAATAGCTGCGAGCATTCCGGCAAACGGGTATTTTCTGAACCATTTAAGCATTTTTCAGAGCCTTGATGGCATCCTCCATTGAGGGAGCTTTGAAAACCGATGAGCCGGCAACTAACACATCCGCCCCTTCGTGGCGAACCAACCCTGCAGTATGCTCGTTAATACCGCCGTCCACCTCGATGAGGGTAGGTAACTGTCGGCGATCGATTTCACGTCGCAGGAAACGGATTTTGTTGAGGGAATCGGGAATGAACGTCTGTCCACCGAAACCGGCAAAAACGGACATGACCAGCACCATATCCACCTCGTCCAAATAAGGCAACAACCCCTCGGCAGAGATGTCCGGATTGATAGTCAGACACGCGCGCGCGCCCTTCGCGCGTATCAAAGAGAGTATGGCGTGCACATCGTCCTCAGAATCAACGGCCTCTAAATGAAAACCGACAGACCAAGCTCCTGCATCGCAAAACCGCTCTACATACTTTTCCGGATGAGTAATCATCAGATGCACGTCCAACGGTTTACGAGCGTACCGGCGCAGCGTCTCCATTACGGGAAAACCAAACGAGATGTTCGGCACAAAAACGCCGTCCATCACGTCCACATGAAACCAATCCGCCTCCGAACGGTTAACGGCCTCAATCTCATCGGCAAGATGGCCGAAGTCGGCACTTAATATGCTGGGAGCAACAAGCATCTTAACGGCGTTTTTTGGATGTCTTGTGGCGGTTGTTCTTCGAAATAAGATACGCGCCGCAAGCGATAACACCGATAATAAACAACGCAAGGAAAACCACTATCGAAGTCGATAGATTGTCTCCTTTCACGCGATTCCACATCGCAATTAATGCTTCCGTTTGGCCACCTGCATCATGCATTAGGGCGCACTTATTGATAATCGAGATGTCAGCGTACTGAACGGGATTGAGGTGTGCGTTCTGCGCGATATCACCAAAGAAATACGACGCGTCCACCGTCTCCGGCCATGCCTCCGCATCGTTCGCCCACTCGAAAATTTCAGGTGTCGCAATCACACTGACGTAACCTATCTCTTCCATATTGTAGATGGCATTCTCCGGTTTACACATGTAGTCAATGAAAAACGTTGCGGCCTTAGGATTCTTCGCATAAATAGGTATAACCCAACCATCATACCACACGTTCGAACCTTCTTGTGGCACCACATACTTGAGCGTCACACCCACTTCAGAGGCCTCGTCTATAGCCCATTGTGCATCGCCCGACCAACTCAGATTGAGCCACATCTTTCCTTTAGTCATCTCCTCTTTGCCGAAATCAACCTCCCAGCCGGCTATATTGTCTTTGGCCTCATTCAAGAGATTCTCCACGCGAGCGATTCGCTCATCGGTGATGTCCGTCATCAACTCCTCTTTCGTGACTTTTCCTGCTGCCAACTCCTCGCGATAAGCGTAGAGTACAAGAACGGAATACACATCTCGGAAAGCGTCCTTCACGTAGATATGGTTCTTGAAAACGGGATTAATAAGTGCCGACCAACTATTCAGTAACGAGGCATCTACTCCATTGTCTTCCAATGCTTTGGGATTATATAGCCAACCGGTCGTTCCACCCATGTACCCGACTGTGTAGTCAGTTGCAACAACACCCTCGGGAGCCATCTGTTGGAATTTATCCACCACAAACGGCGACACGTTGTCGAAATAATAGATTCCTTCCGGAACCAACTCTTTCTGTATTTTCTGAAGCAAGTTGAGTTTGAGCATTCGTTCGATGATGTACTCTGAAGGGCACACCACATCGTAATCCTCTTTCCCCACCTCAATCTGCGTCAACATCGACTCGTTAATGTCGAACGTCTGATAAATAACCTCTACCTCTTCACCCGTCTGTGCCTTATACCAAGCGGGGAATGTGTTGAGGACGTTATCCATGTCGATATAATCCGCCCAATTGTACACCTTGAGCGTGTGGGCACGATCTGCAGCAACAACGCCGACTGTGCAAAACAAAACCGCAGTAAAAACGGTAAAAATACGATTCTTCATGTCTCTAAACTTATTTGATTGATACTGTATAATCTTCATTGGGCATTACCCCACTTGTGCACCATTGCGCACACTCGCACTGACTGTCGTGAGCACCAATTTGCCGTCTGCATTGGCAGCCGAGAGAATCATGCCTTGACTCTCAATACCCATCATCTTCCGTGGCGGAAAATTGGCAACGAACAGAATCTGTTTACCCACTAGTTCCTCCGGATGGGGATAACTCTGTGCAATACCCGAGAGGATGGTGCGTTCACCCAAACCATCGTCGATTTTGAAGCATAGTAATTTGTCGCTTTTCTTTACTTTCTCGCAACTAATCACCGTTCCGACACGGATGTCTGTTTTCTCAAAATCATCGAAAGTGGTCGGTTCCTTAATGTCCTTCGGACGCCAGTTCTTTTGCGCTTCTGCCTCGGCAGCAGCCTCGTTCTCTGCCTTAATACGCGCTAATCTGTCCAACTGCGCTTGAATAACTTCGTCCTCGATTTTCTCGAAAAGCAACACACTCTCACCCAATGGATGACCCGCCGGAAGCAAGTCTGTACTACCCAATTGGTTCCACTCGAAAGTTTTCATTGCGAGCATGTTTCGCAGTTTCTCCGCTGAGAACGGTAAGAAAGGCTCGAAAGCAATGGCCAGATTGGCACTAATCTGGAGAGACAGGTTCAATATAGTTCCCACTCGCGCCATATCCGTTTTCGCCAGTTTCCATGGCTCTGTCTCGGCCAAATATTTATTACCAATGCGAGCCAGTTCCATAGCAGCTTTTTGTGCGTCACGGAACTTAAACTCGTCAAGCAGGTGCTCCACTTCATCTTTTACACCTGCAAACTCAGCAAGCGTTGCGCGGTCATAATCTGTCAGTTCCGACGTAGTAGGCACCTTCCCGTCAAAATACTTCTCCGTCAGTTTCATTGCTCGGTTGATGAAGTTGCCGAAAACAGCGACCAACTCATTGTTGTTGCGCGCTTGGAAATCTTTCCACGTAAAATCATTATCTTTCGTCTCCGGTGCATTCGCGGTAAGTACATATCGCAGCACGTCCTGTTTCCCCGGCAACTCATCGAGGTACTCATTGAGCCAGATGGCCCAATTGCGCGATGTCGAGATCTTATCGCCTTCAAGGTTGAGGAACTCATTACTCGGCACGTTGTCCGGCAAGATATACCCGCCGTGAGCATGAAGCATTGCGGGGAAAACGATACAATGGAAAACGATATTATCTTTGCCGATGAAATGAATGAGCCGCGTGCTCTCGTCTTTCCACCACGTCTCCCAACTGCCCAACTCCGGATGCGAATCGCAGAGTTCTTTGGTGTTCGAGATATAACCGATTGGTGCATCAAACCACACGTACAGTACTTTACCCTGTGCACCTTCCACCGGTACAGGAATACCCCAGTTCAAGTCGCGCGTCACGGCACGTGGACGCAGGCCACCGTCCAACCAACTCTTACACTGGCCGTACACGTTTGGACGCCATTCTTTGTGCTCCTCCAAAATCCACTCACGCAACCAACCCTCATCGCGGTCTAACGGCAAGTACCAATGCGTCGTCGCTTTCTTAGTCAAAGTATTGCCGTTCAGTGCATTATACGGATTAATCAGCTCGTCCGGTGACAATGTTGCACCGCACACTTCACATTGGTCGCCATATGCACCTGCGCTATGACACCGCGGACATTCGCCACGGATATTGCGATCTGTCAAAAACTCTTTCGTCTCCTCATCGTAGAACTGCTCTGAGGTTTGTTGGGTCAACTTGCCGGCATCGTACAACGTGCGGAAAAAGTCGGAGGCCATCTTGTGATGAATCTCTGAAGTCGTTCGACTATAAATATCGAACGAGATGCCGAAACGCTCAAACGAATCCTTGATGAGATAATGATAACGGTCCACAACATCTTGAACCGTGATACCCTCTTTTCGCGCACGAATGGTTACCGGTACACCATGTTCATCGCTCCCACCGATAAAGAGCACATTCTCCCCTTTTAAGCGCAAGTATCGCACGTAGATGTCCGCGGGCACATACACCCCCGCAAGATGACCGATGTGTACGGGACCGTTCGCGTATGGCAAAGCGGCCGTAACTAATGTTCTTTTTCTTTCCATTGTTATTTAAAAAATGACAAATTCAATTTGGGGTGCAAAGATACTGCTTTTTTTTGGAATATGCAAATGTTAAGCAGAAAAAAGTTAAAAAAGAGCACTTTTAAGGGCAAAATGTGGCATAAAAGTGTTTTTTTTTGGCAAAAAGTTTGCGTATATGAATATTTTTGTGTAACTTTGCAGCCCAAATGCGCTTCTTATGAAGAAAACGGTCAAAATATGCGTGCTGAGCATTCTGTTAGCGAGCTTCTTAACGCCCGCAACGGCACAAGTGCAGCACTTTCTTGGAGCATGGGCTCACGGTGGTGAATATTCTTATCTGGCGACACTTGATCGCTCTCGATTCGACATGTCCTCCTCGCTCGGTGGGGGTGGCGGGATAGGTTTTGCGTACGAGCTGCGCGCCGGTGACCATTTCCTGCTCAACCTCGGGGTAGGAGCCAACACGGTGTGGACCCGTTTCAAGGTGCCTGACTGCCAATACGTGATGCATAACGTCATTGACAGCGAGGGCGAAGTGTTCGATTACATCTACAACGTTGAGCACCGCCGCGATGCATACTGGGTCACCTCGCTCCAAGTGCCCCTCATGGTTGGTGGACAATGGGGACGGTTCTATTTTCTTGCCGGTGCCAAATTCGACATGGCGTTCTTCACCCAAACAACGATGAAGGCCGATATCTCTACCATCGGTGACTATCCGCAGTACATCGCGCAACTGCATAACATACCTCAACAAGGGTTTGTAGATAACATGCCATGGGTTCAACAAACGCGCATTGGCATGAAACCTAACGTCACCGCTTCTTTCGAGATAGGATGCCGTCTTGGTGAGATATACAAAGAGACCGGTTACGATGTGCCCAGTCAGAAGGTGCAGTACCGCATTGCTCTTTTCGCCGACCACGGACTCCTTGACCCGCATATTGCCACCCAAAACGACCTCATGCATATACCCGCCACCTATAACGCCGGCAATCCGCTCACCGGACTCAATGCGTCTGATGTCATGGCATGCAAAGAGGTCTCGAACATAATGGGACGTTTCGATACGTTTATGATTGGCGCCAAATTCACAGTGCTCTTCCGACTACCGAAGGCCAAGAGTTGCGTCATCTGCCGCGATGAACCTTTCCGCAGTTCACACGGCATTCTCGAGTAACGGTGTTTTCTCTACCACCCTGAAAAACAAACACAAACAGATATGACAATCACTTTCCAAATCAATTATCGCGCAGAGTGGGGACAAGAACTTTGCGTTATCGAAACACAAGAGTCTATACTCGGATGGAGCGAACAACATCCGTTGGTCCTCACTTGTCAAGGACAAGATTTCTGGACCGCCGGTGTGCCCGTGTCCGACTTTGCCGGCGAAATCCACTACAAGTATGCCATCCGTTTGCAAGACGGAAACTATATCTTCGAGGCCGGTGAAGAGCGCAAACTGACGCTCGACTGCACCGAGAAAAAAATCACCATTCACGACTTCTGGCAAGTCAACGACTACGAAAAAGCGTTCAACTCCACCGTTTTCCGTCACGCACTCTTCCGTCGCACCAAGCCCATCGACACTCCTAAATTGAGCAAGAAAAGTGTCGGAGAAACAATCTGTTTCTCCCTTGATGCTCCGCAAGTACTGCCGACACAAGGCGTTGCCATCATCGGCAATACACCCGAACTCGGCAATTGGAACGAGGCAGACAAACTCATCCTCAGTGACAAAGATTTCCCGCGGTGGAAAGGGTGTATTAAAACCGATGCGGATATTGTTGAATATAAATATGTTATCTACAACCTCCATTCAGGCAACGTCATCGACACTGAATATGGTGAGAACCGTAAGATTTACAACCCCAAGGGCGTCATCCTTCAGAACGACCGCTCTTTCCGCCGCACGCAACCCAAGTGGAAAGGAGCCGGCGTGGCAATCCCTGTCTTCTCGCTCCGCTCGGAGAACGACTTCGGTATCGGTGAGTTCCAAGACCTCAAACTCTTCGCCGATTGGGCAGCAACTACCGGCCAGAAAATGATTCAGACACTGCCCATTAACGACACCACCCTAACCCACACCAACTATGACTCTTACCCCTACAATGCCGTCTCTGTCTTTGCGCTACATCCCATCTATATCAACATCGAGAAAATGGGCAAACTCAGTCCGGCACTCAAGAAAGCATACAAGAAAGAGCAGGCAGAGCTCAATGCGCTTGATTTTGCAGATTATCAACGCGTATATGACCTCAAGATGCGCTATTTCCGCGCCATCTACAAGGCTGAGAAAGAGGCTGTTTTTAGCAGCGAAGAGTACAAGACGTTCTTCGCGCAAAACAAAGAGTGGCTCGAACCTTACGCTAAGTTCCTCAATAAACGTGACAAAGAGCCGCAACAGTTCTATTATTTCCTCCAGTTCCATGCTGATAAACAGCTCAAAAATGCCGTTGAATACGCGCATTCAGTGGGTGTGGGGATGAAGGGCGACATTCCCATCGGCATCAGTCCCGACTCCGTTGATGCGTATTACAACCCCGAACTCTTCAACCTCGATGCATCTGCCGGTGCACCACCCGACGACTTTGATGCCCGCGGACAGAACTGGGGATTTCCTACGTACAACTGGGACAAGATGGCCGAAGATAACTTCCTTTGGTGGCGACGCCGTTTCACCAAGATGCAAGACTATTTCGATGCATACCGCATTGACCATATCCTCGGCTTCTTCCGCATCTGGCAGATGCCTAAATCGGCTGTTTGGGGACTCTGCGGACATTTTAACCCGGCAATGCCCTACTCAATGCAAGACCTCTGGAATATGGGCGTACAAACGGATCGCGACCGACTCGTTAAACCCTATATTCGAGGCAATTTCCTCGGTGAGGTGTTCGGGTTTGACACCGATGAGGCCAAACAGACTTTCCTCAACACGAACGACAACTACATCTTCTGGTTCAAGCCCGAGTTCGATACGCAACTCAAGATTCAAGAGTATTTCAACGCACTGGCATCTCGGCAGGGAGGCAACCTCACCGAAAGTCAAAATAACATCAAAAACGGACTCATGTACCTCCATTGTGAGGTGCTCTTCGTTGAGGACCAGAAAAATCCCGACCTCTTACACCCGCGCATTGCGCTCTACCAGAGCCATAGTTACAACGAGCTCTACGACGACCAGAAAGAGGTGATGATGCGCATCCACAATGATTATTTCTACCACCGTCACAACGACTTCTGGAAAGCATCGGCCATGCGCAAACTACCTACGCTCACCGGCGCAACCAACATGCTTGTTTGCGGTGAAGACCTCGGGATGGTGCCTGCATGTGTGCCTGATGTCATGCACGAACTGGAGATTCTCAGTCTAGAGATCCAACGCATGCCTAAAGACCCGAACGTCAAGTTCGCTCATCCTGCCGATGCGCCATACATGAGTGTCTGCACAACCGGCACGCACGATACCAGCCCTCTCCGCGAGTGGTGGGAAGAAGATCACGATGTCACACAGAACTTCTACAACAACCAGATGGGGTGGTGGGGCGAAGCACCTAAAGAGATGAATGGAGAAATAGCCGAGTTCATCATCAATCAACACATGTACAGCCCCGCAATGTGGGTCATTCTTCCGCTACAAGACTGGTTGGCGGTCGATGAAAACGTGCGTCTTGCCGATGCCAAGGCCGAGAGAATCAACATCCCGTCCAACCCCAGACATTTCTGGAAATACCGAATGCACCTCACCATCGAACAGCTGCTCAAGAAGGATGATTTCAATAAACATATCCTCTCCCTCACTTCCCGCCGTTTCTGATTGGTTGAGCGGTAAGCAGGTTTAGTCTGTGCTTGTGGTTGCTGAAAGCTGAGTGATAGGGATTATGCACGCGAGAAGGTATATATTGACAGTTGGCATGATTGTGCTGATTAGCAGTCAGTTGGCCGCACAGGCAGGAGGGAGTGTTTTCTCTTTCCTCAGTTTGCCCGCATCCGCTCGACTGAACGCACTGGGCGGTTCGAACGTCAGTTTGAGTGAGGGCGAAGTGGCATCCGCAATGTGCAACCCCGCGCTCTTGTCTGACAGCACCGGCAAACAGGTGGAGCTCTGCTACGGATATTATGGCAGTTCGCAACATTTCGGCTCGGCTCTGTATGGCCACAATTGGGGTGCGAACTATTTCGCCGGTGGTATCCAATACCTCAACTACGGCAAGTTCGTTTATGCCGATGAATACGGCACACTCGATGGTGCTACATTCACGGCCCAAGATATCCTCATCAACCTCACTTATGCCCGTCAACTGAACGAGATGTTCACTGTCGGGGTGTCACTCAAACCCGTCATCTCTGCGTACGAGATATACACCTCTTTCGCTCTCGGTGCCGATGTAGGCGGACATTTTGTGTTGCCCGAGAAAGGACTTGAGGTTGGCCTCACCCTGCAAAACATCGGATGGCAACTGAAGGGCTTTTATACCGATGAAAACGGCGATTCTGACCTCGAGATGTTGCCGCTGAACCTCCAGCTCGGCATCAGTTATAAACTCCCGCATGCTCCTATCCGTTTCTCTCTTACTACACACAACTGGCAGCGATGGAACCTCAGTTACCAGGTGGCCAATATCGGCACCAAGCGGAGCGACCAAAAGGTTCAGTACTACACCACCACCAACGTGCCCTGGTACGATATGTTGTTCCGGCACACCATTTGGGCGGTGGATATAGTGCCCAAATCGAACAAGTTTTGGATTACTCTCTCCTACAACCATCGTCGCCGACAAGAGCTCAATCTTGTGGACACCGGTGCCAATGTGGAGCAGAAATCACTGGCGGGTTTTGCTATTGGTGCGGGACTGAATATCAAGGGCGTACACCTCGGTGTGGCTGCCAGTCAGTACACTCGCTCCAACTACACGTTCCAGTTCTCGCTAAGTCTCGACGTCAACCAATTCATCAAATAAAATGAAGAAAATCATCGTTGCTATAGATGGCTACTCATCGTGTGGCAAGTCCACCATTGCAAAAGCACTGGCACAAACTGCGGGATATAAGTATGTTGACACGGGTGCCATGTATCGCTGTGTGGCATTGTATGTTCTCCGGAACGCTCCTTTCAGACTCGATGAGGGTTTTGATGAGGAATGGCTTCGTGCACATATCGACGATGTACGTATCTCATTTGCTTTACAGCCTTACGGCACGCAACACACCCTCCTAAACGGGCAAGATGTAGAGTGTGATATCCGCACGCTCGAAGTGGGCAACGCCGCCTCACAGATAAGCACCATCGGTTTTGTCCGCCGAGCTATGGTGGCACAACAACAAGCAATGGGAGCTGATAAGGGACTCGTGATGGACGGACGCGATATAGGCACGGTCGTTTTCCCGCGAGCCGAACTCAAACTGTTCTTGACAGCCTCGCCCGAGATTAGGGCGCAACGACGTTTTGAGGAACTCAAGGAAAAGGGGCAAAACCCCGATTTCAACGATGTTTTTGCCGATGTAAAAGACCGCGACTATCGCGACACACACCGCGCCGAATCGCCCCTTAAGCAGGCGGATGACGCTGTTGTCATCGACAACTCTCACCTCACTCGCGAAGAGCAAATGGAAGAGGTTCTCCGCATCTTCCACTCCAAACAGGCGCTACTTGACCAATCGGCAGAGTACTCACCAAGAGAAGAATCCTGAAACCTGAAACCTGAAACTTGAATCCTGAAACGTAAACTTGCAACTTTCAACCCATGGTAACCATCGACAAAGAATCCGGTTTTTGTTTCGGCGTTGTCACCGCTATTCAGAAAGCGGAAGAGCAGTTGCATCGCTGCGGCTCACTTTACTGTCTCGGTGATATTGTCCACAATGGGCAAGAGGTTGACCGTCTGGCAGCGATGGGACTGAAAACGATTGACCATAGTAGTCTCGACTCGTTGCACGGTGTCACGGTGCTTCTTCGGGCTCACGGCGAACCACCATCTACTTACCGAAAAGCCGAACAGAACAATATCTGCATCATTGATGCCTCATGTCCTGTTGTACTCGGCCTGCAGAAACGTATCCGCAAGCAGTACGAGGCCATTCGTGGGCGCAACGATTCGCAGATAGTCATCTTCGGTAAACCCGGGCACGCCGAGGTGGTGGGTTTGGAGGGTCAGACTGACAACACCGCCATCGTCATAGAGCACCTCAACGATGTGGAAAGGCTCGACCTCACCAAGAACACGTACCTTTTCTCCCAAACGACCAAAGATGTGGAGGAGTTCGCTCAACTCGTTGCAGAGATAGAGCGCCGTTTTCAGGGACAAGAGTTCGTTTGGAAAGATACGATATGCCGGCAAGTGTCGAGTCGCAGTCGTCATATACAAGAGTTCGCCCGCCAGAACGACATCATCTTCTTCGTTGGCGATGAGAAATCCAGCAACGGGAAGGTGCTTTTCCAACTCTGTCAACAGGCCAACCCTTACTCTTTCTTTATCTCAGGCCCCGAGGATATCACCGATGAACAGATTAGTGCTTATAAAGACAAAGCTGTCGGCATCTGCGGTGCTACATCCACACCCCTTTGGTTGATGGAGAAATGCAAAGAGCGGCTATCATAACCGCTCTTTACGTTATTAACCAAAAGCGTCAGTTAGCCCAACGCGTCTTTTTCTCGGACAAATGGCCGAGACCTCCTGTACGTTTATTTGTACAGGAAGCGCTTGATACTGCGTTTCGGAGTCTTTTCGAACTCTTCTTTCACAATCTCTATTCGGCTGATTTGGCTGTAGTTGGGCAACTCTTTGTTAATCAACGCCAAGTCTTCGTACAAGCTCTCCTCGATGCTCTTTCCGCCCAACTCCGGTTTGCCCTCCAACTCGTAATCGGGATAGATGAGTGCCACCAGTTTGCCCTCACGGTCCACCACAATCGACTCAACAACCAAGTCAAGCGAGTTCAGCTTGTCCTCAATCTCTTCGGGGTAGATATTCTGTCCGGACGGCCCGAGAATCATGTTTTTGTTTCGGCCTTTGATGAAGATATTGCCCTCTTTGTCGAGCAGTCCGAGGTCACCTGTATGCAGCCATCCGTCTGCATCAAGCACGGCTTTGGTGGCTTCAGGGTTCTTGTAGTATCCGAGCATTGTGGCCTCCCCTTTTACAAGAATCTCACCCACCTCTTTCAGCGGGTCAGACGAGTCAATCTTTATCTCCATACGGTCAACAATCTGTCCGCAGCTGTGCGCCACAAACTCTTGCCATTTGACGTACGAGATAAGTGGTCCGCACTCGGTCATGCCGTAACCAACCATGAAGGGGAAGCCCACATCCATCAAGCATTTCTCCACCTCTCCGTTGAGTGCAGCTCCGCCGATGATGAGTGTATGCAGTTTGCCGCCGAAAGCCTGAACGAGCCCCTCGCGCACTTTCTTCTTGATGAGTTTGCCCACAAAAGGTACGTTCCAAAGCAGGCGAATAGCGGGCTTGTTAATCATCGGCTTGATTTTCTTCGCGTAAATCTTCTCCAGCACCAATGGCACAGTCAGAATGAGGTACGGATGGCAGTCGTGGAACGCTTTCATCAGCACCGGCGTTGTCAGGCGTGTGATGAAGAAGACATGCGTGCCCCCTGCCAGTTGGTAGATGAACTCGAACATCATACCGAACATGTGCGCCAAGGGTAACATCGAGACGATGTTGTCGTTCGGACAGTTGGGGATATGCTCTCTGCCGTACGTGCAGTTGGTTGACAGACTGCGGTATGTTAGCATCACGCCTTTCGGGTCAGATGTCGTACCCGACGTGTAGTTGATGAGGGCCAGTTCGTCCAAGTTGTCGTCACGATAATGGACATCCGCCGCAGTATAACCATCGGGATACTTGGCCTTGAAAGCTTCTTCCAGATTGTCGAAAGCTTTCTGATACGCCTCGGTCTTGGCGTATAGAACCGAGAAATCTTTCATGCCAATAACCGCCTTGATGTTCGGCATTTTCTCGGGGTTAATCTTCGTTGCTACAACCGGCCCTGCAAGCAAGATCTGCGAGTCGGAATGATTGACCAGTTTTTCTACGTCCGGTCCGGTGAAATCGGGCAAAATACTAACGGCAACGGCTCCATAGGCCAATACCGAAAGAAAACTGATGCCCCAATTCGACGAGTTACCGCCGCAGAAAGCAATCTTTTCGCCCTTCTCGACGCCAACCATCTCGAAATACAGATTCAGTTTAGCGACTTGGGTGGCAATCTCCCCGTACGTGTAGTTCACGTTCTCCCCAAAATCCGAGAACCCGGGATTGTTCCAACCCTCTTTGATGGAGTGGTTGATGTACGTGAACATGTGCGTTGTTGGTGTTTTCAAATGTTCCATTTCTATTCTGTTTTAGTTCGTATCGTTCTTTGCTACATGGAAAAACGGTGCAAAATTACAAAAAAAACGCAACATGAACAAATTTTTGGGATTTAAATACCCTAAAGGGGACAAAAAGGCCTGTTTTGGGGTGAAAATCCGTATTTAGGGGCGAAAATCGGTTTTTCCACGAAGGACTTTTTGGGAAAACTGCCGAAAAATAGGGCTCACCGAGGGAACTATGTGTGCGAAAAATGGTGTTTGAATCAAACGCATAAACATTACCTCCCAAATTGAAAATATCCCAAATTGAAAATATCTGTAATCCGTTACCGTTCCGTGCGCCGGAGGTCGCTTGGCTGGACGACAATAGGCTGCACAGGTTACAGAGACACGGCAAGCCGTATCTCTTCCCTTGTTTCACTTATTGCCTACCTGCGCTAATACCACTATGTCAGCAGAGACCGGCATGGTTTTATTTCCCTGCCAGCCTCCTGCGGACGTTAGCTAATACATCCTTGTAGCTTATACCACCGACCATTGCAAACAATGTTCGTTGCATGCAGATGAAACAAGCAATAAACACGAACGGACCAAAGGTGTAATCATACCACGCTCCCAGATGATTAAATGCGAAAATTATAGTACCTTTGCATCGAAATTTGATAGATTATGCGTCCAAGTAATATGACATTGCGTCCTGAATTGATGCAGACACTGGCACGGCAGAACCGCGAAGTGTTTGTGTCGCCGGACATCGTGTTGATACATAGTCTGCAATCGTTGTTGCAGACCTCTATGCGGCGGATGATTGAAACACCGCAATATGTCGAGATGGGCAGAGTGATGCTTGTAACATCCGGACATGCCACGTACAACATCAATCTGGTAACGTATCAGTTGCAGGCAAACGATGTGTGGGTCATTCCTCAAAGCAGTTATATCAGCGTGATAGAGTTGTCCGATGATTTTGACGGCATAACGATGTCGTTCCAACATCTGCCCATCGGCTTTGATAAATGCACGCTACTGCATCTGCATGACGAGGATGTCGGGCGGATAAAGAATTACATGGAATTGGTGTGGCAGGTCGTTCATAGTCGCTATGACCGGCACACAGTAGAGCATCTGCAGATGGCTTTGATGTACGACTTGATGCAACTGAAAGCCGACACTACCAAGCCCGGCACGGCTGCTTTGTCGCACGGCGAACAGATCATGCAGCGTTTTCTGGAACTATTAGGGAGGAAAGACCCGTTGCCGCGCAATGTGAAAGCCTATGCGCAGGAGTTGTGCATCTCGCCTAATCATCTGTCTGCCGTCATCCGTCAGCAGACCGGCAAGAGTGTCATGGATTGGTTGGATGCCAACTGCATATTGCGTGCGCAGGTGTTGCTCAAGCATAGTGATTTGCCGGTGTATGATATTGCTTATCAGTTGGGTTTTCAGAGTGCCACGTTCTTCTCACGCTATTTCCGCCGTGAGATGGGAATGACACCGATAGAGTACCGTAAATCGTAACTATGTTCTCTTCTATATAGAGCCGACAGGTCGAGAGACACTGTCGGCTTTTTTTGTGCCGATAGGTCTTGGGACACTATCGGCTATTTTTTGCGCTTTCCCTGCGATTAGGCTCTTTGTGCCGGAAGTCATCTGCCATATGGAGTTCTATGTTCGCTCCGCTCACTCGCGCGGCGCACTTACTCCTCGTACTGTCCACAGGACACTACTCGGTGCGCCTTATTCGCTTCATGGTCTAACTGCGCATATTCTCCTTTTCACTTTGGTCAGTCATAGACCGTGAGGTCAGAGGACACTCGCTCATTTATTTGGTTCTAAAAGCAGTTTATAAAGTTGCTGCAACTCCGAATTCAGTTTATAAAAACCATCTGTAATTTCTAAAGTATCTTCATTCATATAGCAATGCTTGTTTACTTCAATCATAATAGTATGATAATTAGGTTTGCATAAATGTTGAGATGCATCGTATTGAATGGTTTTAGAATTTGAGAAGGGTTTATTATATGCTACTTTATATCCGCACGCCGTGAAAAATTTCTTAATAGACTCAATAAACACATCTGAAGGTTTTGTTTCATCTTCATTGAATCCTAAACATATATCAATGTCCTTAAATTCATGGGCATTAGGGCAAAGAACATTATCTCGTTCTGAAAATGAGTGACAATCTAAAATTAGTGATGTGATGACAGCCATACCAACTTCTGGGCAAATTATGGAGGATAGTTTCTTCTGGTGTTCATTGTATAGTCTTAAGGCATCATTTTTTGTTAAACTCCACCAAAAATAACTTGGTTTCTTTGTTATCTTTGCAAAATCATAATGAATGCCTAATCCTTTCTCTTCAAGTGGGTCATTTTCAAGTCGCTCAACATCACAAAAAAGACGCGAATAAGAGAAAGACACTTGATATATGTGCTTGGGGAAAGGGAATCTATCTTGTTTTAGGTTATAAGGTAATTGAGCAACATAACCAAATAACTTGTCGGTGTAGTGGTCTGTTAATTGCTTAAAATATGGGAGAATAAACTTTTTACATGATGCGTTTATCTTTACGCAATCAATGTGTTTTATCACACGGAAATAAATTGGCAAAATTGTTCCAGCATGCGGCGTGTGAATGACAATGCGGTCATAGTGACCAAAAGATGATTCGTTTTGCATAATGCGGTTTGCTTAAATTTGTATTTACCGCCTTATATGACAGCGGAAGGGTCGCTATGCCCAATTCAGCACGCGACCCTTCCGCATGCCATTAGCATCTTTCTTTTGAGTCGGGAGCAAAAGGCGAACATTACCGACTTATATATTACAACTTTACTTTGTGAGCCGGAGGAAGATTGTCAGGATCAAGTTCCGGGATTTCAAAGAGATTCAGTTTCGCTTTGAAACCAACGAGTTGCGGTTCGTCAAAGAGATAAGCGTTTTCCAACATCCAATTCACATTGTAAACCTCCCAACCACCGTTGTTGCTCCATATATTCTTGACCGGTTGCAAGCAGCAGTCCACGAGATCA
>CALAUY010000183.1 GCA_937892015.1 uncultured Bacteroidales bacterium | reverse complement strand
GGAAAGCCTCCACAAACTGGGGGACGAGGCGTTTGCCGACTGTTCAGCGCTACAAATCATCAATCTGCCTGAACAGATGGAGATAGGTAACGGCGCGCTGCGCGGATGCAAAGCGCTGGAGACCACCATCATCATCGGCTCGACCCTCGTGCTCGTGCCGGCCTCTACCACAGGTGAATACATCGTGCCGGAGAACGTCACCACCATCGCCGGAGGAGCTTTCACCAACTGCGATAAAATCACCAACATCGTTTTCCATGACGGCATCAAAGAGCTGGTGCCGCACACGTTCATCGGCTGCAATGGCATCGAGCGACTCGACCTGCCCAAGACCATTGAGCGAGTGGCCGACGAGGCTTTCGTCAACTGCATCGGACTCCGGTTCGTCATCGTTCGTGGCGACACACAAGTGGGCGACGAGGCCTTCTCAGGATGCTACAACCTCAGCGCAATCGTTCATAACAAATAACTCCGCATCGCCATGGAAGGTTTCAACGATCTCTGTTTTATCATGATTATCCTCGGAGCGATCGTCTGGGTTTGCCTGTATTTTGTTGATGCGGGTTACGGAAAGATGACAACCGACAAATGGGGACCTGCCATCAGCAACAAGATTGGTTGGATGGTGATGGAGTGCCCCGTTTTCCTCGTGGTACTGTACTTTTGGGCCAAATCGGAAGTGCGCTTCCAAGTGCCCTATCTGCTCTTCTTCCTCTTCTTCGAGTTTCACTATCTCCATCGCACGTTCATTGCGCCGTTCCTCATGCGCGGCAAATCGAAGATGCCCATCGCTATTGTCATCCTCTCCGTCACGTTTAACCTCATTAACGGATATATGCAGGGCAAATGGCTCTTCGAACTGGCACCGCAACATCCTGCATACGAGCACTTGTACTCGAACGCATGGCTCACTGACTGGCGCTTCATTACCGGAACGGTGATTTTCTTTGTCGGCATGGCCATCAACTGGCAATCCGATTACATCATCCGACACTTGCGCAAACCCGGCGACACCAAGCATTATCTGCCTAAAGGAGGGCTTTATAATTACGTTACGTCGGCCAACTATCTGGGCGAGATTATCGAATGGATGGGATGGGCACTGCTCACGTGGAGTCTCGCCGGATTTGTTTTCTTCTGGTTTACAATGAGCAACCTCGTACCACGCTCCAACAGTATCTACAAGAAATACCGAAAAGAGTTCGCTGACGAGTTCGATGCACGCCGACCCAAACTCAAACGTATCTTGCCGTTCATCTACTAACTAATCATTCATTACTAAATACGCATTCAACATGGAAAAGAATCATACTTCCGAGCTCTTCACGCCCTATCAGTTAGGACCAATCACCTTGCGCAATCGCACCATCCGCTCGGCTGCTTTCGAGAACATGTGCCCGGGCAACAAACCCTCGCAGCAACTCATTGACTATCACGTCAGTGTGGCCAAAGGCGGTGTAGGCATGACCACTGTGGCTTATTGCGCCGTTGACCGCAGCGGAGTCTCTTTCGATGGACAGCTCTACGTTCACGATGAGATCTTGCCCGACCTCAAGAGGTTGACCGATGCAGTGCATGCCGAGGGTGCCAAAGTGAGCATCCAACTCGGTCACTGCGGCAACATGACGCATTACTACACATGCGGCAATCAGATACCCGTCGGTGCTTCTTCCGGCATCAACCTCTACTCGCCCACCATCGTTCGAGGACTCAAAAAAGAGGAGATACATACCATTGCGCGCCACTTCGGCGAGGCGGTCGATTTCTGCCGCAAAGCAGGATTCGACTGCGTAGAGATTCATGCCGGGCACGGTTACCTCATCTCGCAGTTCATCTCACCCTACACGAACCACCGACACGACGAATATGGCGGCTCTTTCGAGAACCGAGTGCGCTTCATGCACGAGTGCCTCGACGAGGTGATGAAGCATGCGGGCAACGACATGGCCGTGGTCGTCAAAACCAACATGTACGACGGCTTCAAACGAGGCATACAAGTGCCTGAAGGCATACGCGTAGCGCAAGAGATAGAGAAACATCACCCACACGCCATCGTCCTCTCTGGCGGGTTTGTCAGCAAAGCACCGATGACCGTTCTCGGTGGAGCCATGCCTCTCAAAACGCTCGCCTACTACATGGACATGCTCAAGTTCTGGTGGCTCAAACTCGGACTTAAGATTGCCGGACGTATCATGATTCCCACTGTGCCCTTCAAGGAACTGTATTTCATGGACACGGCCCGACTCTTCCGCGACGCGCTACAAACGCCGTGCATCTACGTTGGCGGCATTCAGAGTCGCGACAACTGTGAGACCATCCTCCGCGAGGGATTCCCTCTCATGCAGATGGCACACACGCTCATCATCGACCCCGATTTTGTTAACCACATGCAAGCTGACGAGCACTACCATGCCGGATGCGGACGTTCCAACTACTGCGTCGGACGCATGTACACGCTCGACATGCAATGCCATCACTGCGTCCTAAAAGACCATCCCGAACAAATCCCCGACAAACTGCGGAAAGAGATTACTTGTCTCGAAGCTGAGGCAAGTGCCAAATAAACGCAAATAAAACGCAAAAAATGGTTAAAGGAAGGGTGCAACTCGCAAGCAACGGTAACCATAAGATAACCATAAGATAACCATAAGATAACCATAAGATAAAAAAGAGAGCACGCATGCAAGCATTAGTAACAGGCGCATCATCCGGCATCGGACTCATGTTCGCAAGGCAATTGGCCGAACAGGGACACGACATCCTGCTCGTCTCTAATCAGGCCGAAGAGTTGGCCGTGGCGGCAACTGCCATCGAGGCCGATTATCACGTCAAGGCCATCCCACTCTACAAAGACCTGACCGACCCCTCGTCGGCCGAAGAGCTGCACTCCTACTGCCACGAGCACGGTTTAGAGATAGATATTCTCATCAACGACGCCGGTGTGTTCTTCTTCAATTACATGACGAACGTGCCGATGGAGCGCATCGAACGGATGCTCAACCTCCATGTGCTCAATACGACACGACTGACACGTCTCTTTGCCGAAGACATGCAACGCCGACGCAAAGGGTATATACTCAACATGTCCAGCCTCGCGGGATTTCTCGCCATGCCCGGCATTCAGTGTTACATCGCCACGAAAGCCTACATCGACAATTTCTCGCGTTCAGTATGGTACGAGCTGCATCCGTACGGCATCAACGTCCTCTCCGTGATGCCGGGGGCTGTCGATACCGGTCTTTACGGGCTCTCACCCAAACTGCGGAAACTGGCAGTTAGGCTGCATATCTCCATCCCACCCGAGAAACTGGTCAGCAAAGCACTCAAGGCACTCTTTCGCGGTAAGAAACGCTGCATGCCCGGACTCATCAACCACCTCTATCTACCCTTCGTCAAGCATTGCCCTGATTGGTTGGTTTATAGTCTTTTCAGGCGTATCGACAAATTCATGAAATAGAAAGCGTATCAACAAATTCATGAAATAAAAAGCGTATCGACAAATTCATGAAAAAGATGAAAAAACTGCTTCTTATATTGTCTCTGATTGCACCGCTCACGTTGATGGCCGAAGATCGCGCCAACCGCGAGTGGAGGTCACATGAGATACGTGTGGGGTACGGCGACCCGCTCTACGAGACGATGGTTTGGCACGACTCGCCCACGTACTTCACCCTCGAACAAACATTCGACTATCACTACACCGGACATATCTTCGCCGAGTACCACTACCGACAAAACGATTGGTTTTCGTACGGTGGAATGATTGACTATCAGCAGGTATGGTGGATGCACGAAATGCCGGGTGACAACGAGCCCATCTTCTCCACACGCTATTTCTTCGACATCTCACTCATGCCTACCATTCGCTTCACGTTCTTTTGGCACGAATGGGTGAACCTCTACTGCGGATTAGGGGCAGGTATGCTCATCAACAGCGGCTCTGAAACCGATTACCGCGGCAGAACAACTGCTGTGGCACCTGTGCTCAACTTGTCGCTCCTGGGCCTTTCCATCGGCAGAGACATGTTCTTCGGCACGTTCGAACTGGGCGGCATGTTCAGCCTCACTAACGGCAAAGAGATATACATGGTTGGCTCGCGACTTTTCTCTGTCTCTATCGGAGTACGGTTATAACGTAACTGAATGATTATGAAGAAGAAACTGACATATATTCTCACTCTCGCATGCTTGGTGGCCTGTTCGCCCGAACAGCCCGAATACGTCAATTTCATGCAATACGTCGATGGCGCTTTCTCGCCCACATCGGTCTCGTGCGTGGATTTTGAGGGGTCTCTTCCTGCCATGCCGTCTTTACCCGGTGAACAGCCGCAACTGCCTGAGGATACAACCGGCAACGTCCGACATGCGTCGAGTCTCACTACTGCCGCCATTGCACAGTCGATGCTCGGGTTCACGCAATCACGCAAAGCGTGGCAGATTGCCGGCATCTACCAATCTATCGACCAAAACGGCGATTCTATCATCCTCTCCGGCAAGATAGTACTGCCCGAGAAAGGGGCGGTGCGCAACATCGTTCTCGTCAGTCATTACACCATCGGAGCGAACTTCGAAGCACCCTCGCAATGTTTTCCCATTGAGGGCATTTTGGCCGGGCACGGTTACGCCGTCATCGTGGCCGACTACATCGGTTACGGATGTACCAGTGCACTGCCGCATCCGTATATTGCCACCGAACTGACAGCGCGCAATGTGGTTGACCTCTATTTCTCCGCCCTACCCTACCTGAAAGCGGTTGACTGCCTACCACAAGACACCTCCGTCTATCTGATGGGCTACTCGCAAGGCGGTGCAGTCACGATGGGCGTTCAGTACGTGCTCGAACGTTATTATCCACAAGTGAAAATACGCCGCAACTTCGCCGGTGCAGGACCTTACGACCTTGCCGCCACCTACGACAAGTGGATGGAGGACGACATCACCGGCATCCCATGCGCCGTGCCCATGATCATACAAGGCATGAACGTGGCAGAGAACCTCGGACTCGACTACTCCATCTTCTTCAAGCCCAATCTGCTCGAGACGTACGACGAGTACATCAACTCGAAGAAATACACGGTGGCGCAGATAGGTACACTCATTGGCGCGCAGCGTCTCTCAGACATCGTCACCGACGAGTGCCGCGACAAGCGCACAACCGACAGTTTTAAGCTCTACCGAGCACTCATGCGCAACTCCATCGTCTCTCTCTGGGCACCCGATGCACCCGTCTATATGTTCCACTCACGCGACGACGATGTGGTGCCGTTCGACAACTCCGTCAGAGCCAGAAACGAGTACCAATACTGCAATATCGAGTACAATTTCGGGCACTACGGCGGACATATGAAAGGTTATCTTACCTTCATCGGTATCGTCAACAATTTCCTCAAAAACGCAGAAGAATGAGCAAATACCTACATACCACTCTCGTCTGCGCGGTGGCATTGATTATCACCGCCTGCAATAATGGTGAAGCCGAGTACATCACTCGCCCGACACCCATTGCCATCACCGTCTTAACCGACAAGATGACTGCCGGCACGGCACAAGTGCTCTTAGAGCCGGAGGACGACCGCGCCTATTTCTACGTCGAGTGCATCGAGCGTAGTAAGGCCTATACGCCCTCTACCGCCACGCTCAACCGCGACTACATGATCTTAGTCATGGACAGCCTCTACCGCGACTACCTCGATTGGCGCAAGTACTGGCTCAAACAGGGTGAACGCTACATTGCTCCTTTCTCGTCGCACGTCCTCTGGTACGGCGCACAAACGGCCCATTTCACCAACCTCGAGCCGCAAACAGAATATATGGTGTACGCTTTTTGCGTCAACCCCGTCTCCAACCAACCGATGGGCAACCTCTACTACACCTATTTCACGACCGACTCGCTGCACAATGTGGACCTCACGTTCCAGTTCTCCATCGAACAGAACAACCTGTATGTCATGCCATCTGACGACCAAACGTACTATATCTGCGATTGCATCGATTCTGACAGGTTTCAGGCCGAATACAGCGGGTCGGCAATAGGTTATCTCAACTATCTGATTGAGACGTACAAGGCGTTCGGACTCATGGATTATATCCTCATGCAAAACGCCCAACAAATGCTGTTTTTCCCCGAGCCCGACTCACGATACGTCCTTCTGGCAGCAGGGTACGATGGATCACTCTCCTCACACATCACGCAACAAAGTCTTTACATCGACAAGGACACTGTCCCGCATTTCACCTCAATGGAGTAACCACCTCAATGGAGTAACAATATGGCAGCATCTCTTTTCAACCGTTACATCTGGTTGATTAACACAATCTATTCGGCCGGCAGAATATCCAAGCACGAGATTGACAAGCAGTGGATTAGTAGCCCCGTCAACACCGACCACGAAGAGGAGTACGACGCTCGCTCGTTTCACCGACACAAAGAGGCCATCCACGAGCTCTTCGGACTCGATATTCTCTGTGACCGAAAGAGTGGCAACCTCTATTATCTCGCGGGCGTAACCGATGAAGAGTTGTCGCTCATGCTCAACGCGTTTACGCCATTGCTGCTCGGCAAAGATAAGAATCTGCGCTCACGGGTACTCTTCGAGCCTGTTCCTGTCGGTTCGCGTTGGTTGCCCGTCTTCATCGATGCCATGCAGCAAGGGATTGTTCTGCGCCTCACGTATCGCAGCGAAAAGCCCGATGAAAACGGCGAAAACGCCCCTTCGCAGTTCCTCCTCATGCCCTATTGTCTCAAGCAGTTCCACGATGCGTGGTTCGTGGTCGGACGCTCATCCAAGCAAGACGAACTGACCCTATACGCACTCGACAACATCATCCGGCTCGAACGGACACCCAAGCGGTTCAAGTACCCGCGCTCATGGAAAGCAGTACGACATTTCGACGGGTACGTGGGAGTTGACCGCAGTCGTGACCCGCAGACCATCACGGTACGCGTCACCGGCAAAGCGGTGCAACGACTACTCGCTCAACCGCTTCATCCCTCGCAACGACTCGTCGAGAAGAGTGACGACCAAGCTGTCTTCACTTTCTGGCTCGCACCTACAGCCGAGTTGGCAGAGATGTTGCGACCACTCGGTTCGACCATCGAGATACTCGCCCCTGGTGACCTTAGGCAACGTTTTGTGGATGACACGCAGTGGCAAGCGCGCAATTATGGGATGAACCTCCATTACGTCGGTGAGCAACTCTCGCTTTTCTAACACACCCCACACGATGACCCGCCAACGCACACGACACACGATGTACCGCCAACGCACACCCAACACAATGACCCGCTACATCACACGACTTGCGATGACTGCCCTCGTCCTCTGGGGCTGCTCTGCCTGTAACTTCTCCGACTACGCGTTCCGCAAAGAGCTCGGCATCAGTGCCAATGCGCTCAACAACCAATGTCCAATGAAAACGCCTGTTGGCGAACTGACGCGCATCTTCGTTGAAAACGACACCCTCTGCACGCTCGTCAAAACAGACACCTACATCCCACAGTCGGCCATCATCATGCCTTACGCCCTACTCTCACTCTCTGAAGACACCCTCTACGCGCCACTGACTACCCTACTCGGCGAGATGGCCGACCACAACGTCTGGTTGCGACTGAGGCTCGACACCAAGAACAAGTCACATTTCTATTATGCCTCACCGCAACTGCTCGACTCCGTTTGTCACGGACGTTTCTCCGACAAAGAGACCGCGCGCGTCAAGGTGCAGATGCATGTCCTCTTGGCGCAACAGCGTATGCCCTATAAAATCAACAACCAGATGACGATGACTGACATCAACTACGAACCCGGACTCGTCACTATGGCTTACACTGTCGCGGAAGACGAACAAGTCAATCTCAGCAACGAGGCTTTCCGTACCACCGCACAATTATATGTCCGACAACGTATCTGGAAAGACCTCATGAGCGCCAAGAAAACCACCACGCAAGACGTCATCAAAAACTTCTGCCTCGCCGGATGCAAAGTCCGATATACCTGCACCGGCGATACCTCCGGCGGACATGTAGAGATTATCTTCACTCAAGGAGACCTCCGCATGATCCTCTCCCATTTCTCCATCCATATCTAACTAGCTCCATAGGAGCGCTCCCCTAAGGTAGGGGTGCACACGAAGTGATCGTACCCCTTGTGGG
>CALAUY010000182.1 GCA_937892015.1 uncultured Bacteroidales bacterium | reverse complement strand
GAGCATGAACATCACCATCATCATCACGACCACGACCACGAAGAAGGCGAGGCCGAAGAGTATGGCATCAGTACGTTCGTATATTTCGCACGACGACCGTTCAACCTCTCGCTCTTCGACAATTTCTTGGCGCGCCATTGGCCCAAACAAGTCATCCGAGCGAAAGGCATGTGCTATTTCGCGTCGGAGTACGACACCTGTTACGTCTTTGAACAGGCCGGACGGCAGTTCCAACTGAAGAACGCCGGACAATGGTACGCCACCATGCCTAAAGAGGAGTTGCTCGACTTGATGGAGCGCGAACCTGCACTCGCACGCGACTGGGACGAACAGTACGGCGACCGAATGCAGAAACTCGTCTTCATCGGGCAGAAAATGGACAAAGAGGCCATCATCAAGGCTCTCGACAAATGCCTTGAATAACAACTTTAAACTTTAAACTTTAAACTTTAAACTAATAAAGGCTCTCCAATTGGAGAGCCTTTATGTAACCTTGTGACCGAATTACTTGAGTTCGGCAAGGTACTTGATGGTGCGAACCATCTGAGAGGTGTACGAGTTCTCGTTGTCGTACCAGCTGACCACCTGTACTTGATAGGTGTCGTCATCAATCTTGCTGACCATCGTCTGGGTAGCATCGAAGAGCGAACCGAAACGCATGCCAATCACGTCAGACGAAACAATCTCATCTTCGTTGTAACCAAAGCTCTCGTTAGCAGCGGCTTTCATGGCGGCATTGATGCCCTCTTTGGTGATGTCTTTACCCTTCACTACAGCGATAAGGATAGTGGTCGAACCGGTCGGCGTCGGAACGCGCTGAGCCGAACCAATCAGTTTGCCGTTCAGAGCGGGGATAACCAAACCAATCGCTTTGGCAGCACCGGTGGAGTTGGGCACAATATTCTGTGCACCTGCACGACTACGACGCAGATCGCCCTTGCGCTGCGGACCATCGAGAATCATCTGGTCGCCCGTGTAAGCGTGGATAGTGCTCATGATACCCGACTGAATCGGTGCGTAGTTGTTAAGCGCGTCGGCCATCGGGGCAAGGCAGTTTGTGGTGCAAGAGGCGGCAGAGATAACCGTGTCTGCAGCGGTGAGCGTCTTGTGGTTCACATTGTACACGATGGTCGGCAGGTCGTTGCCTGCAGGGGCAGAAATAACCACTTTCTTCGCACCGGCTTCGATATGAGCCGATGCCTTGGCTTTCGAGGTGTAGAAACCTGTGCACTCCAGCACTACGTCAACATGCAGTTCGCCCCACGGCAGTTCGGCTGCATTTGGTTTCGCATAGATGGTAATCTCTTTGCCATCTACGATAATCGAACCCGGAACAACCACTGTCTTACCGTCCTCACCGAGAACAGCGTCCTTGTAAGCAACCGTGTGCTTACCCTCGCCGTACTTGCCGGCAAAACCACCCTGTGCGGTGTCGTACTTCAAGAGATGAGCCAACATCTTCGGGCTGGTCAAATCGTTGATTGCCACTACTTCATAACCTTCAGCCTCGAACATCTGACGAAATGCGAGGCGTCCAATACGGCCAAAACCGTTAATTGCTACTTTTGTCATTGTACTTCTGATTTATTTAGTTTTTATTATCTGTTTATTAGCGTCATGGATAGACTCTACTTTTTGTATTATTTTATTTGTTTTTAATTATTTATTGAGTTTCTTCGTATATCTCTTCTTATTTATTTCGTTTATTTATTTTGCTTATTTATTTTGCTTATTTATTTCGTTCTTATATCTGTTTTCTATTTTCTATCGTCGTTGTTTGTCTTTTTGCGCACCTCTTGCAGTCCCTCTTCCCGTGCTGTTTTCTCGCCACAAACGACCGTTTTGTCAGCGTTTTTGTGCCAAAAAACGATGGTCTAAAAGACGCTCACAAACCTTTCGGACTGCAAAGTTACGAAAAATTTTTGATATAACCGCGACTTTTCTTCGTTTTTTTCATTTTGTAAAGTAAATATATCAAAAACTCGGGCTCTCCGCGAGGAAAATATGCACGTATTTGCCCTCCCCCTTCTCGCTCTCCCTTTTCGCTCTCCCTTTTCGCTCTCCCCTTCTTCCGATTATTCCGATTATTACGATTATTACGATTATTCCGAACATTCCGACAATTCCGACTTCCGCTCTCACTTTTCGCTCTCCTCCTCTTCCGATTATTCCGATTATTCCGAACACTCCGACAATTCCGACTTTCGCTCTCACTTTTCACTCTCACTTTTCGCTCTCCCCCTCTTCCGATTATTCCGATTATTCCGAACAACTCCGATTAATCCATTATTCCATGATTCCCCCTCTCGCTCCCCCTCTCAGCTTCGATACTAATCAGGCTAGCTCCACAGGAGCGCTCCCCTAGGGTAGGGGAGGGGGACCGCTTGCGGTGGAGGGGTACGAAACTCACGCTCTTTGCTCATCGTTATTCGTCCCATTCGTTCCATTCGCCCCCTATGCCCTTGCCTCAGCTTTCGATACTAATCTGACTAGCTCCATAGGAGCGCTCCCCTAAGGTAGGGGAGGGGGACCGCTTGCGGTGGAGGGGTACGAAACTATCTTTGCTCATAATTCGCAACGAAAGCTGAATAAAAGCCGGAGGGGAGGCAGTGGTCAAAAAAAGTACATTTCTATTCGGGAAAATCATCATACGAGGGGCTGTTTTGGAGTAAAAGGTGCGTGAGACATGGTTTTTTCTTTGAAAAAATTTGCATATGTGGATTTTTTTTTGTAACTTTGCACACGATTTTGAATACGTATCCGTCGATATTGTTGGAGAACGCAGTGAATCAAGTGTCGTCACTGCCGAGTGTGGGGAGGAAGACCGCGCTCCGTTTGGTTCTTCATTTACTACGTCAGAGTCCGGAGGACGTGCAGACCTTCGCGGATTCGTTGACGAAACTGAAGAATGAGGTGCATTATTGCAAGGTTTGCCACAACATCTGCGACTCGGAGTTGTGCCCGATTTGTTCATCTCCGAACCGTGACAGACAGACCATTTGCGTGGTGGAGAACGTGCAAGATGTGATGCAGATAGAAGCAACGGGCCAGTATTTCGGTCTCTTCCACGTGTTGGGCGGGATAATCTCGCCGATGGACGGAGTAGGGCCGAACGACCTTGAGATTGCGTCGCTTGTTGCGCGCATTGCCCCCGAACAGATTCGGGAGGTCATCTTGGCGTTACCGACAACCATGGAGGGCGATACAACGAACTTCTACCTGTACCGCCATCTGACATCCGAACATCCCGACTTGCGGGTGACGCAGATTGCGCGCGGCGTGGCAGTCGGGGGCGAGTTGGAATACACCGACGAAGTGACGCTCGGGAGGTCGATAGTGAATAGAATAGAGTTTAAAGTTTAAAGTTCAAAGTAGTTTCAGGTTTCAAGTTTCAAGTTTCAGGTTTCAAGTTCAAAGTTCAAAGAGAGATATATGGATACAGAATATTCGCAGATAAGGAAGGTTATCAACATCGTGTATTACGCGCTGTATGCGCTGTATGTGCTACTGATAGCGGTGTTTGGTTTTTGGTTCAAACCGTCCGACCATGGCATGGCACTCGACCCGTTGGCACAACCCGGTCAGTCCGTGGCATACTGCACGATAGTGTACGTGATAGCCTCCGTCCCGGGGGCATTGTGGTGGTTCAAGAAACAGATGAAACGGGTGAGCCGGATTACGGACGAGCGCATGCAACATCAGCAATACACCAACTGCGCGGTGGCACGGGTGCTGCTCATAGGCATCGGCGCAGCGTTGGGCATCGTGTCGTTCTATTTTCTCGGTGCTTATCAGCCAATGCTGTGGTGTGCTGCCATTGCCGTAATCGCGCAGTATTTCTGCAAGCCCACGGACAGGAAGATTTATTTGGAAATGAACAATAAAAACGAAGAAGATTTATGACGATTGCGATAGATTTTGACGGCACGATTGTTACGCACGAATATCCGAAGATAGGTAAACCCATCCCGTTTGCCATCGAGACCCTCTTGCAGTTGCAGGCAGAGCGTCACCAGCTGATTTTGTGGACGGCTCGCGAGGGACAACTGCTCGAAGATGCGGTGGAGTACTGCCGCAATGCGGGGCTGGAGTTCTACGCGGTGAACAGCAACTATCCCGAGGAGAACGTGCTACGAGAGACGCTCAAACCGCGTAAGTTGACGGTCGATCTGTTCATCGATGACCGCAATCTGGGCGGCATCCCCGACTGGGGCGTCATCTACCAGATGATTCATTCGGGGCATCCGTTCGAGACGCTCGACCCCGACTCGCAATACGAGCAACCCAAACGCAAGAAAGGGCTGTTTGGGTTGTTTGACAACCGAAAGAAAAGATGACCGTCAGAGCGTTGGAGATGAGCGACTTGCCGTTCCTTTACCGTTGGGAGAACGATGCTGCGGTATGGGCGGATAGTGATACGCATAACCCGTTGTCACAGCGGTTGTTACGCGAGTTCATCGACAACAGCACGGGCGACATCTATAAGGACGGCCAACTGCGGTTGATTATCGAGGACGATGGGGCAGTGGCAGGTTGTGTTGACCTCTTCGACCTCGACGTACGCAACCGCCGTGCATGTGTAGGCCTCTACGTTGCTCCCGAGCATCGAGGCAAGGGTCTGGCCACGGAGACCATGCGTTGGCTCTTGACGTACGCGCGCGAGACGCTACATCTACACCAACTGTACGCCATCATACGCGTCAACAACGAGGCCTGTTGCCACATGTACGAGAAACTGCATTTCAGCCGTACGAGCGAGTTGCACGACTGGGTTTGGATGCCCGACGGCCGATTCGAGAACGCACGGATGTATCAGAAAACACTGACAAACGCTTGAAGAAGATTGTTTACATATTGACGTTGTTGGTTGTGTGCTTTGCCACTTCGTGTACGAAGTTGACGAGTGCGCAGAAATCCGGCATGGCGTTGAGCGAACAAGACCTCATCAACATCGCCATCTACGATAGTATCTACGACTTGGTGAAGGACGATTCGGGCGTTCCTATCCAAGAGTTAGTGATTGAGATTGCGGAACATTTCTTGGGGACACCGTACGTGGCTTCGACGCTGGAGCGTACCCCAGAACAGTTACGCGTCTATCTGAACAAAACCGACTGTATCCTGTTCGTGGAGTTATGCACCTCGTTTGCACTGACAGTCAAGGGTTTACGTCTCGGGCAGTTAGGTGACGGCGAGGAGTTTTTCCTCAACCCCAAACCGTTCGTCAAACGTGCCGACCCATCGTATCGGTTGTTGTGCGACAATATCCGTAATATGCGTTATCGCTTGGGAGTGGTGGATGGTTATTCGAGCCGCATCCACTACACGAGCGAGTGGATTCTGCAGAACCAAACGAACGGCGTGCTTTACGAATATACGAAAGAGTACGGCGAGCGTTATACGCAGCATTTCAATTTCATGTCAACGCATGCCGGCAACTACAAGCAGTTATCCGACACGGCACAACTGAGGCGTATCCGCGAGATGGAAAGGCATCTGGAGGAGCAGAAACCCTTCTACTACATCCCGCAACGTACACTACGCAACCCCAAAGTGATGGCGCAAATCGAGACGGGCGACATCATCTGTTTCGTGGCCAAACAGGGTAACGGCATCGACATTGCGCACGTGGGACTGGCATACGAATACGGGGGCGAGATGCATTTCTTGCACGCCTCGTACGGCTCTAAAGAGGTGGTGATAGAGCGACAGACCTTGGCCGACTACGCCACCAACGGCATACGTGTGATGCGTATCAATCCCACGCTGAGCAACTACATAGCACCAAAACATTAAATCATGACGATTAGAGAATATATACAATCAGAAAAAAACCGCATTTTCGACGACTGGGAGTCCCTCATCCGCATCCCGTCGGTGTCGTGTGAGGCAGAGCATAAAAACGACATGCTCCGTTGCGCTGAGCAGTGGCGAACCTTGTTGTTGCGTTACGGCGCGCAGCGGGCCGAACTGATGGCATCTGACGGCAATCCGATGGTGTTTGCCGAGTATCGTTGCGGCAATCCGAATGCGAAAACGGTGCTCGTCTATGGACACTACGACGTGATGCCGGTCGCCCCGCTCGAACTGTGGAAGAGCGAACCGTTCGAGCCGTCCGTCCGTAACGGGCGACTCTACGCACGCGGGGCAGACGATGACAAGGGACAGTCGCTCATCCAAGCTCTCGCTTTCGAGTACTTGGTGAAGCGGGGCGAGATGCCGTGCAACGTGAAGTTCATCCTCGAGGGCGAGGAAGAGATTGGCAGTCCGTCGTTGGACGCTTTCATCCGGACACATAAGGAGCTGCTGTCGAGCGACATCATCCTCGTGAGCGACACGTCGATGGTGGGCAAACAGACGCCGTCTATCACGACAGGTCTGCGCGGATTGGCGTACTGGGAAGTGGAGGTGACAGGTCCTAACCGCGACTTACATAGCGGCCATTTCGGTGGGGCAGTGGCCAATCCCATCAACACACTCTGCAGTATGCTCAGTCGTGTCATCGACAGTGATGGACGCATCACTATCCCGGGGTTCTACGACGATGTACTTCCTATCCCTGAGGCCGAGCGAGAGATGATAAGGCACATACCTTTCTCGGAGGAAGAGTATATGCAAGCTATTGGCGTTCAGGCACTTCAGGGCGAGACGGGTTACTCTACGCTGGAGCGCAACTCATGCCGCCCGTCGTTCGACATCTGCGGCATATGGGGCGGTTATACCGGCGAGGGAAGTAAGACGGTCTTGCCAAGCAAAGCGTACGCGAAAGTCAGTTGCCGACTGGTGGCGAACCAAGACCACGAGAAGGTCAGTCGCGCTTTCGCTGACTATATGCAACAGATAGCTCCCAAGTCGGTGCAGGTGCGTGTGACGCCGATGCACGGCGGACAAGGGTACGTTTGCCCCATCGACCTGCCGGCATACAAAGCGGCGGAGAAAGGGTTCGAGGTGGCGTTCGGCAAGAAACCGCTCGCAGCACGGCGAGGCGGATCGATACCCATCATCGCAATGTTCGAGCAAGTGCTCCAACGCAAAACAATCTTGATGGGTTTTGGCTTGGAGAGCAACGCCATCCACTCGCCCAACGAGAACATGGACTTGGAGGTCTTCGAGAACGGGATAGTCGCGGTCGTGGAGTTCTACAAGGCCTATTCGCAAATAAATGATTAATCACTGACAGTCAACACATTGTACAACAGCCCACAAGGGGCAAAGAGATTAAAAAGCATCTTTCTTAATGGATAAAAATACTTGGATCGGCTTTGCATTGATAGCCGCAATCTTGATTGGATTCACATTATTTAACCGCCCGTCACAAGAAGAGTTAGAACGTCGTCAGCAGGTGCAAGACAGCATTGCGATGGTTGAGAGACAGCGCGCCGAAGAGGCGGCTTTACAGGCGGCACTGACCGACTCGCTGAGCGCGTTAGAAGCGCAAGCGCAGCCCTCGGCAGAAGAGATAGAAGCCCTTCATCAGGCGCAGTTCGGTGCACTCGCACCGGCCGCTACTGGGTCCGACGAACGGCAAGTGGTAGAGTCGAAAGTTCTTCGCCTCACCTTCTCACCCCAAGGCGGCATGCTCCGCAAAGCGGAACTGAAAAACTACCGCACGTACGGCGATACGCTCAACCCGTTGGTGCTTTTCGACGAAAGCAACAAACGCCAGTCGTTCACGTTGGTGACGGCCGAGAACCGCATCCTCTCGACAGAGAACATGTTTTTCGTGCCGCAACCGATACAGACTGACACTGCAGGTAATCAAGTACTTACGTATCGTCTGCAGACGGTCTATCCCGACAGTTACCTCGATTTTGTCTATACTATCCCCGACAGCAATTACATGATTGATTTCAGCATCCGTCCGCATGGGATGCAGAACGTCTTAGCGGGTAACACTAACGGACTCGAGATGCGTTGGGAACAGCAGATACCGCAACAGGAGCGCGGACGGCGTTTTGAGGAGCGTTATGCGCAACTGCAGTATATGTTCACCAACCGCGACATCGACAAGATGTCGGAGAACAAACCCGACCGTGACAAAGTGACGGGCAAACTGCGGTGGATTGCTTACAAAGACCAGTTCTTCTCCACCGTGATGATTGCCCGCGGAGATGGGTTCGAGACAACGATGCTGGAGAGCGAACCGCTCGGCAAGTATTCGGGGTACATCAAGGGCTACAAAACCAACACGACAGTCGCTTTCGAGCCTAACGGCAACGAGGCGTCCGACTTCAGTTATTATCTGGGCCCGAACCACTACCACACCCTCAATTCGTACGACCAAGGCGTGCAGAAATACGAGCGATTGCGGCTACGCGAACTTGTACCGCTGGGATGGGAAGTGGTGGCATGGATCAACCGCATCCTCGTCATCCCCATGTTCGACCTCTTCAAGCGTTGGGGACTGCATATCGGACTGGTAATCTTCTTGATGACGCTGGTTATCAAACTGATTATCTTCCCCTTCACGTTCAAGAGTTACAAGTCGTCGGCCATGATGCGCGCCCTCAAGCCCCAGCTGGATGCCATCAACGAGAAATATCCGCCGGAGAAAATGCAGGAACGGCAACAGGCCACAATGGCACTCTATCAACAAGCGGGCGTATCCCCGATGGCAGGTTGTCTGCCCATGCTCTTCCAGTTCCCCGTTGTGATGGCGATGTTCTGGTTCTTCCCCACTGCCATCGAGTTGCGCGGCGAGTCGTTCCTCTGGGCAGAAGACCTCTCCACATACGATGCCATCATCTCGTGGGATAGATACATCCCCGTCCTCTCTTGGGCGTTCAACAACCACTTGTCGCTGTTCTGTATCCTCTTCACCGCCACTAACTTCGGTTACACTTTCCTCACCATGCAGACGCAAGCAACCGGCAACGACCCCTCGGCGAAGATGATGAAATGGATGATGTACCTCATGCC
>CALAUY010000181.1 GCA_937892015.1 uncultured Bacteroidales bacterium | reverse complement strand
CACAGGACAATCACAGGACAATCACAGGACAATCACAGGACAATCACAGGACAATAACAGGTTGGTGTTTGCTACTTGTCGGGGTCGGGTTCGACGGGAGTGAGCCAATCGTTGGCAAGTGCGCGAAACTCTGCCGCTGCGATAGAGTCTCCGGCTTGCAATCGTTCGTCCGCCTTGGCGTTGTAAAGGTCTGCCACGTGTTGCTGAAGGTGAGGGCGGATGGAATCAATCTGCGGGAGAGATTGAGGCGTTCCATCCTCTTTAGAGGGCGAGTCGGCACGGAGAGCATCGCTGAGGTTCGTCAGTTCGTACGCGAAGATTGCCTCCGGGATGCTGTTTGTGCCGGATAGGCGCGTTGTGTTGCGGATGATTGCCGCCTGTAGGTCGGCGCGGTTGGTCTCTCTCTCGTTGCCGGGCAGGAGGTATCGGAGGGCAGTGAGCAGGTGCTGCCGTGCACCATCGGTGTCGTAGGAGCGCAGACACTCGTCGGCAGCTGCGAGCAGCAATCGATAGACGTGCATGCGTTCTGAGTCGTAGTCGCCCTGACTGTAGTACATCTCGGGGTACCATTGCCAGTTCGTTCCCTGTAGTGGCAACTGCACCTCGCGGAGGTGGTCGGCAATCTCGGCCATCAGGCGGAAGAGTTCGAGCCGCCGGAGTGATTGCGAGAGGTCGGTCTCGTCAGCGTTGTGCTCAAGGAGGCTGTTGGCGTGTCGCAACATGTCGTCCCAGTGGTCGTGAAGGAAATTTTTCGCGGCAGAGTTGTTCGGCATGATGGTGAGTACGCGTGTGGCGCTGTCCATCGCCTCTACGTACTCGCCGGCGTGCCATAGTCGCTCGGCCTGCATCTGTAGGCCAATGGCAGACGTCGCCCCCGCTGACAGGGTCATTGCCAGCAGAGACGACGTTAGTATGAGCAGCAGTTTTTTCAAATCCTTTTACTGTTTGTCGGGACGAGGTCCGCGGTGGGGACGGTCGAGCCGTGCACCGTCAGGCCGTGGTCCGCGTTCCGGACGTGGCCGACGTTCGGGCTCTACGTACCCTTCGGGCTTGTCTTTCAGCACTTTGGCAGAGAGTTTGAACTTGCCCGTTTTCGGGTCGATATCCAGCAGTTTGACGGAGATATGGTCGCCCTCGTGCAGTCCGGTCTCTTCCATCGTCTCGAAGCGACGCCAGTCAATCTCGGAGATATGCAGCAAGCCCTCTTTTCCGGGCATGAACTCCACGAAGCAGCCATAAGGCATGATACTCTTGATGACTGACGGATAGACCTCTCCCACTTCGGGGAGTGCCACGATGGCTTTGATTTTGGATACGGCCAGCTCGAGACTCTCTTTGTTGCTTGAAGCCACTTCCACCAGGCCGCCGGTCTCCACCTCTTCGATGCTGACGGTAGCTCCTGACTCGTTTTGGATACCTTGTATGATTTTCCCGCCCGGGCCAATGATGGCACCGATGAACTCTTTGGGAACCATGAACGATACCAGTCGCGGTGCATGCGGCTTGAGGTCCGGACGCGGAGCCGGCAGCACTTCGAGCATCTTACCCAAGATGAACATACGTCCCTCGTGCGCTTGTGCGAGAGCGTTCTCCAGAATCTCGTAGCTCAGGCCATCCACTTTGATATCCATCTGGCAGGCGGTGAGACCATTGACCGTGCCGGTGGTCTTGAAATCCATGTCGCCGAGGTGGTCTTCATCGCCGAGTATGTCGGAGAGGATGGCGTAATTGGTACCCTTGTTCTCGGAGATGAGTCCCATGGCAATGCCGGAAACGGGTCGGATGAGTGGAACGCCTGCGTCCATGAGTGCGAGGCATCCGGCACAAACGGTGGCCATGGAGCTGGAGCCGTTCGACTCGAGGATGTCGCTCACTACGCGGATGGAGTATGGGAACTCAGCGGGCACCATGGTTTTCAGGGCGCGGCAAGCGAGGTTGCCATGTCCAATCTCGCGTCGTCCCACGCCGCGCTGTGCTTTGGCTTCACCGGTCGAGAACGGCGGGAAATTGTAGTGGAGCAGGAATTTGTCGTATCCCTGAATGAGTGCCTCGTCTATCTGTTTCTCGTCGCGCTTGGTGCCGAGTGTGACGGTCGAGAGCGATTGTGTCTCACCGCGGGTGAAGATGGCACTTCCGTGAGGGCCGGGCAACGGACTCACTTCGCACCAGATAGGACGTATCTCGGTGGTTTTACGGCCGTCAAGACGTTTATGTTCGTCGAGGACAACGCGGCGCATGGCCTCTTTCTCTACATCGTGGTAGTAACGGTCAATCATCGCATAGACTTCCTCTTCGGTGATGCCCATTGCCTCTGCTTTAGCGGCAGCATCGTATCCCTCTTTGAACTTGTCGCGGATTTGGGAGAAGACCTCCTCGCGGTGATGTTTGTCGGTATCTTCGGCCGCGGCCTGTTGGTAGGCATCGGCGTAACAAGCGTCGTGAACGAGCTGCTTGAGCTCATCGTCGTTGATTTCGTGGCAGTACTCGCGTTTGGTCTCTTTGCCGAACTCTTTCATCATCTCCATCTGTGCCAGGCACTGCGGTTTGATAGCTTCGTGCGCTGCTTTGATAGCTTCCAGCATCTCGGCCTCACTCACCTCTTTCATCTCGCCCTCCACCATCATGATGTTGTCGAGCGTTGCGGCCACCATCAGCTCGATGTCGGCATGTGCGCACTGCTCAAACGTGGGGTTGATAATCATCTGTCCGTTCACGCGTGCTACACGCACTTCGGAGATAGGTCCTTCGAACGGGATGTCAGAGCACGCGAGGGCTGCCGATGCAGCCAAGCCCGCAATCGATTCGGGCATGTCCACACCATCAGCACTGTACATCGTCACGTTGACGAACGTCTCTGCATGATAATTACTCGGGAAAAGGGGTCGGAGAGCACGGTCAATAAGTCGCGCGATGAGGATTTCGTAGTCCGACGCTTTGCCTTCACGACGAGTAAATCCTCCCGGGAAACGACCGTTGGCCGAAAATTTCTCTTTGTATTCAACCGTCAGTGGCATGAAATCCGTTCCGGGAACAGCCTCTTTGGCTGAACAAACTGTGGCAAGCACCATTGTGTTGCCGAGAGTTGCCATTACCGCGCCGTCTGCTTGTTTGGCAAGCTTACCGGTCTCGAGGGTGATTAACCGTCCGTCAGGTAATGCAATCTTCTTTGTTACAATGTTCATTTTTGTGTTTAAAAGTTAATATTTGCGTCACGCCCATGCCGGTTGCAGGGGCAAAAATCATCATTTTTTGATTCTTTTTGAACAAAAATCGTGCAAAGTTACTACTTTTTTTGCAAATATCAAAGTTTTTTTGTAACTTTGCAGCGTTTTTTGGTAAAAAAACGTTAGTTTTGTACATTTTTAGTGAAAAAACATGTCAAAAATACTCATTATTGACGACGAGCGCGCCATCCGCAACACGCTGAAAGAGATTCTCGAGTTCGAGAACTATCAAGTGCAAGTGGCCGAGAATGGGAAGCAAGGATTAGAGATGGCCACGGGCACCAATTACGACCTGATTTTTTCCGACATCAAGATGCCGGAGATGGACGGTATTGAGGTGCTGAGTGCCTTACGTGAGGCCGAAATAGAGTGTCCTGTTGTGATGATTTCGGGGCACGGCAATATCGAGACGGCAGTCGATTGCATCAAGCGAGGAGCGTCCGACTTCATCGAGAAACCCATCGACCTCAACCGCCTGCTGATTACCACCAAGAACGCGCTTGAGAAAAAGAGTTTGGTGCAAGAGACCAAAGTGCTGAAGAAGAAAGTCGAGTCGCGTTTTCAGATGATAGGCGAGAGTGAGCCAATCCAGCACGTACGCGAGTTGATTCACAAAGTTGCCCCTACCGATGCGCGAGTGCTCATCACCGGTGCCAATGGCACGGGCAAAGAGGTGGTGGCTCGCCTCATCCATGCTGAGAGTAACCGCTCTTCGCAACCGCTCATCGAGGTCAACTGCGCAGCTATACCGTCCGAACTGATTGAGAGTGAGCTGTTTGGGCACGTCAAGGGGTCGTTCACCGGTGCTATCAAAGACAAGGCCGGTAAGTTCGAGCAGGCCGATGGCGGCACGCTCTTCCTCGACGAGATAGGCGACATGTCACTCGCTGCACAGGCTAAAGTGCTACGTGCGCTACAAGAGAACGAGGTGACGCGCGTTGGGGGCGACAAAGCGATTCACGTCAACGTACGCGTGCTAGCCGCGACTAACAAAGACCTGCAGAAAGAGATTGCCGAGAACCGTTTCCGCGAAGACCTCTATCACCGCCTCTCCGTCATACCTATCCATATCCCCTCGCTCGACGAACGCAAAGACGACATCCCGCTGCTCGTCAACTATTTTTGCGAGCAGATATGCAGCGAGCAGGGCATCCGTGAGAAAATGTTTGATGCCGAGGCTATCAATGCCCTGCAACAACGCTCATGGACCGGCAATATCCGTGAACTCCGTAACGTTGTGGAGCGACTCATTATTCTTGGTGGACAGACGATTACGCGGGCAGATATCGACACTTTCGCTTGACCCGAAGTGTCAGGCCTGCTGTTTATTGGTTGTCTATGCTTGGATGTCAGGTATGCTTTCCATCGGTTGCCTATGCCTCTGATTCCGGCATAATCAGCCAGAACACAAGGTATGCAATCAGTCCCGGAAACGCGGCCGAGCAGATGGTCAGTATGGCCCAACCTAACCGTACCCACGTGGGGTCAATATCAAAATACTCCGCCAACCCGGCACATACTCCGCCCAATTTCTTGTCTTTTGACCTTCTTAATCTCTTATCCATTGTCTTGATTTATTTTGTTTTATGTTTTAGTGTCATGCAAAAACGGCTGCAAAATTACAAAAAATAATTGACATGTGCAAGAAAAAAACACAAAAACGAACGAAAAAGCCCATTTTCGGGGTGCTTTTGCTCTGCTTCGCTCTATCTTGCCGTACGTCGCTTTCGAAAGTATCACATTCTTTTGACACTTCATTTCTTCTGCCTGAAACCGATCTTCTCACAAAAAATCGCCCCGAAATCGCACTTTTTTCACTTTTTTTATCCAAATATTTGCATATATGAAAAAAAAGCAGTAACTTTGCAGTCGATTTTGGTTCTATGGCACCGAAAGACTACATATCGCAATTGTCACCGTATCTCTTTTGGGATATAGATGTTTCGTGCCTTGATGTCCATCGCAGTGCCGCGCAACTGATTCAACGAGTGCTCGAATACGGAACTCTTGACGATTGGCGCTTGACGCGCGATTTCTACGGATTAGAGACTGTTGTCGCCCATTGCAAGCAGATGCGAACCCTCGAACCCACTGCACTCTCTTTCGTTTGTGCCATTTCTAACACCAGCCCGCAAGAGTATCGATGCTATCATTTCAAACAATCCTTCCCGACACTCTGGAACTCCTGAAAGCGTTGAGTGCCAGTGCAGTACACAACTACCAATCGTGATTTTTCACTTTTTTCCAGCATATATGAAAAAAAGCATTAACTTTGCAGCATGAAACGATTTAATCTCCTTTTAGGAGTACTTAGCACTATGCTGAGTCTCCTCGTAGCGCCGCTGAGCGCACAAGAAACATTGTCGTTGCTTTTCGCCGGCGATGCCATGGGTCACGAACCGCAGTTCCAATGGGCATACAACCCCCAGACGGACACGTACGACTATGAACCCAACTTCCGTTATGTACTGCCCTATATTGCCAAAAGCGACTTGTCCATAGTCAATCTCGAGGTGACGCTGGGCGGCAAACCCTACTCGGGTTATCCCACGTTCTCTACGCCCGACAGCTATAAAGATGCCCTGCTCAACTGCGGATTCGACGTCATCACGCTGGCCAACAACCATATCCTCGACCGCGGCAAACGGGGTCTTGAGCGTACGTTAGACCAGTTGGCCGACTGCCCTAACGTGGGCGTCTATTACGACTCGCTCGACCGCGCCAAGCGCTACCCGCTCATCCTCGAACTGCAGGGACTGCGCATTGCTCTCTTCAACGTCACGTACGGCACCAACGGTTTCTTTCCCGTTGCGCCGAACATCGTCAACTACATCGACACGGCCGAGATTGCAGCCGACCTGCGGAGTATTGAGGACATGCATATCGACCTGAAAATCATGTCTATCCACTGGGGTGACGAGTACGTAGTGAAAGCTATCCCTAAGCAGCGCGAGATGGCTCGTTGGTTGGCCGACAAGGGTTTTGACCTCATCATCGGTGGACACCCGCACGTTGTGGAGGATGCCGAGTATCTCACCGTCACGCGCGTGCGCGATAACAAAGAGGTCATCGAACAGGTGCCCGTTCTCTATTCGCTCGGCAACTTCATCAGCAACCAACGCCGACTGAACACCAATGGTGGCATCATGACACGCATTGACATCCGACGGGACAACGGAGCTGTGGTTGCTGTGAGTTACCTCCCCTGTTATGTACACAAGGGCACGATTACCTACAAAAAAGACGGAAAGAGCATCACCGAGAAACAGTTCTTCCTTTTGCCGACAACTGACTACTTAGAGGGCAAATTGCCGTTCAAGCTCGACAAAGAGGCTGAAAATGCACTGCGTACCTTCCATCAAAACACGTTGGAGCGGCTACACAACCTTCCGCTTATCAAATAAGAATCAATGATTTACGGACATATACAAAAAAGAAAGGTTGTCCTCCCGACAACCCAATCTTTACTTAACCTTAAATCTAATACCATGAAAAACACGGTGCAAAATTACTGCTTTTTTTTGACATGACCAAATTTTTGGGCAAAAAATATGTTATTTAACATGTATTTTTTACTTGTGTAATCTCCGGTTAGCAAAAACAGCCCCTTTCGAGAGCGAAACGGGCTGTTTTTGTCAAATTACAATAAAACATCATTTTTTTTTGCAAAAATGCTTGCATATTTGGAAAAATTGTTGTAATTTTGCAGTCGGAAAAGAAGCGGTTTTTACCAACTTATCGCTTTTTTAGGCATTGTAAATCAGGTAAATAACAACAAAATTAACATATTATGGCAAACATTGATTTAACAAAGTATGGCATCATCGGTTCAACCGTGATTGCCCACAATCCTTCTTATGAGGAGTTGTACAAAGCTGAGGTAGATCCGTCGCTGACCGGTTATGAGGCCGGTCAAGAGACCGAGCTCGGCGCAGTGAACGTGATGACCGGCATCTTCACCGGTCGTTCACCAAAAGACAAATATATCGTTGATGACGCGCAGAGTCACGACAAAGTGTGGTGGACAACCGAGGGCTACAAGAACGACAATCACCCCATGTCAGAGGCCGTCTGGGCTGAGGTGAAAGACCTTGCAATCAAAGAGTTGTCAGGCAAGAAACTCTACGTTGTAGATGCTTTCTGCGGTGCCAACGAGGCCACGCACCTTGCCGTTCGATTCATCCTCGAAGTGGCATGGCAGGCCCATTTCATCAAGAACATGTTCATCCAACCGACAGCTGAAGAGTTGGAGCATTTCGAGCCTAATTTCGTGATCTACAATGCCTCGAAAGCCAAAGTAGAGAACTACAAAGAGTTGGGGCTTAACTCTGATACGTGCGTGGCGTTCAACACCACCAGCCGTGAACAGGTGATCATCAACACATGGTATGGCGGTGAGATGAAGAAAGGGATGT
>CALAUY010000180.1 GCA_937892015.1 uncultured Bacteroidales bacterium | reverse complement strand
GCCAACTACAAGACGGTTGTTTACATTAATTTCATCAAGCAGCCGGAGCGCATCAATGCGTTTGTGGGAAGCAAGGCTGTCGATGATATCCTGCTCAACCTCTCCATTCAGATAAAGGGTGTCACGTTTTCGCCGGGCAGCACATGCTTTATCTTCGACGAGATTCAGGAATGTCCCGAAGCCCGGACATCCCTAAAGTTTTTCAAGGAGGACGGGCGTTTCGATGTGATTGCCACCGGCTCGTTGCTGGGTGTTCAGGGGTATGGTGACGAGAAGAAGAAACGCCGTAAACTGACAAGTCAGAGAGACTTCGGTATCAACTCTGTCCCGGTAGGTTCGGAAGACATCATTGAGATGTATCCGCTGGACTTCGAGGAATTCTTGTGGGCCAATAGCGTGAGCGAGAACGTTATTGAGGCACTGAAGACATTCTATCGGGAGGAGTCGCCTGTTCCTGCGGGCATTCACATCGCAATGAAGCAACTGCTAAATCGCTACGTGGTAGTTGGTGGACTTCCTGAAGCTGTAAACGCCTTTCTTTCTACTAACAACATGAATGCGGTGAGCCGGGTCTATAAATCGATTCTGAAAGAGTATCGCGACGATATGGTGAAGTATGCGCCCGATAAGGACAAGCCGCATATCCGCGAATGCTTCAACTCCATTCCCAAGCAGTTGGCCAAGGAGAACAAGAAGTTCCAGTATAATAAAGTGAAGCCCGGTGGCAGGAGCGACACCTACTTGGGGTCGTTGCAATGGTTAGAGGATGCCGGTATCATCTGTCGCTGCTACAATACAGACATCACGGGGCTGCCAATGGAGGGAAATGCGAAAGAGAATGTGTTTAAGGTGTATATAACCGACATAGGTCTGCTCGTTGAAATGCTGGGGGCCGGCACACGAGCCGACATTCTTCAAGGCAACCTGGGCGGATTTAAGGGGGCTATTTTCGAGAACCTGATGGCCGACACGCTTCATAAGAAAGCCCAAAACCTGTATTATTTCCAGAAGGACTCCGGTCTGGAGTTGGACTTTCTGGTGAGGATGCAGGGAGAGTGTGTGCCCCTTGAGGTCAAGGCGAGATCTGCACAGGCCAAGAGTTCCAAGACGGTGCTGGCACATCCGGAGAAGTATCAGGTAAAGCGTATCATCAAGTTCGGCGACTATAATATCGGTCGAGAAGGACGCTTGCTGACGCTGCCAACCTATATGCAGTTCTTGCTCGACCCGAAGCCGGAGCAGGTCGTTTTAGAGCCAATAGACACCGAGGAACTTGCGCGAATGGCAAAAGAAATTCTTGCCAAATAAATTCCGATAACTGACAATGGCACGAGAATACAAACACAAAAGAGCAGTGGCAAAACAACACCAAAAATGCCCTTTTTTGCCCTTTTGAGTTCGTTTTGGTGTTTTTTATTTGCATATATCAAAAATTTTTTGTAACTTTGCAGCCCGAAAGAGTTTTTAAGTTTTTAGCAACGAAAGAAACAAAGTAACAAAAGCAACGAAAGAAACAAAGCAATATACAAATATATGAGAAAACGAATTTTGTGTTTGGTAGTGGGATTGTTGTTTGGCGGCATGGGTCTGACGAACGGGTTACTGAATCTCACGAGCGGGCAACAGCGTATGGCAAGCGGGTCACTGATGGCAGCGAACAAGCAAGTGGTGGCGTTTGACAAGAGCGCAGTGGCAGATACGCTCACGGCATTTGCCTCGCGGCAAGCGACAGTCGGTCGGATCAAAGTGAGCACGGTGAAAGTGAAGAACGACAAGCTGGTAGAGGTGTTCGCATCACGCCAACTGAGCACCATCCCTTTCTCCGACGAGAGCGTACGTTACTTGTATCAGACTGTGAGTCAGTTGGTTCTGGGGCGCCCGAACGGCACTGTTCGCATCTATTGCGATGACCGCAAGCACGAGATAAGTCGATTGGTGACTTCGTTCCGGCGCAGTGAGGATAGTCCGTTGCCGGACGCTGATATTCAGCGTGTTCCCTACCAACTGAAGAAAAGTAAACCGCTGACAAAGAACACGAGCCTGCCCTACATGGTCACGTCGGGACTACAAGGCGAACATATCGCTCTTTGGGGCAGTCACGGCGTTTATTTCAACCAAAAAGAAGACCGTTGGTTGTGGCAACGCGCTAAGCTACTGACCACCGTAGAAGACTTATACACAACGGGTTACACCATGCCTTTCTTAGTGCCGATGTTGGAGAACGCCGGGGCTGTAGTGCTCCAACCGCGCGAGCGTGACACGCAACTCCACGAGGTGATTGTTGATGACCGCGAGACGCTGACAGACGGCGAATGGGTGAGTGTGTCGAGTGATGGTTGGGGACCTTTCGGCGATGTGCTACTCGATGATGCCAACCCGTTCACGCATGGCGGATACGCCTATAAACCCTGCACGAACGGCGGTTCACTGACGTACATGCCACGCCTGCCTGAAAGCGGCGAATATGCGGTGTACGTGAGCTACAAGACGTTGAGCAACTCGACCGATGCGGCACAGTACACCGTGTGCCACCGCGGCATTGAGACGCGTTTCGACGTCAATCAGTGCATGGGAGGAAGTATGTGGGTGTATCTCGGCACGTTCGATTTCTCTACCGACCCCGCGCACAATTACGTGCGGTTGAGTAGTGAGGGACGTTCCGGCAAAGTGGTGACGGCCGATGCGGTGAAGTTCGGTGGAGGATGGGGTTGTGTAGCCCGTTATCCGCAACCCGAATCGATTGAAAACGTGCCGTCTGCCAAAGAGGGAACGAATCAGGCTAATAAGCGCAAGAACGTCTCGAAAGCCGATGAAGTGCTCTTGGCCGCAGCGCAAGAAGGAGCCACCGTCAGCGGTTTTCCGCGCTGGATAGAGGGCGCGCGCTACTGGATGCAGTACAGCGGTGTACCCGACAGCGTCTATAACTACACGGGCACGAAAAACGACTACATCGACGATTATGCTTCGCGCGGCTCATGGGTCAATTGGCTCGCAGGTGGCAGTAGTGCCAATCCTAAACAAGAGGGGCAACATATCCCCGTGACGCTCAGTCTCGCTTTCCACACCGACGCGGGCAACATCAAGAAAGACTCTATCGTCGGGACACTGGCCATATACACCGATTTCGACAACGACAAAGATACCGTTTTCCCCAATGGTGCCAGTCAGAGCAAGAGCCGCGACTACTGCGACTACATGCAGACACAGATTGTGAATGACATACGCACACTCTATGCGCCCGAGTGGACGCGCCGCATGCTCAACAACTCCAGCTATTCGGAAGCGCGCGTGCCCAAAGTGCCGGCAGTACTGCTCGAGCTACTCAGCCATCAGAATTTCGCGGACATGCAGTACGGACTCGACCCGCGTTTCCGCTTCAGCGTCAGTCGCGCCATCTACAAGGGGATGCTGCGGTTCTTGCACGAACAATACGACACACCGTACGTGGTGCAACCACTGCCGGTCAAAGATTTTGCTGCGCAATGGCAAGATGGCGATGCGCTACTCCGTTGGACACCGGTGTCGGACTCGCTCGAAACAACCGCCGAGCCGGAGTTCTTCGTTCTATATACGCGTATCAACGACAGCGATTGGGATAATGGTCAGCGTATCGAGACACCCGAAGCGCGCGTAGCGGTGGAGAAGGGCAAACGTTACGATTTTCGTGTGGTGGCAGGTAACGCCGGCGGTATCTCGTTCCCGAGCGAAGTGCTGAGTGTATATAAAGCGCCTAAAGAGAAAGGCAATGTGCTGATTGTTAACGGGTTCACTCGAGTAGGCGCGCCCGAAGCGATGGTGAACACTGACGAGATGGCGGGCTTTGCGACCAACAGTTTCCCTGTGGCGTACAAGAAAGATGTGATATACATCGGCGCGGAGTACGATTTCGACCGTGCCACGCCGTGGACCAGCGATGATGACGCGGGTTTCGGGGCTTGCTATGCCGACAAAGCGAAAGAGACTGAGGCCGGCAACACGTTCGATTATCCCGTGATGCACGGGCGCGTACTGCAACAGATGGGCTACTCGTTCGTCAGTTGCGCTGCATCTGCTGTCGATAGTGCTCGTTTGGCAGGCATCGATGCGGTTGACCTCATCTTCGGCAAACAGAAAGAGACAACGCTCGGCATAAACAAACAACTGATTGACTTCAAGACGTTTACGCCCGAACTGCAAGCTGCGCTGCGTACCTACAAGGGCGCACTGCTCTGTTCGGGAGCATACGTGGGCACAGACATGCGCAGCACCACCGACAAAGCTTTTACCAAAGAGGTGCTGCACTACGAGTACCGTACGCATCACGCCACACGTTCGGGACATATCGTAACGCATCTGCCTGCTATGCAGACGATTGGTTCACAGCTCGTTATGGAGCAGAACCCGACCATCTTGCCCGTGGAGAACCCCGACGCTATACGTCCTGTCGGCGACAAGGCCCGTTTCGCTGCGAGGTTCGACGACAGCGGACTCGGTGCAGGCGTTCAGTACGAGGCCGATGGACATAAACAACTGATTTTCTGTTTCCCGCTGGAGAGTGTCACAGAGTTTGAACCACTATACACCGCCGCAATGAAGTGGCTACTAACGCATGAGTAAGAAAAAACCGCTTCCACTGTTCGAGGACGTAGAGATAACGGGCGTTGCGGCCGAAGGAAAAGCACTCTGCCGCATCGATGACTGCGTTGTTTTTGTGCCATTCTGCGTGCCCGGCGACATCGTTGACTTGCAGATAACACGCAAGAAACATTCGTTCATGGAGGCGCGTGTGGAAAGGCTCAAACGCCCGTCTGAACGCCGCTGTGAGGCGCGATGCAAGCATTTCGGCGAGTGTGGTGGATGCAAATGGCAGATTCTGCCCTACTCAGAGCAGTTGCGATATAAACAGCAACAAGTGGTGGACAACCTGACCCGCATCGGCAAAGTGGAACTGCCGAACATTAGTCCCATACTGGGTTCTGCCAACGAGTACGAGTACCGTAATAAACTGGAGTTCAGTTTCTCCGACAAGAAATGGCTCTCATGGGAGGTTATCCGTGCGGCCGGCGGTCTTGAGTACGTGGACAAGAGTTGTGCGCTGGGTTTTCACGCTCCGGGCAGTTTCGACAAAGTGCTGGATATTGAGGAGTGTCACCTGATGCCGGACATCAACAACCGCATCCGCAATTTTCTTCGCCGGTACGGCCGCGACCATGCTTTGACGTTCTACAACGAGCGCGAACACAGCGGTTTTCTCCGCACGCTCATCCTTCGCAGCAACGAGAAGGGCGAGATAATGGTCACCATCGCTTTCGCTGAAGACCGGCCGGCCGAACGGGACGCACTGTTAGAAGCCGTACACCGGCAGTTCCCCGAGGTGACGGCACTCATCTGGGTGCTCAACGAGAAATACAACGACACCATCGGAGACCTCGAACTGCACACGTACTACGGGCAAGACCACATCATTGAGACGATGGAGAACTTGCGCTTCAAAGTAGGGCCGAAATCGTTCTACCAAACCAACACAGAACAAGCGTACACATTATATAAGGTCGTGCGCGCGTACGCGGGGCTGACAGGCAATGAACTTGTTTACGACCTCTATACCGGCACCGGCACGATTGCGCAGTTCGTGGCATCCCAAGCGCGACAAGTGATTGGTATAGAGTACGTTCCAGAGGCCATTGAGGACGCACGACTCAATGCCGCATTCAACCATATCGACAACACCCTTTTCTTCGCCGGTGACATGAAAAAAGTGCTCGACAAAGCGTTCATCGAGCAATACGGGCGACCGAACGTGATTATCACAGACCCGCCGCGAGCCGGTATGGACGAGGATGTCGTTCGGACCATTCTCTTCGCTGCACCCGAGCGCGTTGTGTACGTCAGTTGCAACCCTGCCACGCAAGCACGCGACTTGCAACTGATGGACAACGACTACAAGGTGATGGCCGTGCAACCGGTGGACATGTTCCCACACACGCAACACGTTGAGAATGTGGTACTTTTGCAACGAAGAAAATAAACGGATATGAAACTCTTTTCGCTCATATTATTGCTTTTCAACCTCACGCCGCTGCACAACGCGGGCTTTCGTGGTGATGGCATAACGATTGCGGTGATTGATGCCGGTTTCTTCCGAGCCAACGACTCCACCATCTTCCCTCAATCGCACATCCTCGGCTCGTACGACCTACTGGCCGGCGATTCGCTTGCAGTAGATAGTCTGGGCATGTTCGACAACCCGACGAACGCACACGGCGCGATGGTGTTGAGCACCATGCTCTATGAAGACAGCGCTGCCGGATTCGTGGGAACGGCACCTGACGCATCGTTTTACCTCATCCGCTCGGAGGACTCGCCCGCGGAGTATTACGGTGAAGTGGAGCGACTGGCGCGGGCTTTCCGATTAGCCGACTCGCTCGATGTGGATATAGTGACCGTGTCACTCGGATACTCCACTTTCGATGACATCGATGACCAGCCTAACCCGCGGAATTACAGTTACGCCGACATGGACGGCACGAGTGTGGCGGCCAGAGCCGCGATCGAGTTGGCGCGGCACGGACGCTTGGTGGTGGTGTCGGCTGGCAACGATGGCAACAAAGAGTGGCATTACATCGCCACGCCGGCCGATGCCGATAGTATTCTCACCGTGGGAGCTGTGGATGTCTATAACCACGACACTATCGCCTATTTCAGCAGCTTCGGACCCACGGCCGACGGGCGACTCAAGCCCGAAGTAAGTGCGTCGGGTTGGAACGCATTGGTTTACAGAACCAATGCACAAGACTCGCTCGGTCAGTACGTTGGCGGAGTGCTGCCGGCCAACGGCACCTCGTTCGCTGCACCGGCAGTTGCGGGAATGGCCGCCTGTCTATGGCAAGCACTACCCAACCTCTCGGCCATGGAGTTGCGCGAACTGATTATGCAGAGTGCTTCTCTCTATCCGCTTCACGACCCACAAGCAGGGTACGGCGTGCCGGATGCATGGTTCGCTTATTCGGGTGAACGGACTGCACTCACACCTACCACACAAGACCCGCCCGAAAACGGCAAACGCATCGAAAACGGACAACTCATCATCATCAAAAATGGCATCAAATATACGCTTTTGGGTCACATAATCGAGAAAAATGACGAAAAATGACCTAAAAAACGCACTTTTTTGCCTAAAAATTTGGATATGTCAAAAAAAAGCAGTAATTTTGCACCACAATTTAGGGAAGTCCTACACGACCAGCTCCCTATGAATCCCCCCAGGTCTTGATCGAAGCAAGGGTAGTAGGTTGTAGCGGTGCGATGTAGATCGCTTCCCTTTTTTGTATGTTGTCGGCTCATCACGCAGAAAATAAAGGTATTAACGTGTTGGAAGATTTTCTTATAGCGCACATCCGCAACGAACTGCCTTTTGTCCCCAATCAAGGTCAAGAGGCATTGTTGCACCAACTCGGCCGTTTTCTGCTGAGCACGGAAGAGGGTAAGACGTTCGTTCTCCGCGGGTATGCGGGCACGGGTAAGACGAGTATTGTGTCGGCACTTGTGAGGGCGATGAACGCACTCAAACAACCGTTCTGCCTGCTCGCGCCCACCGGTCGTGCGGCCAAAGTGCTGAGTGCCTATTCGGGTTTTCCCGCATATACTATCCACAAGCGCATTTATCGCCAGCGGCAGTTGGGTTCAGAACAGTTCGCACTGTCCGCGAACATGCAGCAACGTACTCTGTTCATCGTTGACGAGGCTTCGATGCTGTCCAACACAGCGGCTGACAGCAGCACTTTTGGTAGCGGGCGACTACTTGACGACCTTATTCAGTACGTTTTCTCGGCACAAGGTTGTTCGCTCTTGCTGCTCGGAGACGATGCGCAGTTGCCACCCGTCGGACAAACAAACTCACCGGCACTCAACGTCGATAATCTCCGCGGTTACGGACTTCGTGTTGCTGAGCACACACTGACCGAAGTGGCGCGACAAGCACTCGACTCCGGCATCCTCTTCAACGCAACGCGTATCCGCAACCAACTGGCAGCGGGCAACGTGCACCTAATGCCGGACATAACGACCAACACGTTCCCCGACATCCGCTCGATATACGAAAGTGAGCCGTTCTTGCAAGCTATGGAAGAGGCCTATCAACAAGTAGGGCCCGAAGAAACGATTATCATCACTCGCACCAACCAACGCACTAACCTCTACAATCAAGGCATTCGTAATCAGATACTTTGGATGGAAGGACAGGTAGCGCAAGGCGACCGAATCATGGTCACAAAAAACAACTATTTTTGGACCGAGAAATACGACAATCTGCCTTTTCTGGCCAATGGCGACATGTTCGAGATAGTGCGGCTACACAACGAGCGCGAACTCTATGGGTTTCATTTTGTCGATGCCTCACTCCACGCCATGGACTACAACTACGATATCGATGTAACGCTCTGGTTAGACACACTTTTCACCGATTCGCCCGATGCCAATTATGCGCTGCAAAAACAGCTCTTCGTACGTGTGGCAGAAGATTATCCCGAACTCCGCAACCGCCGCGACTTGTGGAAGGCGGTGATGCAATCGCCTTACTACAACGCGCTGCAAGTGCGTTTCGCATATGCCGTCACGTGCCACAAAGCGCAAGGCGGACAGTGGAAACGCGTTTTTATCGACCCGGGCAAAGTGAGCGACGAGCAGCTCGGCGAAGATTTCTATCGTTGGTTCTACACTGCCTTGACACGCGCACAAGAACAGGTTTTTCTCATCCATTTTCCGCCAAAAAAACAGCAATAGAAGCCGTGTTTTGGTTGATTTGAGCCCTTTTTGCAAAGAAAATGCACCAATAATTGCATTTTTTTGCGTTTTTATTTTGTTATATCAAAAAAAAATTGTAATTTTGCGCCGCGTTAGAGTATTTATTAGGTAAATAATCTGTTGATGGACGTAACAAACGCTACTTCGGAAATTATCATTCACAATACAAGCATTATGAAAAATCAACTTATTCGTTCATTGCTGCCCCTATTGGCGTTGGGCATGTTTGCTTGCAAAGCAGACGTGGACATCGCGCATATAGACGACCCGACAGTGAAGTTGGGTTTCGGCGCAGCGTTGCCCGTGGGTGAAGTGTCGGCAGGGCTTGGCGACTTCATCGGTGACAACATCGGCGAGGGATTCATCGTACGCGAAGATGGCGTGCTCTGTTTCAGCGACTCGATGAACATGCAAGTAGGAATCGACGATGTGGACATGACCGGTTATTTCCAGCCTGCCAGTGCCTCATTGGTAGTTGGTGACCTACTTCCGGACTGGTTGCCCGTCGGTTACGGACCACTCATTGGTAACGGTACACCTATCATCATCAATTGCCCGATAGGTCTGAGTCTGGGAGGCATCAACCAAACAGGTTCAGACGAGCGCATCGACAGTGCCATCATCAACATGGCACAACTGAATGCGATGATTACCGCGCAGAACATGCCCGACATGACTTTCGACAAGATTGAGAGCGTCGAAATCTTCCTGCCCGCAGAGATGAAACGAGCAGCGGGAAACGTCATTAGTGTGGACCTTGAGGGCAAGAACTACGGCGATCAGATTCCCGTTATCATCGACAATTTTACACTCGACTTGGTGAAAGACCCTGCTCAACCACTCAGCACGGACAACGCCATCGATTCCATCACCCTCAATCTACGCTTCACGTTGAGTTTAGAGAACGGCGAGTCGATTATGATTCAGCGTTCGTCTGCATTCGGGTTCAGTTTCGGTATCTCGGTGTTCGATTACACTGCCATCTTCGGCTATTTCAACACATCCGGACTGGGCAACGAGACGATGGACATCTCTTTCTCGGACATGTTGCCTATCTGGGACCGGATTGGCAGTTTCAAGGTACCTTTTGCTGACCCGCGCATCGACCTGGCCGTCACCACCGGTATAGGAGCCCCGCTCGGCATCCATATCGATAAACTTACGACCACTGACCGCAAGACCGGCACGAAAGCATCGGCATCGTTCAATGGCAGTCCGTCCACCGACCTGCTTTTCACCAACTTGGTGCAGCCCAACGACCCGTTAGATAAAGTGACGCGCAATGAGTTCCACCTCTCTAAAGACCCTGCAGAGGGACATATCGACCAACTCTTCGCCGTAGAGCCGGAGAAACTGGAGTTTGCGTACAACGTCTTCATCAACAACGACCCCGCTTACCCGCAGATGCGCCTAACGAAAAAAACCGATGCGCTGATCGAGACACAGATTTCGATGCCGTTCGAGTTCAATAAGGGCGTTAACCTCGCTTTCACAGACACACTGAAAGTCAATATCAACGAGTTTTCGCTCGATTCGCTTCTCAAAGATGTGGAGGTAGTGGACAGCATCGGAGTGAAAGTGCTGAAACTGATTATCACTGCCAAGAACACACTGCCGTTCAATATCCAACTGAAGCTCACGCCACTCGACGAGAACGGAGACCTCGTGATGGATATGCAGCCTTTCACCATTGCCGCGCCCAACGAATGGGATGCAGCTAAAGGCGAGCTGGTTCCAGGGACAAACATGAACGTCATCAACGTGACGGAAGATAAACTCAACAATCTCAGCAAGGTGAAGACGCTCCTCTACACCGCTACTATCTGCGATACCAGCCTCAATGAAGGAATGACCGAACTGCCTCAAGAGGCGTATCCTATCGCCCTCTCGAAGACCGGCCGGTTCAGCTTCAAGATTGACATTGCAGCCAATTTGGACGCATATTTACGACTTGCATTTTGAGGAAAGGAGGACATGATATGAAACGAATGAAATCATTTGCACTTATATGCCTTCTTGGCATGATAAGTCTTGGCGCAACTGCCCAATCGGAAGTGGCAACCACCTACTTCCTTCACAACGCACCTTACCGTCATTTCCTCAATCCGGCCTACGAGCCGATTACAGAGGGATACCTCTACCTGCCTGCTATTAGCCATATAAGTCTCAATGCCGGCAACAACTCGTTCACTGTGAAAGACTTGATTATCAACAAAGATGGCACGACGATGTGGACGCTCAATCCATTGAGTGGCGTGGACCTACTGAGCGCAATCCAGGACAATACGCTCATCAATGCTGACCTCAACATCGCGCTGTTCGGTTTCGGGTGGCGTACGAGCAAACAGGGATATTTCCACGTTAACATCAACGAGCGTATCGACGCGGGCGTGACGATACCTAAAGGACTATTCAATTTCGCCCTCGGTGGCGGTATGAGCGACCTCGAGCAAGAGAATATCTTTGACATGTCCCGACTCGGCGTACAGGCACAAGTCTATTCCGAATTGGCGATTGGTTACTCCCGCACCTCGGGCAAGATATGGACGTGGGGCTTCAAAGTGAAAGGTCTTGTGGGGCACGGCTACGCAGGCCTGAACGCAACGAACCTGAGTCTCACGGCAAGTCCCGAACAATGGTCGGTGCAGGGCAATGGGTCCATCTATATGGCAGGTCCGTTCAAGGAGTACCCGACGAGGTTCGATGCGGCAACGTTCGATAACTATAATTTCAAGGAGCAACTGGCACTCACCAATGCGCTGAGTTACTTCAATGGTTATGGTGGCGCGGTTGATGTGGGCTTGAGTGTACGTCCTATCAAGTACCTGAACATCTCGCTCGCTTTTACGGACCTCGGTGCAATCTATTGGCTCAATGGTCATCACTACGATTTCGCCCTCAGCGGCACATATAGTGGCGTGGGACAACTCAACTACTCGGATTATACCGATGAGAACGGTCAGTTCAATGGCCAGCAGTTGGGCGACACCGTGTTGGCGCGCCTGCAAGGCGTGTACGAGAACGCACTCACATCGACCGACGGACAGAAAGGATTCCTCGTTCCGCTGACGATGAAAATGAACGCGGCAGTCGAGCTGAACTTACTGAACGACATCTTCGGACTCGGTGTGTTTTCCAAAACCATGCTCTACAACAACCGTTTGTTCGAGGAAGTGACGCTCGGCGTGGCAGTTAGGCCTGCTTCTTGGTTCAACTTCGGAGTGAGCTACTCGTTCCTCAATGGTAAATGGAGCAATATCGGTGCCGGTTTAGGATTGCGTCTCGGCCCGTTCATGATAAGCGTTGCTGCCGATTACGTGCCGTTCGTCTTTGCCGCATACGACGGCAAGATGGTTGTGCCGTACAGAACGCAAGGCATCAATGCTGAACTGGGATTGAGCCTTGTATGGGGATGGAAACAGAAAAAGAAGAGTCTCGCTACTGCGGACATTGAGCCCGCGGCAACGAATTGATTCTTCGGACATTAACGAATAACGATTATGGCTTTTTTCGGGTTATTCAAATCGAAAGAACAGAAAGAGACGCTTGAGCGCGGCTTGGAGACAACCAAGCAGAGCGTGCTCAGCAAGATTAGTCACGCCATCATCGGCAAGTCTGAGGTGGACGACGAGGTGTTGGACAACCTCGAAGAGGCTTTGATTAGCAGCGATGTGGGCGTTGAGACGACTCTGCGGATTGTAGAACGTGTACAAGAGCGCGTGAAGCGCGACAAATACGTCAGTACTGCCGAACTCAACACGATTCTCTTGGAGGAAGTGTCATCACTCCTCCAAGAGAACAACGTGGTGATGCAACCCGATTTCACGGAATCTCTGCCCTGCAAACCATACGTTATCATGGTGGTGGGCGTCAATGGGGTGGGTAAGACCACCACCATCGGCAAACTGGCCTATCAGTACAAGCAGGCAGGGAAGAAAGTGATGTTGGGTGCTGCCGACACGTTCCGTGCCGCAGCTGTGGAGCAACTGTGCATCTGGGGCGAACGTGTGGGTGTCCCTGTCGTTAAGCAGCAGCAAGGCAGCGACCCTGCGAGTGTGGCGTATGACACGCTACAGTCGGCCGTGGCCAACGACGTCGATGTGGTGCTTATCGACACTGCCGGACGACTCCACAACAAAGTGAACCTGATGAACGAGCTGACCAAAATCAAGAACGTGATGCAGAAAGTGGTGCCGGACGCGCCACACGATGTGATGCTCGTTCTTGACGGCAGTACGGGGCAGAATGCCTACATCCAAGCAGAGCAGTTCAGCAAAGCGACACAAGTGACCTCGCTTGCCATCACCAAACTGGATGGTACGGCTAAAGGTGGAGTGGTCATTGGCATAAGTGACCGTTTCAAGATTCCTGTGCGCTATATAGGATTGGGAGAGAAGATGACAGACCTCCAGGTCTTCAACCGCGAGGCGTTCGTTCACGGGCTGCTCGATACAGTTGCCAACTGTTGAACAGGTTCTGCCAGATGATGTACGTGGCAGGTGCTAAAGAGGTATGCGGCATCAACCACATCTGCGCCATCCAGATGGCCAATGCCGAGTTTTTCTGACCGAGCGATTGACCCACGGTGACAGCATCGGCATCCGACGCGTTCTTCGAGCAACGCCGACCGATGTATCGCCCCAGTACAAACTGCAACAGGCACACAACCATCGTGCCGACAAACATGCAGACGATGATGAGCATATCGCCCTCATAATGAAAGAGTTCGCGCACGGTGCGGGCAATCAGAATCACAATCATCACAACCCATAGATAGAAAGGCAATTGCGCCAACCCATTAGGCAGTCGGAAACGTTTCGTACTGCCTTTTTTGCGCAGTATAGCGTTGTATATCAGTCGCAGAGCCCATGCCCCGAAAAACGGGACGAACAGCAACGGTGCCACATGGGCCAGTATCTGCAAGAAACGTTCGTGATACGATATACTGACTGCAGGGTTGATGAACGGGAACACGAGCGGGACAAGCACGGCTGTCAGGCAGTTGCTAATGAGCACGTACGTTGTTATTTGAGAGATGTCGCCTCCCAACCGGTCCGTGATAATCGGTGCCGCTGTAGCTGTCGGAATCAAGACGCACAACATCAGCCCTTGAGCCAGAAGCGGCGAGAAAGGCTTAACGGCGAAATACACCGCGAGGCTGCCAAACACTTGAATAACAAGCAGTACTGCGTGCCATCGGTGCAGTCTGAGTTGGGCGGGGTCAATCTTGCAGAAAGCGAAAAAGAGCATTCCGAAAAGCAGTGCCGGCACTATCCATGAGGGCGCACGCCATGAGAGCAGTTGACTCCCTTGCAGCACACCGACGACACTTCCAATCACAAGGGCAATGAAAAGCGCACTATTTTTCAGCACTCGCCACATCAGAAACTAAAACTCAGTCCGCACGTGAACACCAGATTCTTTCCCTGCAAATAGGCGGGCGTGAAGAGGTTCAGATAGTACGCAGCAAGGTCATCACCTGTCATGTCCAGCGACGAGCCGTCGTCGGCCCAACCGCGGTTTTCTCCTGCTTTGCGCGCAGATGTCGGGGCAAAACCGCGGGCGTGGTTGTACCTCAGATTGACGATGGCATAACAGTTGTTGAAGAGTTCGTATGTGGCATCAAACCCGAAGATGTCGTTCTGCCACGTCCGCTCGTCGAACGGCTTATAGGCGATGATGTCGGTGTTGATATTGCGCACATAATCATACACGTTGTATTTGGTGTCGCACGTATAATTGAGGCGCAGCGACAGCCCCCTGACGGGTTTATACTGCAGTTCAGCGAAGATTGATTGTGCGTTTGCGCCCATATAATGCCCCAACGTGTAACTGTTCGACGCATATGTGAGCGTGGGGATAGAGTGGTCGTACGTGAGGCTGTTGGTTCGCATGAACTCGCCTTTCAGACTCAACCCTTTCACCGGCCATCCGCTCCAATTGAAGCCCACGAGCCACGACACCATGTTGTGCTCGGGATTAGAGCGCTTGAGTCGTGCGAACTGAAACTCATCCACGAACACGGATCCATAGACGTGCAGGTGCTTCAGGTTGCGCGTCGAGATAGTGACGAACATCTGCGAGTTTTGGTTCTCCGTGCCCAGACCTTTCGTCAACAAGTGGTCTAACGACTTATAAAAGGCAATGGGGATAAAATACACGGCTTGGGGCGTGCGCTCGGCATAAACAACTGAATTGCCGAACGAGAACGACAACTGCCGAATGGGGCTGAAAGTGAACATGTTTGCCGCCATATACTTACCGGCAGGACGGTAATGCACTTTCGTGGCATCCTCAGCGAAATGCTCAAGATAGTAGTAGGAGGAGTCGAGCTCATTGCTCACGAGCCATGCGTGGAAATAGTTGAACTCGAACCACCTGCAGGGCTTCAGGTTGAGGGTCAACATCGGGAACGCCGGAGCGTGATCGGACACGATGTTCGAGGCATGATAGGCATCACCCCAACGGATGTTCTCCCGCTGAAAACTCACACTGCCCCACCAATCATAGACACTGATTCCGCCTTTCGAGTCAGAGAAATCGCCGCCATAGTTGGCCTCTTTGTACTGCACGCCCGCAAGGTCGTTGAGGAACGGTCCTTTCGTCAGTTTGGCACCATCTATCCGGTCACCCTGAGTAGGGAAGAGGTCTTTGTTCAGGTGCGTCCCGTTCCACGATTTGTCGCGCAGCGACCCCCAGATACTGACGTGCCCGACGATGTCCATCTGTATCTCTGCGCCGTACCAACGCTTGGTGATGACGCCTTTTTTCGATGCATAGACGTCCATCCCCAGTATGGGTTTGAGCATCATCTTGAACTTGTTGTTGCTTGTCTTGTAATGGAAAGCGGGCTCCACGAGCGACAGATTGAACGTGCTGCGGTTAGTCCACTGCGCTTTGTTGTCGTGGCCGTACAGTCGATAATCGGGGATAGTGTCGAGTTCAAGGGCAAAATCCTGCATATAGAACTCGAGGTCATCGCGTTGCCTCTGGTTGAGTAACGAGTCGCTGCGCTGTGCCTCACGGAGCAGCGCAGCTATTGTGTTGCGACTGAAGGGCTTGATGGCACTATTGATGTGGATGACTCCATCGGTGGCGAGTTCATCGAGGAAATCATATACCATGTAGTAGTCGAGCGACTGCGGGATGTTTTGTGCTCCCAAGTGCACAACCAGCACGAGTGCGGATAGGATACTGACAAGTCGTTTCATACCTTAATTGCTCCTTGCATGCTTAAACAACAGATTATAACTGATTTTCCAGAAATAGACAAAATCCGTCAGCAACGTGCCTTTTTGTTCGCAGCGGTTGAGGTACTTGATCTCTGAAGCCTCAATCTCGTCGAGTGTAGAGGGCAGGTCGGCGTAAAACGGTGGCATGAGGCCCGGTCGATGACGCTGCCGTTGTTGCTGCAACGGCTCGGAATACAGACTCATGTAATGCGCCGAGATGGGCCGAACGCCAATGAGCTTAACATCGCCTTGAAGCAGATTGAGCACCATCGGCAGTTCGTCGATGAACGTGCGGCGCAGTATTCGCCCGAGAGTGGAGACGCGGATGTCGTGCTTAATCTTGCCCCCTGCCTGAAGCGAGTATTTGTCGTAAACGTACGCTTGGATGTACTCCGAATAAGGGTGCATTGTGCGAATCTTATACACTGCTATTTTTTTGCCGTTCTTCCCGACTCGCTCCAGTTGCACGAAGATGCCGTAACGCTTCTTCTGGATAGATTCGGGCGTGAATGAGCGACGCGCAACCACATAATTGAGGTCGCGACATTTCTGCTCGGCCACAATCTCGAACCCGCAGTAACTGAGTCGGCCCAGTACTTCAGCTTTAGAGAGAACGCGGTTCTTGCCCTCCGTGATGTCGAAATAGAGGCGCTCTGTCATGAAGATTTTCGGAAAGACGCGCTTGTAGAAATACAGAAAAGCGTAGAAGATGTACCCGAAGAAGGGCGTGTATCGGTTCAGAAAATTGCGCTTGGTGGTCGATTGTGCCTCGTAACAGCACACAAAGAGGCCATCGTCCGGCAGTTTGTCGTTGACCATCCCTATCATGCGGTTGATGCCTCTAATCTGGTTGAGGGGCATCAGGTTGATGATGGTATCGAACCGATAATCGCGCAGCTTGAGGATGTTGAATATCTCCGACGAGCGCAGTACGAACGTGTTCGATGATGCTACGTCGAGATGTTCGTCGAAGAAATCCAGCAATAGGGGTGAGGTGGTCATCGATATTGCGCGCCGGATTGCCTCTGTCTGTTGCTGTTCGCGCTCAACGGGTGCCTTGAGCACTTTCTGCGGCGCACGGTCTAACTTACGCGGCGGCTCGGGCTCTTCGTATGTCGCGTAGTTGTAGGCGTGCGAGATAATAAGGATGACGATGGTCCATGCGCACATCGCAATCCATATCGTCAGCAGTACCCATATCGAGTAGTTCCGATGCGGCGGGATGACGTACATATAGACGAGCATGATGGCGAAAGTGAGTGCCGCTGCTGCCAACAAACGATAGATGGCCGTGTCGATGCGCAGATACTTGACCCGAACATACCGGTGGGCGAAATACGCGGAAAAGAGCCATACGCTGCTGAAAATAGCCGCAAACACGTCGTATTTCTGGAACGGTATCTGTGTCGAAAGCGGAAACCACTCCAGAACGACGAAGAAACTGAGCACGAGGGCTACAATATCCTCAATAACGTAGTTCCAATACGGCTTATAAAAAACGCGCATGACGGATAATCAGGCTTGTAGCCTGTTGTGTATGAGTTGCTTACGGCACGTAACGTGCGTTGAGTCCCGCAATCACTTCGTCGGTGATGTCGTGACCCTCTCTTGCGGTGAGGATAGTCGCACCGATAAAGATGACGTCGTAACCGGCCTCTTGGTTGTAGGCTGCCACGTACTGATCCAGCGAGTCGCGGAGTTGCAGGTTGAGGTCTTGCATCGCCTGCTCAAACTCGGCCCCTTTCTGTGCGGCCAGTTGTTGCAACGACTCGTACTCTTTCTGCAGTTTCTCGCCGTTGGCTTGGATGCGGTTCATCTCGCTCTCTGCACGTTCGCGCGAGAGGAAAGCGTTCGCATTCACTTTATCCTGAAAATCTTGCGCCTCTTTCTGCTGGTTCTGGTACTTCACGCCGAAAGCGTTCTCCTTCTTGCGAATCTCCACTTGCGCCTCTTCGTAGCGACTCTGCAGCTTGTTGCTGGCATCGATGGCGAACTGATAGTTGGCCGTCACCGAGTCGAGGTTGATGTACGCAAACGACATCCCCGAACCATCGGCCGCGGCCACAGGAGCGGGCGCTTTCGACGAGGGTTTGAACACAAAAACAAGCACAAACAGCGCAATCACCGCTGCGCACAAAATAGAATCGATAATAATTGATACTTTGTTCATATTCATTTCTTTTTATTTATTCGTATGGATATATTACATTTCTTTGACGTTGATTTTTGCCGTGTTGGACCGACGTTGTTGTCGGTCTTGCGACTGGACGCAACCTATCCCGCGTTCCCGCATCGCGGCCGAGTCGGAGATGTGCATCGACCGAAAACGGCCGTTCTTCTTCAGGATGATACGTACCGACAGCAACGCCACTGCCGCAAGTAGGAGGACTGCCACTACGAGCACGGTCTGCCCCAACGTCATCACTATGAGAGTTGCGCTCAACATGCTTCAAACTGCTGCAAGAACCGCACATCGTTCTCGGAGAACAGGCGCAAATCTTTCACGCGGTACTTGAGGTTAGTGATGCGCTCAACGCCCATACCGAAGGCGTAACCGGTGTATTCTTTCGAGTCGATGCCGCAACTCTCGAGCACGTTCGGATCGACCATACCGCAACCGAGTATCTCCACCCAACCTGTCTGTTTGCAGAATCCGCAACCCTTTCCGCCGCAGATGTTGCAGGAGATGTCCATCTCGGCCGACGGCTCGGTGAACGGAAAATAACTGGGGCGCAGACGTATCTTCGTGTCGGGTCCGAACATCTCTTTGGCGAAGTACATCAGTGCTTGTCGTAGGTCAGCGAAGCTGACGTGCTTGTCGATGTAGAGTCCCTCCACTTGGTGGAAGAAGCAGTGTGCACGGGCCGAGATGGCCTCGTTGCGATAAACACGTCCGGGGCAGAGTACGCGGATGGGCGGTTGTTGACCGGTCATCACGCGCGTCTGGACAGACGACGTATGCGTGCGCAGCAGTACGTCCGTCGGTTTCTGGACGCCCTCTTCTTTCTCCACGAAGAACGTGTCTTGCATATCGCGGGCAGGATGTTCGGGCGCGAAATTGAGCATCCCGAAAACGTGCAGGTCGTCCTCCACTTCCGGACCTTCTGCCACCGTGAAACCCAATCGACTGAAGATATCAATAATCTCCTCTTTGGTGAGCGAGAGCGGATGACGCGTGCCGAGAGCGATGGGTTCGGGCGTGCGGGTGAGGTCAGGCTTGTCTGCCTCCGCTTTCTGTGCCTCGAACGTCTCTTTCATCTCCTGCAACCGCTGCTCGGCCAATGAGCGTAGGGCGTTCAGCTGCATACCCAACTCTTTCTTCTCCTCTTTCGGCACTTCGCGGAACTGGTTGAAGAGTTCCGTTATCTCGCCTTTCTTACCCAGATAGCGCAGGCGCAGTTTCTCTATTTCTTCGGCATTATTTGCCTTCATCTCGCTAACCTCTTTCAGGAGCTCTTCTATTCTGTCGAGTATCATATATTTGTATGTTTTTTATACCTCTGGCAGTCTAAAGCCGCCAATGATTTCAAAAAAATCTCTGCAAAGTTAATATTTTTGACATAAAAAAAGAAATGTATGAGAATAAATGTGTATTTTTGCGCAAATTTTTAGTCGTCCTGTTTTCAGGGCTCAGAAATAATAACGATGAGAAAAGCCTCTGCCATAATTGTCTCAATCATTCTGTTGTCGGCAATCTGTTTCAACACAACAGGTTGCAAGGGTGAAGCCAGCCAGCCTGAGCGCACCGACAGCACCTCTGTCTCCGACTCTATTGAGCAGGATGCAGCCGCTGCCGACACCAACGAGGAGACTCCGATGCCAACAGCTGCCGACATGCTTTTCGAGGATTTCATTTTCAACTTCGCATCAAACCGTAAACTGCAGACAAGCAGAATAAAATTCCCGCTTCCGGTAATTGAAAACGGCAACAAGACTTTCATCAACAAACGCCAATGGCCGACGGAGCATTTCTTCATCGACAACGACTACTACACGCTCATCTTCGGCAACCGCAAGCAGATGAACGCCATGAACGATACGGCCGTAAGTCACGTCACTCTCGAAAACATACTGTTCGACCAGAAGAGCATCAAACAATATAAATTCAACCGTATAGGAGGAAAATGGATGCTCACCGAGGTGGAGTCGATGCCTATATCGGAAAGCCAGAATGCCTCGTTCCTCGATTTCTACGAGCGATTCGCCGTCGACAACGAGTTCCAAATAGAAAGCATGAACGACATTGTTGAGTTCTCGGCACCCGACCCCGACAACGACTTCGCAAGCATGTCGGGCACACTGCTGCCTGACCAGTGGCCGGCATTCAAACCAGAGTTCCTGCCCACCGACAGCCTCTACAACTTCATCTACGGAGGTGCCATAGAAAACACTTCGCAGAGAATATTCATCATAGAAGGATTGGCGAGCGGAATGCGGACAGAGATGACGTTCCGACTGAAAAACGGAAAATGGGTACTGACAAAATTCAACAGCTGACAGAACTCAACGATATAATATCCCACAATGACAGATATCACCGGATATAATCTCAAACACAGAAATACTTTCGGAATCGATGCCACGTGCGACCGCTTCATCGAATTCGACACCACCGACGAGCTTATCGCCTTGATGCCCGAGATAAGACGGGCCAAACCGCTGCTCATACTCGGCGGAGGAAGCAACCTGTTGCTCACAGCCGACTATCAC
>CALAUY010000179.1 GCA_937892015.1 uncultured Bacteroidales bacterium | reverse complement strand
ACTGGTACTGCAAACATTTTTTCAGTAACGGTTCCCTCTATTAACGGAAGTAACCCAACTACAGTTATATTAACCCGCCATACTCCATCGTGTTCTGATCCGAATTGGACATCTACTAATAATGGTGGCAATTTATATAACCAATCTGTAAATATCCCTTTTGAAACTGGGAAAAATTACATCAATAATTTTAGTACTTCGGAAAACTATAATACTTCATGGTGGGGTGTTTATAATGAGGCCACTACTCAAACTATCGGCTTTACAAATCCCAAGAATTGGGAGGATGTTTATGTTTATGGTTGGAATGTTGAGAGTACTAATGTAATTGGTAATTGGCCAGGAGTTAAACTCGCAGCATCATGCATGTGTACATTTGTTACTACAATTCCAGAAAAAATCATTTTTAATAACGGTTCTAATGGCACGGGGAATCAAACTGGCAATCTCGACTTCACTGATGGCAAAGTCTATGACATGTCGGGTGAGGTTTCTATAGCTTGTACTGCTGATGGTTACGCTACGTTCTATGCTCCTTGCAAAGTGCAAGTTCCGGATGGCGTAACGGCTTTTACAGGCGAATACAACAATAACGGTTCTCTGGCATTGAAAACACTTTCCGGTACGAATACGGATGTCGTTTCAAACACTGCGGTTATTCTCAAGAGAACTTCCGGTTCAGGCAATATTACATTGACAGCTGTAACATCTGATGCAGGAAGTGTTGATGGGACGAATAGCCTCATCGGAGCTTCTCAAGATGTCACCTCTTTCAGTAATGCTTACGTGCTTGGTTATAATGAAGGAGCGGGATTTTTCCATTTCACGGGTACTACCATCCCTGCCAACAAAGCATATCTTACCATTGCAAATTATCCAACGGCAGCACCTATCCGCATTATTGAGAGTGGGAACGATGCCACGAGCATTCAGAGTATTGAAGCAAGCGATGCGGCACAGAAGTTCATCGAGAATGGTCAACTCTTCATCCGCAAGAACGGCATTGTTTACGACGTAACCGGACGAATTGTAAAATAACTAATTGTATAACCTCTAAATAAGTTTACGAACATGAAGAAATATATTGATGCACAACTACAGGTTGTACGTATTACAAAGAACGATATTGTCACCACGAGTTTGACTGTTTCAAACACGGATTATAGTGACACTGTTTACGCTCCCGACCGCGACTTTGACGAGTATTAAGAGCCACTGAGTCGTTGTGACATGACGACAGCAGTTTAGTTAACGCACCTGTTTGGGATAAGCCCCGAGCAGGTGCGTTTTGCTATTCGTCCAAAACATGATATTTTCTTGACATTTTCCTGACATTTTCCTGACATGTACATGCCACCTTCATGTCATATCCTCTCTCATATTCCCCCTTGTTCTTTGCTCCACGTTACTAATCAGACTCTCCCCCTAAAGTTGGGGGAGACGGTTAAGCCGCACTTCAGCTTTCGGTACTAATCCGACTCTCCCCCTAGGGTAGGGGGTGCACACGAAGTGATCGTACCCCTTGTGGGTTAAGAAGCGGTTAAGCCGCACCGAGAAATGTCCGGTGGACATTTAGAGGAGCAAGTGCGGCGCGCGAGTTTTTAGCAGTCCCCACTGCAAAAACATAGCACGGCTCTACCGATTGTCCTCTGGAAAGAAACTGTAGCTCTATGTTCCCTTGTTGTTATTCGTCCCATTCGGGAGTAATGTCTGCACTCCTGTACTCCTGAACTCCTTGTTTTGTATATACATTTTTCGAACCCCCTCCATACCCTCTTGCATACTTCTTCGACTCTTCCGCCTCACTTTGCCAACCTGCGCAGCAACTTGATTCGTTGTCTCCGCGATGTGCCTGCCCAATCGTCTGCCGTCATCTCCGCGAAACGAGGATTAGTGCTCAACTCCGGATGGATGTCAGCTTGCAGATGTTGGTTGTGCGGACAGACGCGCTGGCAGTTGTCGCAACCATACAACCCTATATACGGTTTGCCGACATGTTCTTCCGGCAACGGCTCCTTGCGCTCTATCGTGAGGTACGAGACGCATCGACGTGCATCCAACCCGTCTTCCTTGATGGCTCGTGTTGGACAAGCGCGCAGACATAGTTCGCAGCCCTCACAACCGCCTGGTGCATCTCTCTCCGGCCGGTCTTCTGTTCGCAGTTCGCCTCGCAAGAAGAGGATGCCGAGATGAACAAAGCTACCCAGTCGCGGATGGATGAACTGATGGTTCTTGCCTATCCATCCTATACCGCACTCACGTGCCCATGCACGCTCCAGCACCGGTGCCGAGTCGCAGAAAAGATGCTGATAATCAGCGTTAACCACTTCTGCACCATATTCGCTCACTAACAGCCGCTCCAGTGCTGCCAGTTTGCTTTTCACCACCTCGTGGTAGTCGCGCTCGGCCAATCCGCTCAGCGCTATATATGGTGCCCCTTTCGGTTGCGGATTCGTCTTATAGTACGAGAGCACACAACAAACGACAGTATGCGTATCCGGCACCAACGCTGATGGGTTCACCCGTTGCTCGAAGTGTTCCGACATGTACTGCATCGTACCCGCACAGCCCTCCGCAATCCAGGCTCGCAAATGGTCTGCATCCTCGTCTAATCGATGCGCCACTACAGCACCCGCATCATCGAAACCGACCTCTATCGCCAACTCCCGTATGCGCGTTGCGGAGATCATAACTCCTTCTCTATCGCTTGCTTCAGACTCGCAAAATCAGCAAAACGTCCAACCACCTCGCCCCGTCGATTGAAGAGGAAAAGAGTTGGCAACGATTGCACGTTGTACGTCGCAAAAACCATATTATTGACGCCGTTCTCTGTCCGTACGGTCGTCCATGGAAGCGCACGTACCTGCTCCTCCCAAACGAGCCTGCTCGGGTCAGGATAAACTTCATACACCTCTAAACCGCGCGAATGATACGTGTTATATACCTCTTTCATCTCGAAGATGTAGCCCGTGAAGCGGTCCATCACTGTCGTCGTGAAATCCAGTACTATCACTTTGCCGCGGTACTGCGACAGAGCCTGCTCTGTCCCGTTTTCATCGGGCAAAACGATGTCGAGGAACGTGTTCTCCGACTCCTCAATAAATGCCTGCATCGCCACTGTGTTCTGCGCACGACGCTCGCCATTGATGACGTCTATCACTTGGCTGTACAGCACTTTCGAACGACGATTATCCGGCATCCATGCGTTGAACGACGTGGCCACGGCGGAGAAATAGATGCGGTCATCTTTGTCGTAAATATCGAAGACCGGAACTCGCCCTTTTTGCTGGAACAGCGCGTAATATGCCACCATGCTCGCAGGGTTCTGTAGGATAATCTCTTTGGCAAACGCTTTATGCTCCTCTATCGGTTTCTCGCGTAGCGAATGACGCAAAGCCAAGATTTGTTCCGATTTGGCCGACCCGTCTATCACGAGCTCTTCGTCCCACTCTATACCGATACTCTCTGTCGAGTCCACCGCCAACACAATAGTTGTACCTGCTACCCGCAGACGATACAAGTCCGGGTACTCAGGCCGTGCCGCACGAAAACGAAAAGCACCACTACTTGGCATTACCAACGAGTCAATCACATCCACCCGCTGCAAACCAAGATATTCCAAGTACAAAGTCTCACCCGCTTCACCGCTGATATGACCCGATACGCAGAACGTGTTGCGCCCACATCCGCTCAATACCGACAGCAGCACTGCACCAAACAGTATATTCTGAATCTTCTTCATAATCCGTTTTTTTAGAATCGACTGCAAAGATACTGCTTTTTTTTGAATTATGCAACCTCTTATGTGAAAAATACGCAAAAAAACACGAAATTACACGTTTTTTTTACTCAAAAACTTGCATAAATGAAAAAAATGTTGTACCTTTGCACCCTAATTTGAAATAACACCATGAGAAGATTATCATTACTTGCCTTTCTGTTGATGATGGCCCTATCCACGTCCGTGATGAACGCCGCTAATCCCAAACGTGAGTTCCGCGCTACGTGGTTGACCACTCATTACCGCATCGACTGGCCCTCATCGTTGGCCACAAGCAGTTCGGGTGTTGCCGCCCAGCAGCGCCAACTATGCGCTTTGCTCGATACGCTCAAGGCCGGCAACATCAACGCCGTCATGCTGCAAGTGCGCCCAACGGCCGACGCTTTCTATCAGTCATCGTACGAGCCATGGAGTCATAACCTGACTGGCACAAGAGGTCAGTACCCGGGATACGACCCCCTGCAATACGCCATCGATGAGTGCCACAAACGCGGAATGGAATGTCATGCGTGGGTCAACCCTTTCCGATACGAAGTGAATGCCGGCAGTTACGGCAACGTTGACATCCGCGCCAATCACCCCGACTGGCTACTCTACTATTCCAATGGCAGCTACAATGGTACTATCATGGACCCGGGTCTCCCCGTTGTGCGTGAGTATGTCCGCGATGTGATGATGGAGATGATTAACAACTACGATGTTGACGGCATGATATGGGACGACTATTTCTACCCGTACGGCGGCACAACGACCGAAGACAGCGTGTCCCAACGACTGTACAAACCCGCAGAGATGAACGTCGGCGATTGGAGACGACAGAACGTGAACATCACGATAGAGATGATCTACGATTCCATCAAAGCCGTCAAACCGTGGGTTCGCTTTGGAATGGCACCGTTCGGCATCTGGACAACTCAACCCGCTGTGGCTGCTTCGTATGGAATCACGTTGCCGCAAGGCATCGTTGGCCTCGACGACTACGCCGTGCAGTTCTGCGACCCTCTCGCTTGGATTCAAGGCGGATACGTCGATTATATAGCCCCGCAGATTTATTGGTCCACGGCTTCTGTCGGCCAGAACTACAACAAACTGGCAAACTGGTGGGGTAGTGTTACACAACACTTCTCCGACCAACTGCCCGAAGGCCGACGGGTCCATTTCTACTCGGCCAACAACGATTACTCCGACTGGGTGACGGTCTCTGAAGAAGCGGCCGAAGTGCGCGCTAACCGCCTTGCAGCACCCTACGACGCACCCGGGGCTATCTTCTACAACACTACAAACTACAAGACCAAAGGGCTCATCATCGGACTCAAGGGCAACGTTTTCGCCGAAAAAGCATTGCCGCCGGCGATGGATTGGTTCGCACACGATACGCTCGCACCACCCACGAACATCAGTCTCAATGCCGATGGCCTTCTCACGTGGGATCATGCCGACTCCGCGTCCCGTTTCGCCGTGTACGTCTATCCTAAAGGTACAGCACCGGAGTACGAGACAAGCAGTCGTTACCTCTACGATATTGCCGGCGAGAACCAACTGAGTCTCACCAAAGTGGCGAACCGCGACAACCAATCGATCATCATCTGCGCACTCGACCGCTTCGGCAATGAGTTTGCACCCGCTTTCTACAACCGCGCTGACACCGAAGTGGTGGACACCATCGAAGTGCACGTCACAGGCATCAAGATGCGCCTTACGGAAACGCGTCTGCGGGTAGGTGAAGCTATTGCACTCAACCCCACAATAGTGCCGAGTAACGCCTCCATCAAGACCATCGTCTGGACTAGCAGCGACGAAAATGTGGCGTACGTCTTCGACACAGGTACTGTGATGGGTCTCTCCGATGGCACAGCGGTCATCACCGGCACAACAGTCGATGGAGGCTATCAGGTGCAGTGCACCGTCACCGTCTATGGTGGTGATGGCATTGAGCGAACTGCCGAACAACCGACGAACGCACTAATCATGCAAGACGGACAACTGCTGATTCTGCGCCGCATCGCCGGCGAAGAACAACTCTTCACGCCCAACGGACAACGCGTCAAATGACAACAACAATGAATAATCAATAAATCAATCAACTGAAAGCATGAAAAAAGTATTTCTTTTGGGGCTGTTAACCTTAGCGCTAACAGTCAATGCACAAGTACTGAACGTAACTTCAGTACAGCAACTCAACGTTCCTGCAGGGGATGTCAAAGTGGCAGGGATTGCGCCCGATGGTAGCTTTATCCTCCTCACTTCGAACGCCAACGTGGGACTGAGTAAGTACGACCTAAGTAGTGGCACAACCACTCAACTCTCTGACGCACCGGGTGCCGGCTACAATGCCACTATCTCTGCCGACGGCGTAACGATTGTTTATCGCGAGACTTCGTTCGATGCCAACCACATGAGGCAACAAGCACTCAAGAGCCACAACCTACAGACAGGCAAGAAACAATTGCTCGTGAAGAACACCCGTTCTGCTCGCAAACTGGCATTGAACAGCAACCTCGTGGCCGCACGGCCGACATGCAGTATCGAGGACCGTCAACTGATGGTCACCATCGGCGGTATCACCACCCAACTCTCGCCCTTGGGAACCGACAAGAGCTACATCTGGCCGTCTATCAGTCCCAATGGCCGCAAAGTCCTTTTCTACGTGAGCGGCATCGGAGCTTATGTGTGCGACCTCAACGGCAGCAATCTGCACTATCTGGGACACAACGTTCGCGCTCCCAAATGGTACAACGACAGCATCGTCATCGGCATGAACGACCAAGACAATGGGGAGTTCACCACCTCGTCGCAGATAGTGGCTGTCAGCCTCGATGGACAGACGCAAGTGCTCTCCGGTGGCATCGACGCGATGTATCCCTACACCTGCAACGGCAAGATTATTTGCTCCGGACTGCAGGGCGAGACCTATCTCATCAGTGTACAATAAGACGTATGGCTAACTTGGTAAATCTGTGAATTATGAAACGATACTTTTTTACATTGTTGACGCTTGTGGCAGTGGTACTTACGGCCTCTGCAACCGACCTCACCGGCAAGCGTATTTACGTCAACCCGGGACACGGCTCTTACGGACCTAACGACCGTCCGATGGCCACTATCCCGTATCCTAACCTCGCCTCTACAGGCATGCCCGACACCTGCGGATTCTATGAGTCGAACACCGACATGTGGAAATGTCAGTACTTGCGTGACCGCCTCGTGGCTGCAGGTGCAACTGTAGTCATGTCTCGCGAAGAAAGCGGTCCGTGGCCCTACGAGAAAGTTAACGGCGAATATCCGAGCTACAGCTGGGCTGACTACAGCACCCGTGCCGACTATTCGATGTACAACAGGTCACTCTCCGAGATATGCGAAGAGGTAGAAGTGGGTAATTTCGACCTCTTCCTTTCTGTTCACTCTAATGCCGCCACCGATGGAACGGCCACCAACTATCCGCTCTTCCTCTATCGCGGAGAGGATACCGGCACATCGGCTTTTGAGCAAACCTCTCGAGCCATTGGTTCAGCTTTGTGGCCATGGCGTTGGGAGATGTTTGAAGCCGGATACGACTATGCTTCGTTCTATTCGGCAACAAACATGAACGTGCGTGGCGACATCAATTTCTATGGCAGCTCCAGCGTACGTACTGACCCGAATACGCACCAATCGTACAGGGGCTATCTCGGCGTTCTTAAGCACGGCGTACCGGGCGGCCTTTTCGAGGGATATTTCCATACCTACCAACCGGCACGTCACCGCGCCCTCAACCACGACCACTGCTACATGGAGGGAATAGGCTATTTCCGCGGCATCATGGATTATTTTGGTTGCGACCCCGACACACTCGGCTATATCTGCGGTTCTATCCGCGATATGGATGCCAAGATGACCCACAACCTCTATAAGTACGCCGCACGTACCAACGACCAATGGGTACCCTGCAATGGCGCAACCGTCTATCTGTTGGGCGCTCTGGGCGACACACTCAAGACCTATCATGTCGATTCGCTCTACAATGGTACGTTCGTCTTCTATGACCTGCAACCCGGTGTCTATCACTTGGCTGCCGAATGCGATGGTTACTACAGTCTCGATGAAGAGCAACGCGTCGCTGATGTGGTGGTGACGGCAAACCACACAACCTATCCGTTCTTGCAGCTACGCGACACGTCGTGGACTCCTCCTACCGTCGTTTACGAGACCTATCCCGACAAATCATCGGGCGTGACCGGCTTGGATGGACAGTACAATTTCTCAGCGCCCCAGTCGGTAGATTTCTCGGCGGTTGTGGCCGGCAAGATCGTGCGTCAAGTGCTCGTTCGCAACGACCAAGAGACGTACATCCTTGCACTCGACACGGCAAACGTGCCGTATCTGTACCGCATCAACACGCTCACAGGGGCGCTCTTGGAGACTATCTCCACCGATGGACTGGCTGGCGAGACCTATCCGCTCTACAATATCGGCTTTACCGCCGATTCAGTGCTTGTTGGTGGTAGTTATGCCGAGAACCAATACTCCGACTCGCAGGTGCGTACAGGCACTGTCCGCGGCACTTTCCGCACGTATTACTGGGCAATGGACAGCACCACCAACGCACTCAAACCATTGCCATGGTTCACCAGCCAACTCAGTGGCAATTTCTACAACGCCATGGTTGGTCAGTCGTTCGCTGTGTCCGGCACGTTGCTGTCGGCAACTGTGTACACCAACGCAGCGAACATCAACAACACGCAACTGCGTACGATGCAGTTCAACGTCGATAGTATGAACATCACGGCCTCTTGCCGTAACCAAGACGCGAATAACTTCTCTTCTGCCGTGTATGGCGACTACGAGCAGATAGTTTCGCCTGTGGCCGACGACCGTACCGTGCTTTTGGGCGACATCAAGGGCGTTGAGTATGGATGGTCATCCGACGCGCAACCACCGCTCTACGGACTGACTCTTCCCGCTACTAAAGGCGGACAAGCTTTCCGTTACGGCGGACAAGCAGTTATTGCTGCACCCGTAGTGACAAACGGAGTTGTCACAACTATCAACCTCTACAACGTGAGTGCCGGACGCTCGGCGCTCGGCGTGGTTACCACGAACATCTCGGAGAACATCACCGCATCGTATTACAGCGTTAAGCCGCTGGCTCTTGGTAAGACCATCGTCCTCTACCTCGCTACCGAGGACCACATCTATCGCTTCACTACTTCCGGCGTGGCGCAACCATCGTTCCGTAACATCTATGCTTACGACCTCGTTGCACAACGCACGGACGATGCGTACGACCTGACGTTCTCGTTCAACACGCTGCCGATTGATGCCCGTGTCTATATCTACACCATGAGCGACTCGCTCGTCAAGACGATTGCGGTGGAGAACCCCACACTCAAGGGCAACACCATCCATCTGCCCATGCCTATCGAGGGACTCGACCAAGACGTGCAGTACAAATGGGCAGTCGAGGCCGTTGCACACGAAGTGGGCAACTGGGCTGTTGCTGAACAGAAGACTGCCGCCTCGATGGGTATGACGCGCGTCTTCAACACCGTGAACGTCTATCCCGAGACCGACCATTTCGGCACTATCTACTTAATGGACCGTGCCGGTGCAGCTGTTGCAGGCAATGGTATGTACGTGATGAACCCCGACCTGACGTTGCAGAATACCACGCCATACAAGGGCTCCCAGTCCTACAGTTCACCGTATCGTTTTGGTATAGCTTCCGACGGCCACGTCTTCGTGGGCGACTGGGGTGATGGCCACTCGGGCATCTATTCGGTTGACCCCGATACTCCCGATGAGCACCTCAATTTCTTCGCCGGCACACAGAACAGCTCAGGTCTATGGAAAAACGCAGCAGGTGTAGAAGAGGGCTCTTCCACTCCGTCTGTCTTTGTGTACGGAACAGGCGCTGACACCAAGCTCCTCGTCTATAACGAAGACCCGGGCACAACGCTGCCTACTAATGGACTGTGCGTCTATAATATTGGTCAGCCCGATGGTTCTATCCTCCATTTCTGGGATGGCGCTCCATCCGCCAAGATGGACTTTGCCGGCCAGTTGAACACTAACGGCAACGTGTGGGGTTGTAGCAAGGGCGTATGGGTTAGTCAGCACCGCAATGCAGGCAACAACAACGCCAGTGCCACCTCGCTCCGATTCTACAGTTGGGACGGCACCTGCACGTACGGCTCGCATTTAGCACCGACAACTTCCGACGGCGTACTCATCATCGACGGCTCGCTCGGCTCGTGTTTTGCACTCACACCCGATGAGAGCACGATTATCCTCCGCGGCACCGACTACAACCTGCTCATCTTCGACGTGGCTTGGGATGACGCAACGCCGACGCTCAGTCTGCGCGAAGAGATGAAACTCAACACCAACGTTGACTATGATTTGCTCCAACTCAACTGGGATTATGCCGGCAACTTGATTGCATCGGGCGGTGCCGGCGTGTACGTTATCGCCGTCCCGAAAGAGGATAACCGCAGTATCACTCCGTCGAATGCGAACAACACGATTATCAATGGCGAGTTGCCGTTCGACCACTGTTTGTACGACCCCGCTGCGGCTTCAATCAGCACGTGGTTCACTAACGCCACTTGGCAAGACGACACCCTATCGACAGCTGTACTCGACTCGGAAGGCGACATCACCGTCAACATCGCTGTCGCGAAGAGTGAGAGACTACAGGCACAAGTGAAACTGGCAACCGGCATCCATACGCAACAGGGCAAGTTGTACAGCCTCTATTTCGAGATGGAGTCAAGCGTCAACCTCTCGGGTGTTTCTGTTCGCATGTTCGATCAAGCAGTCATGTACACCGACTCGACCATCAACCTCGTGGCAGAGGAACCGCATACGCACGACATCTCGAACATCGAGGGCGTTGACTCAGAAGGCGTACTCGTCTTCGACTTCGGTCCGGCACCTGCAGGTGCTCAGATTCGCATCACCAATATCGCCATCTGCGAACTGGGTGACGTGGTTTACGACCAACTCTTCGAGATTGGTGACAACCAGCAATGGAACCTCGAAGCACCGGTAGTGATGAACGCAACAGCAACGAACGTCTTTGAGGGTACGTTCACCTTCTCTTTGCCAACCTCGTATTTCGCTTTCATCACCGAGATGTCGAGCGACTGGGAGGTAGTGAACGCACATCGTTTTGGCGCTGCAATCAACAACGAACTCATCACCGATGGAGCTGTCATCAACTTGGCTAAACAAGTCAGTGTGCGCGGTGAAGGGCAGTGCTTGACGGCCACCCCGGGCACATACACCATCACGGTTGACCTCAACGCACTCACGGCTACTGTCCGCAAAGAAGATGCTGCCATCGACCGCATCGGGGACGATGTACAGGCAGAGAAATTCTACCGCGACGGACATATCTATATCCGCAAGAACGGACATGTGTATAACACGGCAGGCGTGATGGTTGAATAAAGCGCATGCCATACAAGAAAAGCCCTGTCCGTTTGGATGGGGCTTTTCTTGTATCCGTCGGCCGAGACGACATGTGTCCGTTGTGTCGGTCCGAGTCGATACGGGGCGGTCGGTTACCGGTCGAGATTATACGAAACGCCGATGGAGTGAACAAACAGTCGCTCTTCGGTCAGTCGGATGTACCCTTTGGTTTTGGTAATATTGATGTCGCGGTCGTATGCGTACGTGAAACGGTAGTAGAAATCCAGCGTACTCAATTTGCTTACCCGCCATTTGATGCCGGCTTGCGTCCTAACGTGACTGACGAACTGATGGCCGCTGCCGGTGGTCGGGTCGTTCTTTGCATATTTCTGTTGGTACGTCGGGGCATTGAGCGTGTTGGATAGTTCTGCCCACCCGTACAGTTTGAGCGCTGTGCCTTGTAGCGACCCCTCAGCTCCTAAACGACTGCGGAGTTGCCAGTCGTACGCGTTCTTCTCCAGCGGGTTGACGCTGTCGGTACGCATCTCCAGCAAGGCTCGTTCGCGCAGATAGACCTTCACGTGGTCGAACTTATACGTGCCCGTGACGCTGAAAAAGACGCGGTGACGAATCCACTCGTTGGCGTCAGCTTTCTTCGCCGCTGACCACGTGCTGTCAGCACCGAGGATCTTCAGTGAGTAGCCCGCATCCAGCTTGACGTACTTGACCGGCGCATAGGCAAGGTCGATAGTCGTATAAGATTTCTTGAACGACGGACCATAGAGCGAGTTGAAGACGTTAAAACGCAACTCCTCCTCCAGCGAGAAACGCAGCCCGTTGCTCCATTTCTTAGTGAACTCGGCCGCAGTGCGTATCTGCACCACTTGCCCTGTCAGCGCATCGGTGGACTCATAATCCCAAGCCCGTGCAGGCACGCTAACCAACGCCGCTGTCAGCAGCGTAAGCGCTATACGCAATGGACGACACCTCATTTGAACTTCGTGATTTGGTCAATACTGTTACTCACTTTGCCCGCTTCCAGCGGATAGGTCATCTTGATGTACGCTACGTCGCGCAAGAAATCGATGTGACCAATCTCTATATCAATCACTTGCAAGCCGGTACGTGCCTCTAAGTCGGCAATCAGCTCATTGCGCCGCTCGGGAACGATGTTCTCAATCTTCTCGTACAGTACAATCTTCGTCGATTGTCGCTTGCGGACTTGCCAAGCCTCGAAAGCCCATGCCAGCACGATAATCGTCACGTTGGCGAAAAGCAACAGATACCATGCCAACCCGTCGGCTTTGAGGCTCAATGAGTTGATGACCGACACGGCGATGATGAGGAACATGTAGTTCATCTCGCGGATAGGTACTGTCTCTGTGCGGTAACGAATCATGCCGAAAATGGCGAACAAGCCCAACACAAATCCCGTCTGGATGTCGAGAATCTGCATCAACCAGAGTAGCACGAACATGCCGGACGAGAACAGCATGTACGTCACGTAATAGTCGCGGCGGCGGCTGTAACGATAGTAGATGCAATAAACGATGATCCACGTCACCAACAAGTTGAAAAGGAACATCAGGGGCATCGTAATCAGGTTCTCACTCACGCCTATGAAGTCGGCAATCGAGTGCATCACATACGAGATACTATCGCTCGTACCGAAACGAGCGGCAATAGACGGGTCGTTCTCCGGAAACTCCAACGTCGGATTGGATAAATCTACTTGAATCATATCATTGGTTTGTTACGAGTTTTTCTATCTTGCGTATTTTGGCTTTGAAGCGGTTCTTCTTCAGGTGAGGGGTCGTCAGTGCCGTGCCAATGCAGTACTTGCTTATCTTGAACGGGTGAACATGCAGGTCGTGCATCACCAACGTGGTATGTGACGGCACGTTGCCATCGCGTTTCAGTTCGATAATAACCAGTTCGGGATACGTCTTCTCTTCGCCCGTGACCACGTTGGTCCATACGAGGTCGAAATCGATGGTCAAACGCTCCGTTTTGCCTTTATTGACAAGCGTGATGCGGTGGAACATCGTCTGCAGATGTGGCGAGATATTCTCCCACCGATAACGACTTTTGGCCGCGATAAAATCCTCTATTGTCCAGTCTTTTTTGCCGTGCCCCACTGTTTGCGCCTCTAAACCGAACCCGGGCACCTCGATGCGCTTCTTCTTCGTCCTGCCCTTATTGTTCTTGCGCTTAATCTCAAGGAACGTCAGGTCAGAGTCCACGTATTGCCGGACACGTATTTTCTGACGAGCCAACTGCCGGTCGTGGTGGCGGATATACATATCCAGATTGTTGGTGTCGTAGTACATCGTGTCGTATGTGGCAATCCGTTTACCATCAATCTGTTGCACGTAATAGTCGTCCATCGAGGCCTCTAAGAAGGCAGGCAACAACGAGACAGGAATCGCATACTTGGTGTCAATGCGATTCATCAACTTGACGCTCTCCATCTCGCTCAGCGAGATAGGCTCAAACTTACTTATCAGAGAAGATATATTCAAAAACTTTCACCGAATACAGTTTGCCGTTGGGCAGGTAATTATACTGTTTGGCCTTGGTACCGTCGGCGTTCCACTCGTACTTACGAATGCGGACAGGGCGGTTGCGGTCGTTGTACTCCACTTCCTCTACCACTTTGCCGGTCACGTCATCGTATGTGCTCGTGATGCGCCATTTCTGGCCATAGGTGGCATATTCTATCTCCTCCACGCAGCGCCCTTGTGAATCATATACTTTCACGCGGTCCAACCACCGCGTCTTGGTCTTGTCGTCGGTGTTCCACTCTTTCACCGTGAGGTTCTTATGTCGTTCCCTCTTGGCCAACTGTTCGGGCGTTAATAAACTCTGTGCACACAGCGATGTGCTGCACATGGCGCACAAGGCAATCGCGATAATAGATAGGGTATGTTTCATAATTTACAAATTATTCATTTACAAATTATTCATTTACAAATTGTTCATTTACAAATTGTTCATTTACAAATTGTTCATTTACAAATTATTCATTTACAAATTATTCATTTACAAATTATTCATTTACAAATTGTTTACCAATGTCCGCCATGTCCGCCGCCACCGGGGTTGTTGCCGCCCGGTCCGCCACCGCTGTTGCCGCCCGTGTACGACGACAGACTGACGCTGTTGCCACCACTCACGGTGGCACCTGTCTGCGCATAACCTGACAGGATGGTCGTGCCGCCACTTGTGGTAACACCCGACTGAAGCGTTGGCGAACTCGATGTTGACACCACCATCGTCGTAGCTCTCAAACTCGTCGGTGTCTTAAACGTGAATGCAAGGTTGCTGCCGTCATAGAGTGCGTACCATGTGTTCGTAGAGGCTGTTGCAGTATAGCAACTCTGCGACAGACTCGAACCGCTCTCTAAGCCGCCGATGGACACGATGGTACCGCCTTGCACATACAGCTTATAGCCGCCCTCCGTGTTTGCGTCAATACCTACTTCCGGACTCGATGAACCGATGGCATATACCGTGCCGCCCTTTATATAGCAGTTGCCGTTGGCATCGAGGCCGTCGTTGCCGGTCGAGTAGGCCATCACCGTGCCGCCCGAGATGGTCATGTCACCGCCCGAGTTGATGGCATCGTCGTTCGCCTGTGCAAAC
>CALAUY010000178.1 GCA_937892015.1 uncultured Bacteroidales bacterium | reverse complement strand
TTGTGATGATAGAAAATTTGCCGTGCTTGTTCTGCTTATGGCTCTTTCATCACCGGATTTCTTCATTTCAGTTAGTTCAGCCAACGCAAGCGGAATCATAAGTTGCCTGCTCCTAATGGCATGGGCATTGCGTGATGACTATCCTGTTGTTGTGGGCGTTCTCTTGGGAATTGCTATGACCAAACCTCAGCAGGCCGCGCTGATATGTTTAGTATTTCTCTTGCAGAAGCGTTTTAAGCCACTGATTGTTGGCGCATTGCTGGATATTGCCGCGTGGCTGTGGGTATCTCTACATACAGGAACAGGGATGTTTGAGTTGCTTGCAGAATTTCTGAAATCTGCCAATACGTTTGTGTATGTCAATCAAGGACTTCTTTATTACGGGATATTCACATCATTCATCGCAGATCCTTCAACAGCACTCATGCTCAGCATGTCTGCGGGAATAATCTTTGTTGTGCTTTTCTGGAACTTTTACGGCAGACAAAAGAATGCGCCAGAAGTTTTTGATCTGTGCTGGGCATATATGGCCTCTACATTCTGGAGTCATTCCACTATGAACTGTTATGTACTCGCACTTCCGTCTATTGTGTGCCTGTATATCATGAGGCGTTCTGAAAAACTCAAGAGTCGTATATTCTGGTTTCTCTGCTGCTGCTATATGAACTTCAGCGAAGTTTTCAGGAGCAGAAAAGTATTCAAAGTAATCACAGGACATATGCCTACAGCTGATGTAAGACACATTATACTTACTGTATATTATGCAGGACTTATAGCTCTAAGCATTATGCTTTACTTCACACTGACAAGGGACAGCCAGAAAAAAACACTGCCAGCCGAATTGGCCTGAGTCGCTAAAATCCGCAATAGCCTCCCCGTTTCAATGCAATGAGCGTGATAACATCATGTCGGATTTGATTCTGCGGGAGGCTTCATTATGAGGGTAATAGATTTGTTCGCGGGAATCGGAGGTATACGCCTAGCGTTTGAGAATGCCGGGTGCGAGTGTGTATTGGGCGGAAACGCAGCGAGGCGTTGCTACCGACGTGGACGGTGCTTTCCGTTTGATGCCCGACAAGACGACTAATCGACTGGTCGTGAGTTTTGTGGGTTTCCATAACGACACGACCGTTGTAGTGAATCGTGAGCCGCTGACGATAGTGTTGGTGGAGGAAGGCATACTGGACGAAGTGACCATCACCGAGCGTAAGATGGGCGTGTTGCGCAGTCGTACATCGGCTTTCGACACGCAACATATCGGTTCAGAGGAGTTGTGCCGCGCGGCTTGTTGCAACTTGAGTGAGGCGTTTGAGACGAACGCGTCGGTGGATGTGGCGTACTCGGATGCGGCTACCGGTGCCAAACAAATACGCTTGCTCGGTTTGGGTGGCACGTACGTGCAGTTGCTGCAAGAGAACACGCCGGCAGTGAGAGGATTGGCACAGACGTTCGGACTGGAGTACATCCCCGGACCATGGATGAGCAGCATACAAGTGAGTAAGGGTACATCATCGGTCATTAACGGCTATGAAGCAACGTCGGGACAGATTAACGTGGAGTTGCTGAAACCGAACACGCAGAACCCGCTGTCAGTGAACCTGATGCTCAACTCGGAGTTGCATGCAGAGGCGAACGTGATGGGCGGTTGGCAACTGCTACACGACCACGAGCATGCACAACATCGCTCGTTATATACGGGCATTCTTGCCCATTATCAGCAGGGATTCCTTGCTATGGATGACAACCACGACTCGTTTGTGGATATGCCCAAATCGCAGAACGCCAACCTGATGAACCGATGGGTGTATAAGCAGGGCGACTACACGTTCCAAGCACTTGTGCGCGGACTATACGACCATCGACTCGGCGGGCAATTGGCTGACAGTATAACCAATCCCTACCGGCTCGACCTGAACACATGGCGAGTGGAAGGCACGATGAAGAACGGTTATGTTTTCGACGAAGAGTCGGGCTCGTCGGTCGCTGTCATCACCGCAGTCAGTTACCATAACCTCAATAACCTGTACGGCAACCGCAACTGGGCGGCATCACAAGTGAACGCGTACCTCAACGCCATCTATCAGGGCAATTTCGAGGGTGGCGGACTAATCGATAACGACCATCGGCTCAGCGCCGGACTATCTGTCAATTACGACCGTTACAACAACGCCTATTCGGACAATATCTTCTCGACCGTCAATCCCGGGGCAGTGGAGCATGAGGTGACACCGGGCGTGTTTGCCGAGTATAGCCTCAAGTACGCCGACATGTTGTCGCTGGTGGCAGGAGTGCGTGCCGACTGGTCGAGCCGATACGGGTTCTTCTTCACCCCCCGTGCCAATGTGCGCTATACGCCATTCGACTGGTGGACGATTCGCGCCAGTGTAGGTATGGGTTATCGTTCACCGAACATCATTGCCGACAATGCTTTCATGTTGCCCTCGTCGCGCCGCATCTACATGGAGAGTGACGTACGACAAGAGCGGGCGGTTAATGCGGGAGTGAGCACAACGTTCTATATACCAATCGGTTCGCGTCAGTTGCAACTGTCGGGAGAGTACTATTACACCCATTTCCTCAACTCGCTTATTGTCGATCTCGACCGCGACGTGCACAGCGTCTATATCTATAATCAGACGGACATAGACGGTGGTCGGTCGTTTGCGCATAGTGCGCAAGCTGAGGCGACGATAGAGGTGCTGACGGGTTGGACGTGGACGGCCGCTTTCCGTTGGACTGACGTAGAGCAGACAACGTTTAGTCAGGATGCCGGCACATACGTGTTGCGCATGAAGCCGCTGACGAACCGTTTCAAGGGCATTCTCTCAACGAGTTACCAGACGCCGGCCAAGACGTGGCAGTTTGATGCCACCGCCCAGTTCAATGGTGGTGGTCGTTTGCCCGACGGGTTCGGCGAGTATGCCTGGTATCCGCAGTTGATGGCACAGATAACCAAGTATTTCCGCACGTGCAGTCTATATCTCGGGGCAGAGAACATGACCAACTTCAAGCAACCATCGCCTATCGTCGATAGTTTCCATCCTTATGGTCCGAATTTTGATGCCTCGATGGCGTGGGGTCCTATCACGGGTTGGAAAGTGTATCTCGGATTCCGGTACGACCTTGAGAAGAAAGTGCACGACAACCACGACCACGACGATTAGTCGTGGGACTCATACATAGCGTGCATGAAGCCTGTTGGTAGGGCTATTGTAGTCTTTTGCTCGGGCTTGTGGGCTATAGAGCCTGTTAATCCCAATCGATGGAGTTTTTCTTACCGCGCCAGACATCAGTGAAAGAGGTGGTGCGGTTTTGTCCGCCTATCAGGAGGATGGCGTGGTCGTGGGTGACAACGATGGCTTGTCGTTGACGTACCGTGTAGTCTTCAGGCAACATGTTTGCGGCAGAGTCGGGCACGTACCAGTTCATGCCCTCATCCTGTGACTCGAGGACGGGATGTTCGAGTATAGTTGAGCCGTTTTCGAGCGCACCGAAGAGCATCATCTTGTCATCGTACCAGACGAGTGCAGCACCGGTGAGAGAGGAGAACTCGGGTTGTTCGATGGTGAAGTTCTCCAAGCGATAGAACCCCTTGTCGGCATCGGTATCCACCCATTCGAGGTTCCATCGGCTGTTGAGTGCCTTGCCATCGGCATCGAACCCGCCCATCACCATGGCGCGCTTGCGACCACTGCGTCCGACGAACACAACCGGACTGAAATCAGAGACGGGGAAATGTTCGGTAGAGAAGCGGTAATAGTTGTTGATGGGTCCTATCTGACTCTGTTTGCCAAGCGAGCCGTTCTCGGCCATTGTGGCGAACCACAGTTCTTGTGTGGCAGGGTCGGCTACCAAAGCCCAGACGGAGTCGTTGTAATAGAAGAGCATGTTCACCATGTCGAATCCGAGTGCAGAGCAGTCGTTCTCGGTCCATGTGATGCCATCCGAAGAAGTATAGAGGCGGTTGTTCTCGGTGTAGTAGAGACGTTGTTGGCTGCTTATTATCTGCCGTACGTTGGCCGAACGCGGCAGTCCGACGGGTGTCTGCGGGCCTGTCCATGTACGCCCGTCGGTTGAGCGATAGAGAGCGGCGCGGATACCGTCTTGCGTGAAGAGGACAACCGTGCCGTTCACCTGATCGGCATGCACGTCGCAACTGCCGCTGAAGAGGCTCGTTTGCGTCTGTGACCACACGTACAGGTCGGGGTCGAGCGTATGGACGTTCACGTAGATTTGGTAGTCACGCATGTTCTGCAGGTCTTCGGAAACCACGTGCAAGTAGCATGGCCGCGGCGTGAAATCGAGCGTGTCGGCCGACGTGATGAGGGTGGTATCTTCGCCGGAAATGAAGCGTGCGTAACCGATGGTGCTGGTGAAATAGAACGTGGCAACGACCGAGTCGATACGCGTATCGACCGGAAGCGAGTCGGCGTTATAGACCAATGCCGTATCGTACGAGAAATCAATGGTAAACGTGGCATCGCTGAGACCGGGGAAACTGTCGTTATTAGCGAACACGATGCTCGACAGTTTCGTCTCGGACGAGGGCGTTGTGGTAGTGGAGCTGTTGTCGCAACCGACCAGAGCGGTCAGGCATAGCCCCGCGCACAAAAGGCAGATATTCTTCAGATGTTTCATGTTTTATCTTCTTACAAATTCTGTGCCAACCGTGAAGACGGCATCCATCTGCATGTCGAAAGAGGCCATCGGCACTTTCTTGACAATCTGAAAATCGTACGCCACCGCGTATTTCTTCGCTCGATGGAAATGCTTCAGGAAGCGGTCGTAATATCCGCCGCCACGTCCGAGTCGGTTGGCCTCTTTATCGAACGCCACTCCGGGCACGATGATGATGTCGGGTGCTCCGGTGAAGGGTTCGCCGGCAGGCTCGGGGATGCCGAAATTGCCGCGGTGCAAGCCCGCTTTGCCGGTATAGCGACGCATCTCCATTTTCTTGCGATGGGCCACAGGCAACAGAATAATTTTTTCGTCTTTGTACTCCTCCATGAGCGGGCGTATATCCGGCTCGTTCTGGATGGGGTAGTACATCATGACCACTTTGGCCTCGCGAAACTCGTCACGGCTGCGGATACGGTCGCATAGCACTGCACTCATCTCGGCACGCTCTTCGGGCTGCAGTCGCTGCATTTTTTGGTGAATGAGCATGCGCATCTCCTCTTTTTGTTTCTTCAGTCGGTGAGAGGGCAACCGGTGGATGAAGTCGTAAATCTGACTGGCAAACAACATAGTTCAACTCGTTTTTTTCTACTCTATTTTGTTCGTTTTATCTGCGTTATTGCAGGTCCAGTTCGGGCTGCATTTGGTGGATGCGGCTAATCTCGCGGTCGGTTTCGGGCGTCAGTTTTTTCTCGCCCGTGCGGTAATAATAGATTAGTCCGTAGCTCTTGCACGCCATCAGTCGAGCGTATGGCAACAGGTCCTTGTAATGCGCCTCGACCGTGTTCCAAATGTCGAGGATGAGTTCGTCGGCCTCACGGCGCAATTCGCCTAAATCTTCGTACACGCGGGTGGTGTTTTTCTTGTGCATGCTCTGGTAACTCTGTTGCTCGCAGAGCATGTCGTAGTACACTTTCACTTTCGTGATGTTGGGGTTGTAGATGGGGAAACCGCCCAGTCGGATGCGCTCCTCCTCGCCCCGGATGATTTTCTGTCCCCATTCCAAGAGGGCCGCTTCAGAACCGAGATGCGGCAAGGTGGAGGTGTTGGGGTCGAGACCGTAGAGCGACCGTGCATCTTTCTTTATTTCGCCGCGCTGTACCGACATGTTGAGCACTTGGATGAAGTGACTGATGTACATGCGCGTTTTGACCACAACGTGGTGATACTGCTTATGTGCCGACACTTTGGTCTGGAAATTGGAGTGGTACTGACTCACTTGGTTCTCAAAAATCATCAGGAATTTCTGGGCTTGTGTGAGTGTCTTGTAGGGAATCACCTGTTCGGTGAAATCGGCCGAAGAGGCCTTTTCCACGGCGCGTTGCAATGCGCGCAGTCGTGCAGGGTCGGATGTAGGGAGTCTGCGGTATGGCATGGTATATTAGTTTTTACGGTTCAACAGTTTGCGAGCGATATCTATCAGCTCGGTTTTCTTTTCGACAGGCAGGGGCAGTTGCTCGATGTAGCCCATCGCTTCGTTGGTGTATGCGGCTATTCTTTCGTCGCAGAGTGGCCGGACGTGTATCTCGTTGTAGAGGCGCGTCACCTCGCGTATTTTCTCTGCCTCGTCGAACGTCTCGCGGTGCAACCACTCATGCAGTTCTTTCTTTCGAGCCGCATCGGCGTGATGTAGAGCCATTATCTGCACCATCGATTTCTTGTTCTGCACGATGTCGCCTCCTATCCGTTTGCCGAACGTGCACTCGTCGCCCCACACGTCCAGTACGTCGTCCTGTATCTGGAAAGCGAGGCCTATACGCTCGCCGATACGGTAGAGCAGCTGCTGATCAGGTTCGGGCGCGTCGGCCATCAGTGCCCCCAGTTGCAGGGCAGTGCCTAACAGCACGGATGTTTTTAGGCGTACCATCTCGATGTACTCATCGATTGTGACATTCTCGCGATGTTCATACTCCATGTCGAGCTGTTGGCCGCTCCAGATGTCAGTGGCCATGCGGTTGAAGATATGCAACACACGTGGCAGTCGGGCGGGGTCAACGCTCTCTAAGCGGATGTATGCCTCGGTCATCATCTGATCGCCGCTCAGGATGGCCGTGTTGTCGTCCCAGCGGACATGCACTGTAGGCCGTCCGCGCCGCACGGGTGCATGGTCCATCACGTCATCGTGAAGTAACGTGAAATTATGGAAAATCTCCAGCGCCAGTGCCACGGGCAGAGTCTGCTCTTCGTTGCCATCGTACATCCGGCACGCTATCATTGCGAGCGTCGGGCGCAGGCGTTTGCCGCCACCCTCCAGCGCATATGCAATCGGCTCGTAGAGTCCCAGCGGCTCTCGATGCCAACTCAAGTCTCTTATAGCTGCGTTGATGTCAATCATTTTCAATGATATGTGTTAGAACGTCTTTTATGTCTAATCCCGCTGCACGCACTTGTTGTGGGATGAAACTGGTGGGGGTCATCCCGGGCGTGGTGTTCACCTCAAGCAGCATGATGCGGTAACCGTCTGCTATATGCAGAGCGGGGTCGTCGGGTTCGTTCACCGGCTCTAAGATATAGTCGGTTCGGATGATACCCTTGCAGCCGAGTATATCGTACAGACGCAGTGTCAGGTCTTGGATGGCTCGGGTGATGCCAGCGGCGAGAGGGGCAGGCGTTATCTCTTCCACTTGGCCATTGTACTTGGCATCATAGTCGAAGAACTCGTTGGTGGTCACCACTTCGGTCACGGGAAAAGCGACCGACCGCATGGGAGTCTCATAGACTCCGCATGTCACCTCACGGCCTTGCATGAACTGCTCGATAATCACCTCGTTACCTTCAGCAAATGCCGTTTGGATGGCCGGCTGTATCTGCTCGGGGGTCTTCACTTTGGTGCAACCGAAACTCGAACCGCCCACGTTGCTTTTGATGAAGCACGGCAGACCTATTTGCGCCACCACCTCGTCGTTGCTGATGGTCTGGCCGGCACGCAGCAACACGCTCTTGGCGATGTTCAACCCAAAAGCGTGTAGGTAATGGTTGCATGCGTACTTGTCGAACGTCAGTGCAGCCGGCAGTACGCCGCAACAACTGTACGGCAGGCCGATGAGGTCTAAATAGCCCTGTAGTACGCCGTTCTCGCCCGGTGTACCATGGATGGTGATATAAGCGTAGTCGAACGTCAGGTGCTCACCCGATGGCAGTACGGCACTGAAAGCATTCTTGTCGATGTCGCACCACGTGCACGATTCAAACGACTTTCCCGCTTCGTAGTCGGCTGCCAAGCGCCACGCATGGCCGTGCAGGCACGCAATAAACACCTCATACCGACTCTTGTCCATGAACGAATACAGCCCCGCTGCACTGCGCAGCGATACCGCATACTCCGAGGAGTCTCCACCCGCGATGATAACAATTTTTTTCATTGCCTTCTTACCCATTTTACCAATTTGGGTGCAAAATTACTGCTTTTTTTTCATATATGCAAGAAAAATCGTAAAAAAGTGCATTTTTAGCCCATTTTTTTGGTTGTTCCCTTGCTGTTATTGAGCCATTAGTCCTAAATCCTATAAGTCTTATTAGTCCTATTAGTCCTATTAGTCCTATTTGTCCTATAAGTCCTATTTGTCCTATAAGTCCTATTGGTCTTATTAGTCCTATAAGTCCTATAAGTCCTATAAGATTCGGTACTTACTTGACTAGCTCCGCAGGAGTGCTCCCCTAAGGTAGGGGTGCACAGCGAAGCAGATCGTCCGGAGCGCAGCGTAGGAAAGCACAGCGAAGCAGATCGTCCGGAGCGCAGCGTAGGAAAGAATAAGAAAGAATAAGAAAGAAGAACAAAGAGGGTTAACAAAGAATGAAGTAGTATAGAAAAAGAAGAAAAATACACTTTTTTGTATTTTTTTATAAAAATATTTCTACACTCGCGGGCTCGTGTAGCCAATAAAAGCTGCGCAAAATGGTGCAAAATCTTATGATATTCTTAGCCAAAATGGCACGATCTGCTTCGCTGTGTGCATTTTTCTTGCATTTTATTTGCATATATGAAAAAAAAGTTGTAACTTTGCAGGCGAATTGAGGGAAAAAACGCAAAAAATAATGATGGCAAATACAGAAATAAAGATGCAGGAGAATGAGGTAGTGCTCTATCAGCCGAATGATGCCATTCGGCTTGAGGTGAGGATGGCCAATGAATCGGTATGGCTCACACAGCCACAGATAGCAATGCTCTTTGGCGTACAACGACCAGCAATCACCAAACACCTACGCAATATTTTCAAGTCTGGTGAACTTGAAGAATCTTCAGTTTGTTCCATTTTGGAACATACTGCTTCAGACGGCAAGACCTATCAAATCCAGTTCTACAACCTGGATGCCATTCTCTCCGTGGGCTATCGCGTCAACAGCATCAACGCCACCGTGTTTCGCAAGTGGGCCAACAAGGTCCTGAAGGAGTACCTGCTGAAGGGCTATTCCGTCAACCAGCGGTTTGAGCGGCTGGAGCAGCGGGTGAGCCGCACGGAAGAGAAGATTGACTTCTTTGTGCGCACGTCGCTGCCGCCTGTCGAGGGCATCTTCTTCGACGGGCAGATCTTCGATGCCTACGAGCTGGCCAGCAAGCTGATAAAGAGTGCCCGCAAGCGAATCGTCCTGATTGACAACTACATCGACGAGAGTGTGCTGACCTTGCTCGACAAACGTGAGAACGGGGTGACGGCAGAGATTTACACGCATCAGCCCGATGCCCAGCTGCTGCTCGACATACAGCGTCACGACAGCCAGTACGCCCCCATCCCCGTGCATGTGCTCACCCGCTCGCACGACCGTTTCCTGCTGATTGACGATGAGGTCTATCACATCGGAGCCAGCATCAAGGACCTCGGCAAACGCTGGTTCGCCATCATGAAAATGCAGGAGGTGAAGGCCGACGAAATTATCGGGAGGGCTTCGAGAGACCTGCAAGGGCAGGTTGAAGGATTAAAGAAATAACTCTAAAAGATAAAGAGTTTACATGATAGTTATGAGTGAGTTAAAAATAAACGGACAAATTGTGTCGCAGGCTGCGACGGAATCTCTGATGCAAGATTTGCGTCAGATTATTGAGCAAGCTCGTGGTCATGTGGCTGCTACAGCCAATTATGAACAAACCATGATGTATTGGCATCTTGGTGAACGCATCAATCGTGACATACTTGGAAATCAGCGCGCAGAGTACGGAAAGCAAATTGTCGCGCAGGTTGCGCGACAATTGCAGGAAGAGTATGGAAAGAAAGGATTTGATGAAAAAAGCATTCGTCGCATGATGCAATTTGCGACGCTGTTCCCTGAAGAACAAATTGTCGCGCGGCTTGCGCGACAATTGTTCTGGTCTCATTTCATAGAGGTGCTTCCACTGAAAGATTCTCTTCAAAGAGAATTCTATATAACAATGGCCGCATCAGGAAGATGGGGACGTGACAGACTTCGCAAGGAAATAGATGGTATGCTTTTCGAACGCACGGCTATCAGTAGCAAGCCCGAAGAGTTGATTAAGAAGGAGCTTTCGTCATTGCGTGATGATAATGTGATGTCGCCGGATTTAGTATTCAAAAGTCCGTATTTCCTGGAATTCACAGGACTTAAAGACATGTATAGCGAGAAAAACCTGGAGGATTGTCTGGTAGCTCACTTGGAACAGTTCATTTTGGAACTGGGCAACGGTTTTTGTTTTATTGCACGACAAAAGCGAATGATTATCGATGGTGAGGACTTTAAACTCGACCTTCTGTTCTACCATCGCCGGTTGCATAGACTGATTGCCATTGACCTGAAACTGGGTCGTTTTAAAGCAGAGTACAAAGGGCAGATGGAACTTTATCTACGTTGGCTGGAGCGAAACGATCTGAGTTTTAATTTCATTTGTACTATCATTCTTTCGGCTCACTCACTACCACA
>CALAUY010000177.1 GCA_937892015.1 uncultured Bacteroidales bacterium | reverse complement strand
CCGAGATCTACACTCTTTCCCTACACGACGCTCTTCCGATCTGCCTGTACTATCAAGCCCCGTACTACAAAGAGCTGCGCAACACCCTCACGTACGAGACGGGACTGACGCGTCTGGAGCTGAACAACGACCTCAAAGCGCAACGTTCGGTGCACGTGATTGTAGGCAGTGACTACTATTTCCGAGCATGGGGACGGCCGTTTAAGTTCACCGCAGAGGCGTACTACAAGTACATGGACCGGTTGGTGTCGTACTCGGTGGACAACGTGCGGGTGCGTTACTCGGGTCGCAACGATGCTGAAGGTTATTCGCTCGGCATCGACCTCAAGCTCTACGGCGAGTTAGTGCCCGGTGCCGACAGTTGGATTAGTCTGTCCGCAATGCGTTCACGCGAACGACTGCTCGAACATCCCGAACTGGGTTGGATGAGTCGCCCCAACGAGCAACGTTACAATTTCACGATGTTCTTCCAAGACTATTTCCCCCGTTGGCCACAATACGTGTTCCACCTCAAAATGTCGTTCACCGACGGCCTGCCGTTCGGTTATCCGCGCAATATCGACACCCGCAACACACGTAGGTCACCATCGTTCAAACGCATCGACTTGGGGGTCAGTCGCGTCTTCCGATACGGGCAGGAGAAATGGATGAAGAACAAACACGTTGACTCGTGGTGGATTCAGTTCGAGGTACTCAACGTTGTCGGGTGGAACAACGTCAACTCCTACTCGTGGCTCACCGACTACAACGACCAAGCATGGGCAGTGCCTAACTACCTGACCGGTCGGATGTTCAACGCAAAGATAATCGTAGAATTCAGATAATTATGGCAAACACACAAGAGACTCCGATGATGAAGCAGTTCGGGGACATCAAGAAGAAATACCCTGATGCCCTCTTGCTTTTCCGTTGCGGCGATTTTTACGAGACGTACTGCGAGGATGCCGTTCGGGCGAGTAAGATTCTGGGCATCACCCTCACGCATCGTTCGTCCGTGAGCGGCACAGCGGCCAGTACCATCGAGATGGCGGGGTTCCCGTTTCATGCCCTCGACTCGTACTTGCCCAAACTGGTTCGCGCGGGATTGCGTGTGGCCATATGTGACCAACTGGAAGACCCTAAGTTGACGAAGAAACTCGTCAAGCGCGGCGTAACCGAACTGGTCACTCCCGGCGTCAGTTACTCCGACACTACCCTATCCGGCAAAGAGAACAATTTCGTCGGATGCGTGCATTTCGGCAAGGACGGCAACCGCGATGCGGTCGGCATCAGTTTTCTCGACATCTCCACCGGTGAGTTCCTCGTTGCGCAAGGGTCGCCTGCCTATGCGGAGAAACTGGTGAGCCATTTTCAGCCCAAAGAAGTGCTTTACTTGCGCGGCAAGAAACACGATTTCGAGCAGGTGTTCGGCACACGCCTCTTTACGTTCGAGCTCGACGACTGGATGCTCAGCGAAGAGTCGTCACGCGAGCGACTTCTCAAGCAGTTCGAGACGGCCTCTCTCAAGGGGTTCGGGGTCGAACGTGTGCCACTCGGCGTAGTGGCGGCAGGCGGTATTCTGCATTATCTGGACATGACGCAACATCTCCAAACGGGCCATATCAAGCATCTCAGCCGCATCGAGGAGGACAAATACATGTGGCTCGACCGCTTCTCGCTGCGTAACTTAGAGGTCTTTCCCTTGTCCGACCATCCCGAATCGACCTCGCTCCTTGACGTCATCGACCGAACATCGTCACCGATGGGTGGCCGAATGTTACGACGTTGGTTGAGTCTGCCCCTCAAGGCCGTCAAACCCATCCGTCAACGCCAAGAGGTGGTGGAGTATTTCTTCCGTCACCCCGAAGTAAGGGACGAGATCAGTGGTCTCTTGGGTCAGATGGGCGACTTGGAGCGTCTCATCGGGAAAGTCAGCACGGGTCGTATCACTCCGCGAGAGATGCTGGCGTTAGGTTACGCCCTTAGGGATAGTGAGCCCATCCGCGCTTTGTGCGTCGCATCCGATGAAGAGCGGTTGAAGCAGCTCGGCATGAAGATATCACTCTGCACGGCCATACGTGAACGCATCGAGCGCAGCATACGCCCCGATGCACCTGCACAACAAGGCAAACCCGGCATTATCCGGCAAGGCGTGGATGCCGACCTCGATGAACTCAGAGACCTGCACACAAACGCCACGGAGTACCTCGCCAAGCTCCAACAACGCGAAGCAGAAACCACCGGCATCCCATCGCTGAAGATAGGCTATAACAACGTTTTCGGCTACTACCTCGAGGTTCGTAACACGTACAAAGAGATGGTTCCTGCCGAATGGATACGCAAACAGACGCTGGTACAAGCAGAGCGCTATATAACGCAAGAACTGAAAGAGTACGAGCAGAAAATCCTCAACGCCGAAGAGCAGATAGGCATCATCGAGACACGCCTATTCAACGAACTGATTCTGGCGCTGAACGATTTCGTCTCTGCAATCCAAGTCAACTCAGTCATTCTCGCCGAGATTGATTGTCTGCTCTCGTTCGCCATCACGGCCGAAGAGAACCGATACATCTGTCCCGAGATTAACGACTCGCTGGCCATCACCATCCACGGTGGACGACATCCGGTGATAGAGAAACAGTTGCCCCGCGGCGAGACGTACGTCCCCAACGACATCCACCTGGCCAACGACGGCCAACAGATTATCATCATCACCGGACCGAACATGGCCGGCAAGTCGGCCCTACTCCGACAAACGGCACTCATCGTTCTGCTTGCACAGATAGGGTCGTTCGTGCCTGCCGAATCGGCACAGATAGGAGTGGTTGACAAAATCTTCACCCGTGTGGGTGCCAGCGATAATATCTCGCTCGGCGAATCGACGTTCATGGTGGAGATGAACGAAGCTGCTGCCATCCTCAACAACCTCTCAGAGCGCTCACTCGTGCTCTTCGATGAGTTAGGACGCGGCACCAGTACGTACGACGGCATCTCGATTGCATGGTCCATCGTCGAGTATATCCACGACTGCCGATTCCATCCTAAGACGCTCTTCGCAACGCATTATCACGAACTGAACGACCTCATGAAATCGTTCGCGCGTGTACGCAATTATAATGTCAGTGTCCGCGAAGTGGATAAGAAAGTCATCTTCTTGCGCAAACTCGTTCCGGGCGGATCAGAGCACTCGTTCGGTATCCACGTGGCCAAAATGGCAGGCATGCCCAAGTCCATCATCGAACGGGCAGAGAAAATTCTCGAACAACTGGAGAGTCAACGCGACAAGGGCACAATCGGTAAGCCGCAAATCAAGCCACGACAAAAGAGCGATGACCTGCAACTCTCGTTCATCCAACTCGAAGACCCCGTGCTCGAACAAATACGTGACGAATTTCTCCATTTAGATGTCAATAATCTCACCCCAATGGAGGCTTTGAATAAGCTTAATGACCTCAAACATATCATTTCCGGCAAATAAAATGCATTTTTTTACTAAAATATTTGCATATTTGAAAAAAAAGCAGTAATTTTGCACCCGAAAACGCAACAAAGACAAAAATAATACTATATAACAAACACATTTATGAAGATCTATCACTCATCGGAGATTAAGAATTTCTCCTTGCTTGGTGCCTCCGGCAGCGGCAAAACCACGTTGATTGAATCGATGCTCTTTGAGTCAGAGGTCATCAAACGTCGCGGAACCGTAGAGGCCGGAACCACTGTCAGCGACTATTTCCCCGTGGAAAAAGAGTACGGTTACTCCGTTTTCCCCACAGTTCACAACATCGAGTTCATGGGCAAGAAGCTCAACATCATCGATTGCCCGGGTTCGGACGATTTCGTTGGAGGTGCCATCACGGCGCTGAACGTAACCGACACGGCCATCATCCTCGTCAGTGCCCAGAACGGCATCGAGGTGGGTACGCAGAGCCATTTCCGTTATGCGGCAGAACACAAGAAACCCGTCATCTTCCTTCTTAACAAACTCGACCACAGCGAGGCCGATTACGACCGTACCGTAGAGGCCATCCACTCGGTATATGGCAACAAAGCAGTGGCCATCCAGTTCCCCGTGAACGTCGGCCCTGGCTTCAATGCACTGGTGGACGTACTGAAGATGAAGATGTACGTATGGAAACCCGAAGGCGGCAAACCCGACGTACAGGACATCCCCGCTGAACTGATGAGCAAGGCCGAAGACCTGCATAGCAAACTCTTGGAAGCAGCGGCAGAGAACGACGAGTCGCTCATGGACAAGTATTTCGAGCAGGGCGAACTTACTGAGGATGAGATGCGTTCGGGCATTCGTGCCGGTATGGCCATGCGCGACGTGTTCCCCATCTTCTGCGTTTGTGCCGGCAGGGATATGGGCGTTCGACGACTCATGGAGTTCCTCGGCAATATCGCCCCGTCGGTTGATCAAAGCGAACCGATGGTTACCACCGAGGGCGAACAGATTAAGTGCACCGATGATGCACCTGCTTCTATCTTTGTCTTCAAGACATCCGTGGAACCGCATATCGGAGAGGTCAACTACTTCAAAGTGGCGCAAGGGGTCATCCGCATGGGTGACGACCTGCAGAACACGGACCGCAACTCCAAAGAGCGCATCTCGCAACTCTACGCTGTTGACGGATCTATCCGCACGCAAGTGGATGAGCTGCACGCAGGCGACATAGGAGCTACTGTCAAACTGAAAGATACACGCACCGGCAACACCCTCAACGCGAAAGGTGCCGACTTCACGTTCGGCCATATCCAATACCCGCGTGCACGTTACCGCCGCTCGGTCAAGGCAGTCAATCAAGGCGAGAACGAGAAGATGATGCAGATTATCGCTCGTCAGTGCGAGGAGGACCCGACATGGCGTATCGAAGTCAGCAAAGAACTGCGCCAAACGATTGTCAGCGGTATGGGCGAGTTCCATCTGCGCACGCTCAAATGGCGTTTGGAGAACAACGAGAAGATTCAGATTGAGTACGGCGAGCCGAAGATTCCGTATCGCGAGACCATCACCAAAGCGGCGCGTTCGGACTATCGTCATAAGAAACAGTCAGGTGGTGCCGGTCAGTTCGGTGAGGTACACCTCATCGTAGAGCCGTACATCGAGGGTGTTGAGCCCAAAGAGATCTATAAGTTCGGCGGGCAAGAGTACAAGATTACTCCGCGCGACACGCAAGAAGTGGAACTCGAATGGGGCGGCAAGCTCGTGATGGTCAACTCCATCGTGGGTGGTGCCATCGACGCACGCTTCATGCCTGCCATCCTCAAGGGTCTTATGGACAAGATGGAGTCAGGACCGCTTACCGGTTCGTACGCACGCGACGTACGCGTCATCGTCTATGACGGCAAGATGCACCCTGTTGACTCAAACGAACTCTCATTCCGTCTGGCCGCACGTAACGCTTTTGCACAAGCTTTCCGCGAGGCAGGACCCAAAGTGCTCGAACCTATCTACGAGGTAACCGTTCTTACGCCGTCCGACAAGATGGGTGACGTAATGAGCGATATGCAGAACAGGCGTGGCGTCATCCTAGGTATGTCGTCCGAAAGCGGATACGAGAAACTGACGGCACGCGTACCGCTCGCCGAGATTGGCAGCTACTCCACCACCCTCAGCTCACTATCCGGAGGACGTGCTAACTTCACCATGGAACCCGCTGAATATCAGCTCGTGCCGGGTGACGTGCAAGAGAAACTGCTTGCAGCCTATGCTGCTGAACAACACGACGAAGATTAAGCACCTATCGTCTTACAACACATCGGCCCGCTTCCAAACGAAACGGGCCGATGTCTGAAAAAAAGCGAACGACTACAGATTATCGAGGTATGGATCCTCGTCTTGTATGTCACTTCCCTTGTTGTCTGTCTGGGGCTGTTCAGGACGCCACAGTATCTGGACGTTCTCTGCAACAATCTCCGTTTTCTGCTTGCGGATTCCCTCCTTCTCCCAACTGCGCGTCTGAAGTTTACCCTCAACGTACAGTTTCATACTCTTTCGGATGTACCGCTCTCCCCATTCGGCCAAATTGCGCCAAAGCACAATATTGTGCCACTCTGTTTTGTCGGGCACCTGAACTCCGTTCTGCATTACATAACCTCGTTCGGTAGTAGCTAACGGAAATGTGGCAACAGCTACTCCTCTCTCCAAGTAACGTACTTCCGGGTCTGACCCGACGTTACCAATCAAAATCGCCTTGTTTACTGATGACATGATGCTTGTTTTTCTTAAAATGTTGTGCAAAGTTACTACATTTTTTTGATATTTGCAAGTATTTGGCTAAAAAAATTCCTTTTTTGAAAGAAAAATAGCTTTTTTTGCTGTTTTTATACATTTTTCTTAAAAAAAACTTGCATAAATGAAAAAAAAGCAGTAACTTTGCACTCGCAATTCGATAAACCTCCAAATGGACCTCGTTTCACACGAAAATATTTCAAAATTTACATATGAAAAAAGTTCTTTTAACGCTTTGCATGACCACCCTTTGTTTAGGGGTGTTTGCACAATCAGAAGACAACTACATTGTACGTTGTATCGCATTTTACAATCTGGAAAACCTCTTCGACACCATTCACGATGAGGGCAAGAACGATTATGAGTATCTGCCAAGTGGGGGCAACCACTGGACGGCACTCAAGTACGAGAACAAGTTGCACAAACTGGCATTTGCCATCTCGCAGTTCGGTCTCGACAAATCGCCGCTGGGTGCCATCTGCATCGGCGTTGCCGAAGTGGAGAATATCGGGTGCCTTGAAGACTTGGTGAAACAGCCCGAACTAGCCGACCGTCACTATCAGCCTATCTTGCTGGAGGGTCCTGACCGACGCGGTGTTGATGTGGGTTTTCTGTACAACCCATCGTATTTCACGCCTGTGGGCAAACCCGTCGGGTATGAGCTCAAAGCCCATTATGCCGATGGAGGCGTGGTAAAGAGCCGTCTGCAACTGCTCGTGAGCGGATACCTCAAAGACGATAGGGGTATCGTACGCGACAAGATTCACGTCATCGTCAACCACTGGCCCTCACGCTATGGAGGTGAGGAAAGCAGCCGTGCCACACGCGACACTGCCGCCATGCTTTGCAAGCACATTGCCGACAGTCTCTACCTCAAAGACCCGGGGGCGAAAATCATCATCATGGGTGACCTCAACGACGACCCGTACAACCACTCTTGCGCTGATGTGCTGGCGGCACGCAAAGACCGCGATGCAGTGGAACCACAGGGGTTCTTCAACACCATGTGGAAAACGCTCGACCGCGGCATCGGATCGCTCGCATACAATGGCTCGTGGGATCTCTTCGACCAGATAATCATCTCCGAACCCCTCGCACATGCCGAGCGCTCGAAAAAAGCGTGGAGCTACTGGCAGGCAGAGATTTTCAATAAACCTTTCCTAACCGTCCAGGAAGGGAAAGATAAGGGAACACCGCTTCGTACGCACAAGGGCGGCGTTTGGTTGAACGGCTACTCCGACCACTACCCTACAATGATTTACCTCGTTAAGCAGAAATAATGGATTACCCGACTTTACAAGGCAAACTGCTCATGCGTGACTATGGACGCAATGTGCAGCGAATGGTGGAGTACGCCATCACCATCCAAGACCCCGAGCAACGCGAACAATGCGTCGCGACTATCATCCGCACGATGCAGAGCCTCTTCCCCTATCTGAGGCAAGAAGAGTCCAAGCACGTCGTTTACGACCACCTCGCCGTCATGTCAGGCTTTCGACTCGACATCAACTGGCCGTTCGGCATGCCTCATCCCGAAGAACTGCATCTGCAACCCGACAAACTGCCGTACAACACCACTCCTATACGCATGCGGCAGTACGGACGTATCATCCAAACGATGGTCAAGCAAGCGGTGGAAGAAACCGACATCGAGCGCAGGCAGTACCTCATCTGCCGACTCGCTAACAAACTCAAACAGCAGTATCTACTCTGGAACAAAGACCAAGTGGAGCGCGAACGTATCATTGAAGATATCCATATCCTGTCAAACGGACAGTTGTCGTGCGATTTCGAGGGATTCAACCTTCTACACGCTTGGCAACTCGTGCCCAAAGACCAGAAAAACCAAAATTCACACAACAAAAAGAAGAAAAAATAATCTATGACATACGACATGAACCGACTCGGGCAACTTTCGCTCGATGAACTGAAAACAATCGCTAAAGAGTTCGGACTCAAACTGAAGCGTGGAGCCGAACAGCAAGAACTGATTTATGCTATTTTGGACGCACAGGCTGAGCAGCATGCGGCCAAAGTAGAGGCCAAGGCCGAATCGCGTACACCTGCACGCAAGCGTGAGCGCACGCGCGTCGCGCAAAAAAAAGAAAAGGTAGAGAAAGTAGGGCTGCACATCACCAACAAAGCAGTCATAATAACCTCGCAAGCTGAAGAACAGAAAGCCATGGCTGAACAGGTAGAGCAACGTACAGAAGAGCAGGCACGTATGCAGGCTCGTCGGCGTGGCAGACCTCGTAAGACACCTCTTTTCCCTGAACTGCCTACCGAACAGATGCCAACACCTGCACCCGCTCAACCCGTCATCACGGACACTCCGGACCGACCGCATGTTCAGGCAGAACCTGAAAAGCCGGCGACTCTTGAGCCACCGACTCAACCCTCTACTCCCGTTGCCCCTGTTGAAGAAGACCCGACGGAGGTTGCTCTCCGCGCCAAGCGTGAAGAGGCTGCACGTGCCGCTATGGAAGCCGCTATGTTCGCGTTTGAAGACGACCGTGCACACAAAGAGCGCAAACGTCTCAGACAACAACAAATGCAACAGAATCAAGGCATTCAGAACGGACAGAACAACAATGGTGGACAGAACAACAATGGTGGACAGAACAACAATGGTG
>CALAUY010000176.1 GCA_937892015.1 uncultured Bacteroidales bacterium | reverse complement strand
ACTCTAACCTCACTCATTCTCCCACTTGATTCGCAACGCCACCTCGAGGATGCGGGAGTCATCCAAGGTGACGAGTCCCCCGTCCGGACCGGGTTCGAAATGATTTCCCGCGCGGAAATAAGCGCGTACGTCATCTGCTGAAATACCAAGTTCTTCCGCAATCTTCGCGGAACTTCCGCTGGGCAGACTGTCTTTCACATGCCGCAGCCGATTGAATGTTGTTGTAATAACCATGATTCTATTTTTTTGTTAATAATTATTTTTCTTTCCTTCATACCGACAACCACCCTCGTGCGTCTTTTTGGGTCTTTTGGATGCCCTTTTTTAGTCCGCCCGAAACGTTTGCGGGTGCAAAGTTACAACATTTTTTTGATATATGCAAGAAAAAACGCAAAAAAATGCGTTTTAGGGTGCATTTTCACGATTCTTCGTTTCTATAACTTACCAATTTACATAGTTATTTATTTCTAATTGACCACAAAATGCAGATAAATCACCCTAAACACACTATTTTTGCATTTTTTTCATCTAAATATTTGCATATATCAAAAATTATTACTAACTTTGCACCCGTTTTTGATTTCTAATCGGATTAAATAACAAAAACAACATAGAATTTATGGCAAATCTTCGTTTTGAAGCGGTTAAAATCGCGATTGAGCGTAAAAGTACGTTCGACAGTAAAGCACTCACAAAAGGTGAACGGGCAAAAGTGTACTTTGCCCAAGACGTGTTCACGCGTGAGCAAATGAAAGAGTTTATCTCTGCTGACATCTTGGCCCAACTATTCGATGATGTGGACAATGGACGCACTATACACCGTGATATTGCTGAAAGTGTGGCTATAGGTATTCGTCGGTGGGCTGTCGGGCGCGGCGCTACGCATTACACCCATTGGTTTCAGCCTCTTACGGAGGGTACGGCCGAAAAGCACGATGCCTTCTTCACCCTGAAAGACGGAGCGCTAATCGAAGAGTTCAGCGGCGATTCGCTCTACCAGCAAGAGCCAGACGCTTCGTCTTTCCCCAATGGCGGCATACGCAACACCTTCGAAGCACGAGGCTATTCGGCTTGGGACCCCTCTTCTCCCGTTTTTCTCATTGGCGACACGCTCTGTATTCCCACCATCTTTGTAGCTTATACCGGCGAAGCTTTAGACTACAAGACACCGCTCATTCGCTCTACCGTCGCTCTGAGTCACGCCGCGTGCGAGGTTTGTCAGTTTTTTGATAAACAGGTTAAGCAAGTACACACCAACTTGGGGTGGGAGCAAGAGTATTTCCTCGTCGATGAAGCACTCTTCCACGCACGCCCCGACCTCATGCTCACCGGACGAACACTCATGGGGCATATGAGCGCCAAAAATCAGCAGCTGGAAGACCACTATTTCGGGGCGATTCCCGAGCGTGTGCTCGATTTCATGCGCGACTTGGAGTACGAAGCTCTCAAAGTGGGCATTCCCGTACGCACACGCCATAACGAGGTGGCACCTAATCAGTTCGAGATGGCACCCATCTACGAAGATGTCAATCTGGCCAACGACCACAACCTGCTGGTGATGTCTATCATGGAACGTGTGGCACAACGCCATCATTTCCGTGTACTGCTCCACGAAAAACCTTTCGAGGGCGTCAACGGCAGCGGCAAGCACTGCAACTGGTCGATGGAAACGAACACCGGCGTTAACCTCCTCGCACCCGGTAAGAACCCCTACCAAAACTTGCAGTTCGTCACTTTCCTCCTCAACGTCCTCATGGCTGTTCAGCGCCATAACGGACTCCTCAAAGCCACTATCATCAGTGCCACCAATGCACATCGTCTGGGCGCTAACGAGGCCCCACCGGCCATCATCAGCGTTTTCCTCGGCAAACAAATCTCCGAAGTCTTGGACAAACTGGAGCAGGCCGATGCCGACAAAGGCATCATCATCAACGCCAAGAAAGAGATGAAACTGGGAGTCGGCAATATCCCCGAAATCTTGCTGGACAACACCGACCGCAACCGCACCTCGCCTTTTGCTTTCACCGGCA
>CALAUY010000175.1 GCA_937892015.1 uncultured Bacteroidales bacterium | reverse complement strand
TTAGGAAGAGGAGTTATCATGGGAATACTATTTATCATTCAACATAATTATTAACAAACAAAATGTAACATTTATGAAACAAAAACTCTTTTACCTAGTAACATTGTTGCTATGCATGCCGGTTGGCATGTTTGCTTATGAGCAAATCGGGCAACTTAATCCGTATGCATATGCTGTTGAGGCGGAAAGCCAAAATGGCATATTGTCCGTGACGTACAAACTCAATGCCCCTGCTGATTCCACTATTCTTGCTATCTATTGTGACGGAGTGGAAGTCGGAACGCAAGCTGTCGAAGACAACTCGCTTGGCAGTCATAGTGCTGTTGTAGATTTTACTCAATTTACCCACGAGGGCGACTATACGGTTGGTATCCGCGTGTATAAACAATCATACGATGCCCCCTTCCAACTAAAAGAAATAATAGATGGCTCTATTGATACCACGGCACTGTGTTATGCATTCTTTCACCCCAAGGGCGTAGATATTGACCGTAATCCGTTTTCGCCGTATTTCGGCCGTATCCTCACCGCAGAAGCGATGCAGGACACTCCGGACGTGGGCTACCGTTCTTCCGCTGATAAGTGTGGTCTGTATGCTTTCGATGCCACTTTCAGCCCCATCGACAACGGCAATACATCTGCTTTCAAGGGCGGTATAGAATACGCTACTCGCATGAGCAATGGTACGACCCACGCTTACGCTCCTTATCGTATTCGTATTTCCAAAGACGGACGTATCTTCGTTTCCATGCAGGACGACCGCATGTCACCGCTTTACGAAGTATCGGCTGACCTCCAGACTTGGACTCCTATCTTCAGCAATGCCCTCACTGACGGTGTAGCTCTTGACGCTGACGGCAATTATATTACCGGTATCAACTGCGGTCTTGACGTTCGCGGTGAAGGTGAAGACCTTGAGATTATCATGCTTAACTGCAACACCAATGCTTTCTCCAGCTATTCAGGCAATGATTTCATGATTGCTACGTACAAACTTGGTACGGCTACTTCTTGGTCAGGTGCTGCCACCACGGCTGACACCCTTTCTGCAGTTGTGGGTAGTGAGGTTGTTCCTGTAGCTGCCAACTGCGGTATTGCTTATGATGAAACAGAAGGTTACTGGTATATTGGCAACCGTGCAGCTGCCATTGCACAGCGTGCTCTTGTACACGTTGATGCAGCCGGTGTAGCTGACTGGGCTCTGTCGGAGAACGACTCTGTTCTTTTCAGCTTGAACGGTAATGGTTTGAATGGTGGTGGTAATGCTCGTTTGCAGGATGGTATGCTTATCATCGGAACGGGTCAGCGAGTAGGCGGAACCGGTCACATGCAGATTTTTGACGTTAATCACGCTGCCGGTTCGGCTCCTGTGCTCACTAAGAAGTACGAAATGGATCTTATCGGTATCAGCCGCAACTTGAACGACTTCGCTATTGACTATGGACATAACCTCTATACTATTGGTAACTCCAATGAGAAGATTGTTCCCGTAGCTTTGCCTTATGATGGAATGGTTGAGACTCCTGTTGCTGCCGAGATTCTCGTTGAGGCTCTCGACAACATCAACGGTGACGCGAAGGTTCAGAAGGTGATTGAGAACGGTCAGGTGGTTATCATCAAGAACGGCGTTCGTTACAACGCTCTCGGAACGGTTCTCCAATAATTGAACCCAACATTGCGAAAAAAAAAGCCTCGGGATTCCGGGGCTTTTTTGTGCTCAACGTGGAAATATGTTTAAAGAAAAAATGGTGTTTGTGGTAAGGATGGGTGTGCTTGAGGGGAGGAGAAAGGATATGTGAACAAAAAGAGAGAACGACGAAGAGCAAAGACGACAGTTTCATACCCCTCCCCCGCAAGCGGGACCTCCCCTACCTTAGGGGAGGAATCAGATTAGAACCAATAGGACTAAGGGGACTAAGGGGACTAAGGGGACTAAGGGGACTAAGGGGACTAATAAGAGCAAGGAAAATAAAAAACAACCCCAAAAATGCACTTTTTTCACTTTTTTCTTGCACATGTCAAAACTTTTTTGTAATTTTGCACCGTGAAACGGAAAAAGTGGTTAATATGGTTGTGCGGCGCAGTGCTGGCAGTGGTCTTGGGCGAATGGAACTCATGGCCTCAAGCAACGTGTCGGGCCCTGCCGGTAGATGCATCGAGCCAAGCGCAGCAGACCCAACCGACAGACGCGACATGCAGCCTCACGAGTTATCCGGCATCGCGGCCTTACGCTATTGAGCAGCATGGGCAGACGCTGATTGTGCCATCGTTAACGGCTCGTCAACACACTTCGTCGCAGTCTGTCGGCACAGCCCAATCGGCGGAAAGACGCGCGTTGTTTGCGCTGCTACGCATCTGCCGTAGTGTCCGCGAATCGGGCATCTCATTGCCGCCCGAAAGCATTGCTTTTCCGTTTTCATCGTTTTGGTAGAAGGGCTCGGTTAGTATGTGAAACAAACTGAGTATTAACCTTTTAACAAAACGACATATGGAAATAAACACAGGAATCATCATCACAGCTGTTGTGATGCTGTTGCTCATGTGCAGTCCGATTTTCTTCTTCCGCAAAAAGAACAAAAACAGCGAAGATGAAGAAAAGAAAGACGAGCAGAGTGAATCGAAATAACACCGGCCGAGGGTGTACGTCAGTGCACCCTCGCATAACCCCAAAAGACAAAACGAAGCAACAATGGAGAACATAGAAGAGTCCACGAACGTGAGTTACAACGAAGCGAACATCATCCACCTCGATGACCGCGAGCATATCCGTCGTCGTCCGGGCATGTATATCGGCAAACTGGGCGATGGCAGTCATTCTGATGACGGCATCTACGTGCTCATCAAAGAGACGATTGACAACTCTATCGATGAGTTCCGGATGGGTGAGGGCCGCGTCATAGAGGTGTCGGTGAGTTGCGGAGTGGAGAACGGCGAAGTGCGTGTTCGTGACCGCGGACGAGGCATTCCGTTGGGCAAATTGGTGGACGCAGTGTCAATGCTCAACACCGGTGGCAAATACGACACCAAAGCGTTCAAGAAGAGCGTGGGACTCAATGGTGTGGGAACGAAAGCCGTCAACATGCTCAGCAATCGTTTTGTGGTGGAGTCGGTTCGTGAGGGCAAATATCGCCGCGTAGAGTTCGCTCAAGGCAAGTTGGTGAGCGACAGTGGCATTGTGGATAATACCGAGAACAAAGAGCGCGGTACACTCATTGAGTTCGCTCCCGACTCAACCAAGGGGTTCTTCGAAAACTACATGTTCCGCGCTGACATCATTGAGGCGATGATGCGCAATTATGCGTACCTCAACTCCGGCCTTACACTGATTTTTAACGGACAGAAATTTCTCTCGAAGAACGGCCTCTTCGACTTGCTCACGGAGAACATGGACGTGGAGCCCCTCTACCCTATCATCCACTTGAGCGGCGAAGATATCGAGATAGCGCTGACACATACTGACCAAAACAACGACCAGTATTTCTCGTTCGTCAATGGTCAACATACTATACAAGGCGGCACACATCAGACGGCCTTTCGCGAGGCTATTGGCAAGACCATCAAGGAGTTCTACGGCAAGAACATGGACCTGTCGGACATCCGCAATGGTGTAGTCGGAGCAATCGCCATCAACGTTCAAGAGCCGGTCTTTGAGAGCCAAACGAAAGTGAAACTCGGTTCGAGAGACATGTCGAGCGAAGAGGGCAGTATCAGTGTCAATAAGTTCGTCAACGACTTCGTCAAGCGCGAACTCGACAACTACCTGCACAAACATCCCGAAGTGGTGCAAGTGATGCTGCAGAAGATTTTGGATAGCGAGCGTGAGCGCAAAGCTATCGCGGGGGTGACTAAGCAAGCGCGCGAACGGGCGAAGAAAAACCTCGTGAACAACCCCAAGCTCCGCGACTGCCGCATCCATTATAACGACAGTAAGCCGCAGTTTGCCTCCAAAGATAGTGAGGACGATCTGCGCGAAGCAAGTAGCATCTTCATCACAGAAGGACTCTCCGCGTCGGGCTCTATCACCCAGAGTCGCGACGTGAACACGCAAGCGGTGTTCCAGCTCCGCGGTAAACCCCTCAACAGCTTTGGACTGTCCAAAAGACTGGTGTACGAAAACGAGGAGTTCAACTGCTTGCAGTCGGCCCTCAATATCGAAGAAGGACTTGATGACCTTCGCTACAACAAAGTGATTATCGCCACCGATGCGGATGTTGATGGCATGCATATACGGCTCTTGATGCTGACGTTCTTCCTCCAGTTCTTCCCCGACCTCGTGAAGAAAGGGCACGTCTATATCCTGCAAACGCCACTCTTCCGCGTCAAGAACAAGAAAGAGACGCGCTACTGTTACTCCGAAGAAGAGCGACTGCAAGCCATCGAAGACCTGAAGCCCGCACCGGAAATAACCCGATTCAAGGGACTTGGCGAGATTTCACCCGACGAGTTCAAGGGGTTCATCGGCAAAGAGATGCGCCTCGACCAAGTGATGCTTCGCAAAGAGGATGCAGTGGCCGACTTGATGCGGTTCTACATGGGCAAGAACACTGCCGAGCGGCAGAACTTCATCATCAGCAACCTCAAGGTAGAGGAAGACGCAGTATAAGCAATTCTATTGGGTTTGGTAGAGAATATCTTGATATTAGTGGCGTTTTTGGCTTTAGGTCTTGTGACGCTGGTGTTGACCGAATGGCGCGAACGTAAGCGCAAAAAAGCCAATCCACAGGCCGATCATATGATTCGTGTGCCGGTGGACGATGCCTGTTGCGGGCGACATTTGGTATGCGAGCGTGAGAGCCTCCTTACCACCCGACCCGAGATTGTCTATTACGACGACGAGGAGTTGGACCGCCTTGCAGGACTCGACCCCTCAACGTTCTCCGAGCGCGATATGCACGACCTAAATGACGTTTTCTCTACACTACACGACTCCGAGATAGCGGGTTGGTTGCGCAGTCTGCAGTTGCGCAACATCGCTTTGCCGGACGAACTCAAGGATGCCGCGCTGATGATTGTTGCCGAGCGAAGAAATACATCATCAAGCAGCCCGCAATCAGACTGATTACGCCCATCCACCACGTGCCGCCACTACCGAAGGTCTCCATGGCCTCTTCACTGACCAGCCCTTTCCCCGACAGATAGAAACAGCTGACAGCGAAAGCGTTGTTGGTGAAATGTGCGAGCATGGGCACGTAGAGCGAGCCCGAAAAGCAGAGCAGATAACCCAGTAATGCACCTAACAACATGCGGGGGATGAACCCGTAAAACTGAAAATGCATCGCCGAGAATAGGAAGGCCGTCACCCATACTGCCACGTGCGTGCGTGCGCGCAAGCGTACGCGTTTACTATAAGGGGAGTCGCCCTCCGGCATCGGTCCGGCCGTGCCGTCAGGGAACAAGCCTTGACACCCCCCGCGAAAACAGAGCTCCTCGCCAATAGCTGGAAGCAGCGCCATGATAACGAGGTTGAGGAGCAGCTCGGGGATAGTGTCCGCTTCGGCAAATAGCCTCGTCAGCGCATCTGCCGCCTCTTCTGTTGCTTGCAGCTGCGCCTCGATGGCCGACAACCACTCGGGCAGATTAACCTGCTCGTTGAGCCAACTCAGCAGATTGATGCCGGGCGAGAGAACGAGAATCATCGCCATCACCCACAGCACCGTCCGAAGACTCATGCCTTGCGTGAGGTGTAACCACGCCAACGGACGCTCCTTGCTCAGATACGCCAACACCAGTACCGGCACGATAAACACGGCAAACGTCTGCAGCACTTGGAACGTTTTGAGTGCCGAAAGCGACGGGTCGGGCCCCACAACAGCGCGCCAGATAATCATCGTCGGTAGCGTCATGACCAAAATAAGCAAAAACCAAACGACGATACGAAGAACAATATTTTTGTTCGAAAGGACTCCTTTTAGCTTCATTATGTCTTAAAATTTTCTGCAAAGATACAAATAATTTGGCATTTTACCAAAACTTTTGCCAAAAAAGAGCTTTTTTTGCCTAAAAATTTTGATTATTTCAAAAAAAAGCAGTATCTTTGCACCCGTTTTCGTGACAATTGAGCATAAATGAACAAAAATTTAGTCATAGTTGAGTCTCCGGAGAAAGCCACAACGATAAGCGGTTTTCTGGGAAAAGAGTACAAAGTTCTTGCCTCCAAAGGGCATGTCCGCGACATTGAGGGGCTGGGCAAGAACAGTATGGGCGTGGATATTGAGCACGGCTACAAGCCGAATTACGTATTAGAGAAAGATAAAGAGCGGATTGTGCAGACATTGCGCGAAGAGGCCAAGAAAGCCGACACCGTATGGCTTGCGTCTGATGATGACCGTGAGGGAGAGGCCATTGCATGGCACCTGAAAGAGGTGCTGGAGTTGCCTGACGACAAAACGAGGCGCATCGTTTTTCCCGTCATCACCAAGGCAGTCGTACTCGACGCTATCGAGCATCCGCGGGGTATAGACTATAATCTTGTCAATGCGCAGCAAGCGCGGCGCGTAATGGACCGTATCGTCGGATTCGAGTTGTCGCCTGTGCTATGGCGCAAGATAATGACCGGTCTCAGTGCCGGACGGGTGCAGTCGGCCACCGCACGACTGGTTGTTGAGCGCGAACGAGAGATAGAGGCGTTCCGCTCCACCGCCACGTACCGCGTCACGGCCGATTTTGTCGGGCGCAACGACAACAATGAAGAAGTGCTGCTCAAGACCGAACTCAACCACCGTTTTGCTACGCGCGACGAGGCTCTGAAATTCTTGACCCAATACGGCGAGGCAACGTTCAGCGTGAGTGATGTACAGCACAAACCCGGCACCAAATCGCCTGCACCGCCCTTCACCACCTCCACTTTGCAGCAAGAAGCAGCACGCAAACTGCATTTCTCTGTAGCCAAGACGATGCGCGTTGCGCAGTCGCTCTACGAAGCGGGCAAGATTACGTACATGCGAACCGACTCCATCACGCTCTCCGGTCTCGCCATCGCCACGGCCAAAGAAGAAGTGTTCGACCTGTACGGCAACAACTACCATAAGGCGCGCAATTTCCATACAACAACGAAAGGCGCACAAGAGGCCCACGAAGCTATCCGCCCATCGTATTTCAGCAACCGCACGGTCAGCGGCACTCCCGATGAGCGTAACCTCTACGAACTGATATGGAAACGGGCCATCGCATCGCAGATGGCCGATGCCCAAGTAGAGACAACCCGCATCGAAGTGACGTGCGAGGGATGTCCCTACCTCTTCGTCGCTTCAGGCGAGACCATCGTCTTCGATGGTTTTATGCGAGCATACGTACAGTCAACCGACGACGAGCAAGAGAAAGTGACAGCACTGCTCCCGCAAGTGGAGAGCGGGCTCGCCCTGAAAACCAAAGAAATCGTTGCACAACAGACGTACTCTAAACCCCCGATGCGCTATACTGAGGCTTCGCTGGTGAAGAAGATGGAGGAGATTGGCATCGGACGACCCTCAACGTACGCCCCGACAGTCGAGACTATTCAGCGACGCAAATACGTGGAGCACGGGTCAGTGCCCGGAAAGAAACAAAACATCAACATTATCACGCTGCGAAACGGCAAACTGACGGACAGAACCAAGTCGGAGACAGTAGGGGCAGAGGCCGGCAAACTGTTGCCGACTGATCTCGGACGTTTCACCAACGATTTCCTCGTTGAGGCCGTTCCGGAGATTCTCAACTACGATTTCACCGCCAAAGTGGAGGAAGATTTCGACCAAATTGCTAAAGGCAACGCCGAATGGGTAGATGTCATCGATAAGTTCTACCATCCGTTCCATGAGGCTGTGAAGGACGTGCCGGCCGGCCCCGTACCCAGTCGAAGACTCTTGGGCAAAGACCCCGACAGCGGCAAGCCCGTATATGTCTGGATAAGTAAGACCGGCACGCTCGCCCAGATTGGCGATACCAAGGGCGAGGAAAAACCGCTGTTCGCCCCGCTGAAGAAAGGGCAGTCGTACTACTCCATCACGCTCAAGGAGGCACTTGCCCTCTTCGAGTCGGCCCTGCCGTTCACGTTGGGCGAGAAAGACGGCCAACAAATCATCGTCGGGCGAGGCAAGTTCGGGCCGTACGTACGTTTCGGAGACACGTACGTCAGCATCCCGAAGAGTATCGACCCGCTCCAGATAACGATGGAAGAGGCCGAAAAACTGTTGGTCAACAAACAGAAAGCCGCAACCCCTATCCATGTGTTCGGAGATATACAAGTTTTCCCCAGTCATTTTGGCGGGGCATATATCAAGCATGGCGACAATAACTACAAAATCCCACGCGATACCAATGTGGATAATCTGACGCGAGAGGAATGCGAAGAGATTATCAAAAAGGCGCAAAATACTCCGAAAAAAACCACTTTTAGGCGCAAGAAGTAAAATTTTTGCCCCTAAAAGCGATTTTTTCGCCAAATTATTTGCACAATCCAAAAAAAAGCAGTAACTTTGCAGTCGCAAACGAGAAGTAGCGCAGTTGGTAGCGCACTACGTTCGGGACGTAGGGGTCGGGCGTT
>CALAUY010000174.1 GCA_937892015.1 uncultured Bacteroidales bacterium | reverse complement strand
GCTGAAATGCCCGGCATGTACGCCGACGGCGAGTACGACATAGCGGGTTATACAACCGGTGTAGTCGAGAAATCCCGACTCATCGACGGAACCAAAGTGTCCGTGGGAGATGTCCTTCTCGGCATCAGTTCCTCCGGCGTACACTCCAACGGCTACTCACTCGTACGGAAGATTATCAGAGATGCCCGTTTAGACTTGCACACAATCTACCCCGAACTCGACCCCGACAAGACGCTCGGAGAAGTACTCCTTACCCCCACAAAAATCTACGTTAAGCCCGTCCTCGACGTTATTCACCACCTCGATGTACACGGAGTGGCACACATCACAGGCGGAGGATTCGACGAAAACATCCCCCGCATCTTCCTCCCCGGACAAGCCTTCTCTATTCAGGAAGGCACATGGCAGATTCTGCCCGTCTTCCGTTTCCTCGAAAAGCACGGCCATATCCCCCACCGCGAGATGTTCAACATCTTCAACATGGGCATCGGAATGGTTATTGCGCTCAACCCCTCACAAGCCGATGAAGCAATACGCATCCTCGCCTCACACGGCCAAACCGCACAAATAATAGGTTCTGTAGTCGAGGGAGAGAACGTAATACAATCCTAAAAAACAGAACCATAAGATAACCATAAGATAACCATAAGATAACCATAAGATAACCATAAGATAATGAAGAGAGCATTAGTAAGTGTAAGTGACAAAACAGGACTCGTTCCGTTCGTCCAAGGACTCCAAACTGCCGGATGGCAAATCATCGCTACAGGCGGCACGCAACGCCTGCTCGAAGATAGTGGTATCCACACCATCGGCATCAGCGAGGTCACGGGTTTCCCCGAGATTTGCGACGGACGCGTCAAAACACTCCACCCCAAAGTGCACGGCGCACTACTCGCACGCCGAGACGAACCCTCACACATGCAGGCACTACGCGACAATGAGATAAGTCTCATCGACCTCGTCTGCGTCAACCTCTACCCGTTCCGCCGGACTATTGCCAAAGAGGGTGTCACCATGGCAGACGCCATCGAGAATATCGATATTGGCGGACCATCTATGTTACGCTCTGCCGCCAAGAACTACAACGATGTCACCGTCGTCTGCGACCCTGCTGACTATCCGATGGTACTCAGCGAGATTCAGTCGCAAGGCAACACCACCCCCGAGACGCGTCTTCAACTCAGCGCCAAGGCGTACACCCACACGGCCGAGTACGACATGTGCATCGCCACGTTCATGCGTCGTGCGGCAGGACTCAACGAAAAACTGTTCCTCGAGTACGATCTTCGTCAGAGTCTTAGATACGGCGAGAACCCCCACCAACAGGCTAAATTCTATGCCGCTATGCAACCCGTCCCCTTCTCACTCGCCACGGCACGGCAGATTCACGGCAAAGAGCTCTCATACAACAACATACAAGATGCTAACGCCGCCCTGAACATCGTGCGTGAGTTCACCAACACGCCTTTCTGCGTCGGACTCAAGCACATGAACCCGTGCGGTGCGGCCATCGGCACCGACGGACTGGACGCATGGCGCAAAGCCTACGAGGCCGACAAAGTGTCTATTTTCGGTGGAATAGTGGCCACTAACTGCACCCTCACCAAACAGATGGCAGAGCAGATGCACCCTATCTTCCTCGAGATAATCATGGCACCGGCCTTCACGCCCGAGGCTCTCGAAGTCCTCACAACCAAGAAGAACCTACGTCTGCTTGAAGTGGACATGTCGGCCGATGCCGCACCGCAGATGCAATACGTCTCGGTCAACGGGGGACTACTCGCTCAAGAACAAGACATGCAGACGCTCCCCCTCACCAAAGAGATGTGCGTCACCACGACGCAACCCACCAACGAGCAACTGACCGACTTACAGTTTGCGTGGCGTATCGTCAAACACGTCAAGTCCAACGCCATCTTAGTGGCCAAGAACGGCCGTACGTACGGCGTTGGAGCAGGCCAGATGAACCGCGTAGGTTCGGCCGCTATTGCGCTCAAACAGGCAGAAGAAGCACTTAAAGCCGAGGAACAAGACATCCGCGATGCAGGACTCATCATGGCCTCCGATGGGTTCTTCCCCTTTGCCGACAGCGTACAAACAGCAGCTCAATACGGAATACGAGCCATCGTACAACCCGGCGGCAGTGTACGCGACCAAGAGAGTATCGATGCCGCAAACGAACATGGTATAGCCATGCTCATGACAGGCATGCGACATTTCAAACACTAATCGCGTACACCGATGAAATAAAACACCAACCTCGTACACCGATGAAAAAAAACACCAACCTCGTACACCGATGAAAAAAGTACTTGTTATAGGTTCAGGAGGACGTGAACACGCCATCGTCTATCAACTCAGTCGCAGTCCGCAAGTGGAGCATATCTATTGCGCCCAGGGCAATGCAGGGATTGCCCAATTGGCCGAGTGTGTCCCCATTGCCGACACCAACGTGCCACAACTGCTCGACTTTGCACTTACCCACCAAGTTGACCTCTGCGTCGTCGGACCCGAGGCGGCACTGGCAGCGGGTGTGGCCGATGCGTTCCGCGAGGCGGGAGTGGCCGTTTTCGGGCATTCACGAGCCGCCACACAGATTGAGTCGAGCAAAGAGTTTGCCAAGCAACTCATGGCGCGTCACCACATCCCGACTGCAGCCTATCGCAGTTTTGCCGACTACAACGAGGCTCTCCGTTACGTCCGTTCCCGCAACACGTACCCCACCGTCCTTAAATACGATGGACTTGCAGCAGGGAAGGGTGTCGTCATTGCCGAGAACGAACAGCAAGCCGACCTTACGCTCCGCGACATGCTCGTCGGAGAGGCGTTTGGCAAAGGAAAGGTGGTCATCGAGGACTACCTGCAAGGACCCGAGTTCTCTTTTATGGCATTCGTACACCACCACCGCGTCTATCCGATGCCACTCGCACAAGACCACAAACGCGCTTTCGATGAGGATAAAGGACCAAACACAGGCGGAATGGGCGCATACACTCCGCTGCCTTTCATCAGCCCCGAAGAGGAGCAGTGGGCACTCCGCCACATCCTCCAACCTGTGGCAGATGCCATGGCCAACGAGGGAACACCACTCACAGGCGTTCTCTACGGAGGACTAATGAAAACGCCCGAGGGCATCCGCGTCATAGAGTTCAACGCCCGTTTCGGGGACCCCGAGACCGAAGTCGTTCTGCCGCTACTCGAAACGGATGCGTACACTGTCTTCCACGCTATTGCCACAGGAAACGAACTGCCACCGCTCGTGTGGCAACAACAGGCCACCGTTGGAGTCGTTCTTGCATCTAAAGGTTATCCGGGCACGTATAAAAAAGGCGCGGAGATAACCGGCACGGAACAGTTCGACGGACTCGTGCTGCACATGGGCACGACCCGCGAGAACGGACATCTGCTCACCAATGGCGGACGTGTGCTCATGTGTGTCGCACACGGCGACAACATCCCCCAAGCGCGCCAACACGCGTACGACGAAATACAGAAAATACACTGCGACAATCTATTCTACAGAACCGATATAGCATACCAAGCTTTATGATTATCGACGGAAAACAAATAGCACAGACTTTGCGCAACGAGATGCGTGACGAAGTGGCGAGACTCACCGCTCAGTATGGCCGCAAACCTTGTCTCGACGTGATTATCGTCGGAGAAGACCCTGCCAGCATGTCGTATGTCCGCAGCAAGATCAAAGCATCCGAGTATTGCGGACTCGATGGCGAGTTGCTCCGTCTGCCCGCAACGACTACCGAGGACGAACTACTCAGACTCATCCACGAGCGTAACGACAACCCGCTGGTGGACGGCATCTTGGTGCAACTGCCTCTACCTCATCACATCAACGAGCTGAGCATCATTGAAGCCATCGCGCCCGAAAAAGATGTGGATGGTTTTCACCCTTCCAATGTGGCAGGACTTTGGCTCAACCGACAGACAATCGTTCCTTGTACGCCGAAAGGCATCATGGCCTTACTGGAAGCAACGACTACACCCCTCGCGGGGCAACACGCCGTCGTAGTGGGTCGCAGTAATATCGTCGGTAAGCCCGTGGCCAAACTGCTCTTGGACAAAAACTGCACCGTCACCATCGCCCACAGTCGCACCGCCGACCTTGCCGCTGTATGTCGCACTGCCGACATTCTCGTCGTGGCTGTTGGTCGCCCGCACATGATTACCGCCGAAATGGTCAAACTCGGTGCCACCGTCATCGATGTGGGTATCAACCGCCTCGCCAACGGACGCCTCGTCGGAGATGTGGACTACGATGGCGTTGCACCCATTGCGCGGGCCATCACGCCCGTACCGGGAGGCGTCGGACCGATGACCATTGCGATGCTTATCCGCAACACCATCGAATGTTATCAACGAAGAATAACCAAATAACCAAACAATCATATTTAACCAAACAAACAATTCGCCTAAGAACATTGATCCATACGAGTCTTATAGACTTAATAGATTAGCGGCGGAACAATTGAAAGGGGCTTTTAGATGATAAAATCATTCATAGTCACAAATCACTTAGGTGAAAGTTTGGAACTGACATTGGCTGACCCGGATTCGTCTGGGTTGGCTATTACGTCAGTTACTGGCTTAGGCCAAGTACAAGCAGATGTTAACTTAACAGATTTGGCAGGCAGCGACTACCACACTGTTAACTCTGCTAAATTAACAAAACGTAATATTGTATTCACAGTGAAGTACTGGGGAAACGACATTGAGCAATCAAGACATGTAGCTGACAAGTTCTTCCCAGTCAAGAAATTCATCACTCTAGTAGTTAAGACTGATACTAGAGAGCTTACAACTTCAGGAATAGTTGAGAAGAATGAACCTAATATCTTTTCTGATAAGTCGACAGGCCAAATCAGCATACTCTGTCCCGACCCATTCCTTTACTCTTTAGCGGATACCACAATACCATTTGGTGGTGTTGAACCGCTGTTTGAACTACCATTTCCAGATACAGAAACAAGTCTTACTGATGATGATAACTTCGATGTTTGGGAAGTTGGTAATATTCGAATAGTAAAGGATAAGGTTCTGTACTATACAGGAGAAGCTGAGACAGGTATAACAATCCAGGTTGACGCCTTAGCATCAGTTAGAGAGTTAGCTTTCTATGACCTGAATAGTTAT
>CALAUY010000173.1 GCA_937892015.1 uncultured Bacteroidales bacterium | reverse complement strand
GATCGTGATGTGACTGGAGTTCAGACGTGTGCTCTTCCGATCTTCTCGAAAGAGGTGCTGGACGCGGGCGCGACGACCATACAGGTCCTCGTCCGCGAAGCCGGCAGGACGCTCGTTCAGGTGATTGATGACGGCAAGGGAATGTCCGAAACGGATGTGCGGATGGCTTTCGAGCGTCACGCCACATCGAAAATAAGCAATGCGTCCGACCTCTTCGCCCTCACCACAATGGGTTTTCGCGGAGAGGCATTGGCCGCCATCTGTGCCGTGGCACAAGTGGAGGTGACTACCCGCCGAGCAGAGGATGAGGTGGGCACACTGCTTGAGATAAGCGGGTCAGAAGTGCTGCGGCAAGAGATATGTCAAGCACCTGTCGGAACGAACATCCGCGTGAAGAACCTCTTCTTCAATACGCCGGCAAGGCGCAAGTACCTCAAGCCCAACCGCACCGAACTGCGCAATATCCTGATGGAGTTCTACCGCATGGTGCTGGTCAATCCGCAAGTGGCTTTCACTCTTGTGAGCGATGATGAGGTGCTGCTCGACCTACCCAAAGGCACGCATAAACAGCGCATTGAGCAGGTGTTTGGCAAGAGTCAACGCAACCAGTTCACTGCCGGACTGGTCGAACTGCGAACGGACACCGACATCATCTCTATCCGCGGGTTTGTGGGCAAACCCGAATACGCGAGCAAGACTCCGCAACAGTATTTCTTCGTCAACAACCGCTACATGCGGCATCCGTACTTCCAGAAGGCCGTTCTCACCGCTTATCAAGGGATGTTACCGCCCGAACATAACCCGTCGTACTTCATCTATTTTGAAGTGGCGCCGGAGTCCATCGACGTGAACATCCACCCGACGAAAACAGAGATAAAATTCGCGGATGAACAGACGATATGGCAGATTCTGCAAGCGGCAGTGAGAGAGTCGCTCGGCAAGTTCCATATAGCACCCAGCATCGATTTCGACACGCCACTCAACGAGCTTGACCTGCCACAAACGACCATCAATCCCAGTCAAGTGACTCAGCCGCGCATGTCGTTCAACCCGAACTACAACCCGTTTGAGCAGCAGTCGTTCCAAAGAGAGTCGTCTGCGGCCACTTTTGCCTCGCCCCGCAGACAGCCCGTCAAGGGCTGGGAGAGGCTCTACGATGAGCCCGAACTGACGCAGGAAGTGGTACTGCCCGACGATGTCAAGCCCCTTCAGTTGCGCGGCGGATACCTCGCTTTTCCCTCTATCGACGGACTGATGCTGGTTGACCAGCACCGCGCACACATGACCGTTCTCTTCGCCGAGATAGAACAGCAAATGCGTTCAGGTCGCGCCATTCAGCAGTCCCTACTCTTCCCCGAAGTGATTGAACTGTCAGCGGACGACATGCTACTCATGCGTCAACTGCAAGACCAACTCCTCGATGTCGGGTTTGAGTTAGAGCAACTCTCCTCCACCTCGTATGCCATCAACAGCGTCCCCGCCTTGCTCGGCAACGAAGCACCGCAACGCTGCCTCACCGACATCCTCGCCGCAGTCAGAGAGACGGGCATCAGTGCCAAGACCGAATGGAACAGACAGATAGCACTCGCTATGGCGCGTAACACAGCTGTTGCGCCCGGCAAGACGCTCACCGAACAAGACATGCAGAGCATCCTCAAACGACTGTTTGCCCTGCCCGTGTACACCAAGACACCTGACGGCAAGACCGTTCTCACCGTTCTTACAGAAACAGAAATAGCCAAACATTTTTGATATGAAACACACCATTACTCCCGTATCCATCCGACACTTTATTAAATACGCGTGCGCGTGCGCCACATGCGCGTGCGCGTGCGCGATGATGCTCACGGGATGTGCTCCAAAAGCACCCGTTATCACTATCCTGCACACCAACGACACGCACTCACAAGTAGAGCCGACTAACCCGAAAGCGGAGAAGAACGCTGACCTTGGCGGCTACGCGCGACGGATGGGACTGATAGCAATGGAGCGTGCAGTCGATCCCGAACTGCTGCTATTGGATGCGGGAGATTTCTCGCAGGGTTCGCCTTTCTTCAACTATTTCCGCGGAAGAGTCGAGGTAGAGGCTCTCAACCGGATGGGTTACGATGCCGTCACGTTCGGCAATCATGAGTTCGATAACGGACTCGACACGCTGGCCATGCTGCTCCGCTTGGCTAAATTTCCCCTCGTCTGCGCCAACTACGACTGCACCGGCACGCCCCTTGAAGGACTGGTTAAGCCATACATCGTGCTCAAACGCGGCGGTCACAAGATAGGTATCATCGGTGTAGGCGTATCGCCCGACGACCTGATTGCGAAAGACAATTTCGGCGGCATACGTTACCTCGACCCGCTACCCGTCATCAACGAGACTGCCGACATGCTACGCAATAAGAAACATTGCGAACTTATCATCGTGCTCAGTCATCTGGGAACCGACAACTCCAACGGCGTGAGCGATTTGGTGCTGGCCAAACAGATGCACAACGTCGATATCATCATCGGTGGACACACCCATCATATCTTCAATGGCGAACGTGTTCTCGATGCCGATAATCATGAGGTAGTACTCTCACAAATGGGCAAAGGAGGGATGAGAGTTGGCAAGATAAAAGTCAAATTCGACGAAGAATAACACTTTTTTGACGAATAAATAGCATTTTTTTTCAAAAAAACTTGCATATATCAAAAATTATTTGTAACTTTGCAGCCGCAAAGTGTGCGAACACTATAACGAACAGTAAAAAAACAGTAAAAAACACATACTATTATGAATGACATTCAAGACAAAGTTATCGACATGATCGCCAAAAAGCTTGGCGTACAAAAGTCGGCCGTAACCCCCGAAGCCTCTCTGGCTGCTGACCTCAACGCGGATAGTCTCGACACCGTTGAACTCATCATGGATTTCGAGAAAGAGTTTGGTATCACCATTCCTGATGGCGAAACGACCAAGATTGCCACTGTGGGCGACGCAATCGCATACGTAGAAAAAGTTCTCGCCGACAAATAAACCGTCGCCATCCAACTTTTGTATGACTCAGCAAAGTCCGGCTTCAAGAGCCGGATTTTGCTATTTCCGAAATTACACTCACCTGTCCTTGACATCGCCAAAAACAGCCTTCAAAAAACGCAAAGTGATTCCGTTTGTTAAGAATAGATATTCTGTGTTTAAGATTTTGGGCAAAAAATTATGATATATCAGATAAAAGTTGTATCTTTGCACCGCATTTGGAACAATGCCAAGTGTTTAGGTATTACAGTCTTTAATTAAAATTGGTATTATGACAGTAGAAATGATTGGTGAGAACGCCGGTCTTATCTGGAAAGCACTGCAAGGCGGTGCACTCACTTCGAAAGCCCTCAAAAAGGCTACTAAACTGAAAGCGGAAGAGTTCAACCAGGCCATTGGTTGGTTGGCACGCGAGAATAAACTCGCCTTCACTGAGGGCGAAGAGGACACGACGATTGCTCTTCTTTAATCGCGTAGCAGATGTCGCCTCGCGTTTATGCGTAGCAGACGTTGCCCTCGCGTTTATGCGTAGCAGACGTTGCCCCGTGCGACATCTACCCCGAACACATCAGAATCACACTCTGAAACCTCAAAAGCAGGCACTTCACGGCGTCTGCTTTTTTGTTGGTCTTTACTTGAGGTGGTTCGAAAAGTGACTATCCGCTCACATGTAATGCCTACTTTGCTTACTTTGCCTACTCTACTCTTGGACCATTTTCCTACTATCGACACAAAAAAATTGCACACTTTGAACACTTTGAACACTTTTTGCACACTTAGGAGAGGAGACACATAGATTGAAGAGCGAGATATAGAAAGCGAGATTACTACTGTTGCGATAATATATATTAAAGGTTCTATATCTTGCTGATATATAGGATGTTATCTATTCGTTTGATTCGTTTGATTCTTTCCTCGCAAGTTCGGACAATCTGCTTCGCTGTGCGTGTTCCTTGTTCCAGCTTCCGATACTAATCAGACTAGCTCCACAGGAGCGCTC
>CALAUY010000172.1 GCA_937892015.1 uncultured Bacteroidales bacterium | reverse complement strand
GTCTGTTATAAGACGAACCGTATCTGCTTGAAGTGGTACGTGCTCACGGTACCGTCCGTGCGGCGCAGTACCAATCGACCATAAGGGTCGATGTCCGCAATCTCGGCAAGGAAAGGTTGGTGCGTGTCCGCGCTTATTGCTGCGGCATCGGCAATCGTTGTTGGGGCAGTGCTCACGTCGCGTTCTACGTACGGGAAGAACCCCGCTCTGCGGTAAAGACGCGCCATGTAGGCCTGTTTGAGCGACGTGTAGTCGTCTAACAGTGACAATCTCGCCCCCATGTGCTCCACGATACGGTCAAGGAGCGCGTCGAGGTCGTACGTCGTGCCGGTAATCTGTCGGAACGAGACGGGGTTGGGCGCATCAGAGACGAACAGCTCTTGGTTGATGTTCAGCCCGATGCCCGCAACCGCAAACGCCGCGCGCGAACCGATGAAGACGTTCTCGATGAGGATGCCACCCAGTTTCTTGTCCCCGAAATAGATGTCGTTCGGCCACTTGATGCTCAGCGTCACGTCCGTGCTGTCCATGGCTTCAACGATTGCCAATGGCACCAGCAGGTTCAGCCGCGAAGCTTGTTCGGCGGAGCGGAGATGAAAGAGCGTAGAGAACGACAGATTCTTCCCGGGTTCGCTCTCCCAAGCGTTGCCTGCCTGACCCCGACCTGCCGTCTGCCGGTACGTATATACAGTGAAGAGGTTGGGGTAGGTCTCCTCCTTACAATGAGCCAGCAACCACGTGTTGGTGGACGGCATCTCGACAATATGCAGTTTATTGATTGCCAATCTTTTCGTACACCCTCAACAGGTATTTCTCTATTTGCTCTCGGGTCACGCGTGACTTGCACGAGGCGCGGTTGACAATGATGGCGAACGTGTAGGTCTCGCCGTCTGTACCTTCTATATATCCCGCGTACGAGCGCACGTGCGCGATAGTGCCCGATTTGGCATGGACGCGGCCTTGCAGCGGCGTTTTGCGGAGCAGTATCTTCAGCGTGCCCGACTCGCCGCTTACCGGCAGCGAGGCATAGAAAGCGTCCCAATGTTTCGATTGGTTGCGCATGTACGTAAGCAGACTCACGAACTGTGAGGCGGAGATAGCATTGACGTTGCTGAGCCCGCATCCATCGTTGAGGATGGCCGTCTTGAGGTCAACGCCGCGGTTTGCCCAGCAGTTACGTACGACGTCGATGGCATTGTCGATGGTGGCCGGTGTATGCATGCGACTGCCCAAATAGCGGAACATCTGCTCCGCAAAGAGGTTGTTGGACACGATGTTCGTCTCGCGCACTATCTCCGACAGCGGTTCGCTCAAGTGCGTATAAAGCACCGTGCGGCGGATAGTGTCCGGCAGGAACGTGTACTGCACTCCGCCGTCAACCACGATGCCCGAGTCGAGCAAGGCTGCCCGTAGATGATGGGCTAAGAGCAGTCCGGGATTGGGGATGTCGCCCTTCAGGCCGAACACCTCTTGTTTGGCAGGGATACTGCCGCGCAGATAACGGGTGTTGCTGAACGGAACGCCCTGAACGACAGCACCATCGTAGTTGATGCCCGCTCCGCGGATACCGTTATCGAACACGATGTCCGGATACTCGGGATTGGTGCTGAGGATAGTCACTTTCTCGCCTATCTCTGTCGATTGGAGGTTGATGACCATCGTGTTGTCAAGGTAAGCAATGGCCGAGATGCCGGGCGCGTAATAGTTGCCCATGTCCTCCCACACCCACGTCGGGTTGGTGGCCTCATCGTCGAGGAAAGAGAGGTCAGCTACTACATTGCCCTTGATGCGGGTTATGCCTTGCCGCTTGAGCGCGTTCACCCATTTGCCGAGAAAGAGTCGGTCACCGACATCACGCGAACCCAGCGTCGGGTCGCCCGTGCCACGGATGTAGAGGTCACCGTCAATCAGCCCGCCCGAGCAATGCCGACATTCGAGGTACGTGGGGAACTGAAAATCAGCACCTAACAGCTCCAGCGCCGTGCAGGTCGTCAGCAGTTTGGTGCACGATGCCGGAGCAAGTACCATATCTTTGTTGTGCTCATCTACTACTTCGCCGGTCGATGCTTTCACCACCAGCGCGCTGATGGACGCATTCCGCGTCCCCTCTTCTTCGGCGAACACTGCCGCACACGATTCACTACGGGTGTTCTCCGCCACGCTCAATGTGTTCGCTCCCGAGCCGGCTACTCCGCCGACTGCCCATGCTGCGGTGCTGCTCCAACAGCTAACCGCCAACAGCACCAATAAGAGTTGTTTTTTCATTATCGTTCAATTTTGACTGCAAAGTTACTGCTTTTTTTTCATATATGCAAGAAAAATGCAAGAAAAGTGCACACAGCGAAGCAAATCGTGCCATTTTGGTAAAGAATATCGTGCAATTTTGCACCATTTTGCGCAACTTTTATTGGTTATAAAGAACATAGATCAAGGAGCAAAAAAAGCTTACCAAGAAAAGCATGTGGGGTGCATAGTGAGCCGTTTTTTCTTCGCATGAGCTACTCAATCCTCGTCAATCAATGCACTTGGCACGATATTTGTTGCACAAATATAAAACACTGTCAATGAAATCGAAGATACTCTTCCTCCTTGCCCTGACAGCCGCGCTGATGCCGTCGTGCAAGAAACATACGGATTATTCGCAGTACCGGCAACCACTGCCGGTCGAGGTGCTGCGTATCGACACACTGACTGTTGTCAGTATGCGCAACTATGTTGGCACTATCGAGGAAGCGACATCCCTCAACCTCAGTTTCCCCCTCGGGGGCAAGATTACGGGCGTATATGTCAAGAAGAACGCCCACGTACAGGCCGGCGACATCTTGGCTCGTGTTGATGACACGCAACAGCGCAGCCTACTCGTCACCGCACAGGCCACTCTCCGGCAGGCAGAAGACGGTTATGCCCGCCTCAAACAGATGCACGACGAGAGCGGCATCTCCGAAGTCAAATGGGTCGAGATGCAGACGCAGTTAGAGAAAGCACGCGCTGCTGTCGAGGCTGCTCAAAAGAACCTCGACGATTGCGTTCTCCGCTCTCCGCAGCGCGGCGTTATCAGTGAGTGCGATCTTCGCGAAGGACAACAATTGCTGCCCGGTCAACGTGCCGTCACACTCATCGATGTCTCTGCCATCAACGTACTCTTTGCCGTCCCCGAAAACGAGGTAGCAGCCGTCAGCATCGGCTCCGAGGGACATATACTCATCCCCGCACTCGACAACCGCATCTACTCCGGACGTATCTCCGAACGCAACATGAAAGCCGACAGACTCTCCCATAGTTACGAGATGAAAATAGCCCTCTCCAACGCCGATGCACAACTGCTTCCCGGCATGGTTTGTAAAGTACGGCTCGCCAAGGATGCTGTTGCCGGATTCATCGTGCCCGCCTCGTGCATGCAGGTGCGCGAAAAAACAAAAACGGTGTGGACTATCGACGACAACGACCGAGCCCGACTCAGGGAGGTCGATATCAGCAGTTTTGCAGGCAACGGAGTCATCGTCACCCACGGCCTGCAACAAGGCGATAGAGTCGTCGTCTCAGGCTGGCAGAAACTCTACGAAGGAGCAGAAGTAATTGAAAATTGATAATTGATAATTGGCAAAGCGTGATCACATACAATGGGCGATGCGCAACCACGGGATAGTA